>JAPOLH010000165.1 GCA_029977225.1 Verrucomicrobiaceae bacterium | reverse complement strand
GTCGACCCACTTCGCGTACTTGGGCACGGGAGGGAGCTCGGACGCGGGCTTCGGCGCGATCTTGTTCTCGGTGGTGTAGTTCTGCTTGGGGGTCGCGACGAAGGCGGGAGCGGCAGGGCCGGAGCCATCCTTATACTTGAGCGCGCAGGGCTTGGACTTAGGGTCCAGCTTCGCGGCGAAGTTGAGCATGGCCTCCGTGGCGTCGGGGTGACGGTTGAACATCACATCCTCGACGTGCTTGAGGAGTTCCTTGTCGATCTTCTCGTACACGTCCTCCTCCACCTGCTGCGAGTTCACGATGCCCATGTCCATGCCCGCCTTGCAGGCGTGGTACAGGAACGCCGAGTGGAACGCGCGGCGCACGGGCTCGTTGCCGCGGAAGGAGAAGGCGAGGTTGGAGACGCCGCCGGAAATCTTGCACCCGGGGCAGAGGCGCTTGATCTCGCGCGTGGCGTTGATGAAATCAACAGCGTAGTTGTTGTGCTCCTCCATGCCGGTGCCGATGGTGAGAATGTT
>JAPOLH010000164.1 GCA_029977225.1 Verrucomicrobiaceae bacterium | reverse complement strand
CGTCCTCCGAGGCGGACGCGTCGTCGTCGTCGCCGCCGTCGTCGGGAAACACCGCGCGCCCCATCCCCCGCGCCTCGATCGCGCGCTGGATGTCCGCCACCATCGCCGCGGGCAGGCCCTTCGGCAGCTGGTCCAGCCGCCGGCCGTCCAGCAGAGCCATCGCGGCGGCGTCGAGGTCGACGACGATGTCGTCGTCGTCGTCGCTCAGCAAATCCTCAATGTCAAACGCGCCGCCGTCGTCGTCGTCGTCGCCGCCGCCGCCGCCGCCGTCGCGCCGCCGCCGCGCCGCGCGGTGGGCGCGGGCGCGTCGTCGCGGAAGATTGCGGGGTTGACGAGGAGGCAGCGCTCGTCCTCGCCCGCGTCCGGCTGGAGGCCGAAGCGGTCGAGCATGAAGGCTGCGGTGCGCGGCGTCGCCATCTCCATCGCCGCCGAGATCGAGGTCACCTGGGGATGCGGCGGAGATGCGGCGGAGGTGCGGCGGAGGTGCGGTGGGGGTGCGGTGGGGGTGTGGTGCAGGTGCG
>JAPOLH010000163.1 GCA_029977225.1 Verrucomicrobiaceae bacterium | reverse complement strand
CCTCATAAAACGTATCAGGGTAAATTATTCTGGACGCAGAAATGAAAAAAACGGAGAAAATTGATTTAGACAATTTAACTGTTAAAGAAATTAACAAAATTAAATCAATGGCTTCTCTAGATGAATTAAACATTTTCTTTGATAGGAATAAAATAATAGTAGCTCTTTGCAAGAAGTTATTAAAACTATTAAAAAAATAATGCCTCTGTAGCTCAGTTGGTAGAGCAGCTGATTTGTAATCAGCAGGTCGTCAGTTCGAATCTGTCCGGAGGCTTAGGAATAATATTATCATGGAATTTAAAGAAAAATTTTACAAATACTCAATGTTGGGTATAATAATAAGTTATATAGTCGTAGTTAGCTATGTTTTTGCAAATTGCGACGGATTTTAACAGGAGAGTCAATATGGCTGCAAAAACAACATCAGTAACAAACAAAGCACTTCAAAGCGAAGTTAACTCATTAAAAACACAAAATAATAATTTAACCACTAGTGTTAGTAATCTTAAAGATGAAGTTGTCAC
>JAPOLH010000162.1 GCA_029977225.1 Verrucomicrobiaceae bacterium | reverse complement strand
GCGTTGGTGAGCGTGAGCCACCATCGTAATGGTGGGACAGTCTCGTTGCGTTGGTTCGGGGAGACTGTGAGCGCGTTATTGAAAACATCCACCGCCAAATAAAAAAGTTCGTATTTATAGAGAGAGAGCGTTGCCGACCTGTATTTTTTTAGCACACATTTAAAACCATAATTATTGATACATACCATCTAGATGCAAGCAGCTAAGTTCTATTCTCTCTTTCACATGCACAAGTCTTCCTCTCTCTCTCTCTCTCTCTCTCTTTCTCTTTGTGTGTTTCTACCGCAAAAATTCCTCTCTAATCTTTGCGGCTTCGTGGTACGCGTTCACATCCAAGCCGCTCGCGTTTATCGCTATCCTTATGCGTAAAACGCCGTTACTTAAAATAGAGAACGGCGTCGAAGACGTCGAGGACATCGAACAATGACGAGGAGCACCTCCTATCTCTCGCTTCTCGTACTCTCCAATCAAAAAATACAAGTTCTTCAACTTCCACTTAAACGTTGGCAACACCGAAGACGCGTCGAA
>JAPOLH010000161.1 GCA_029977225.1 Verrucomicrobiaceae bacterium | reverse complement strand
CCACGTCCAATATCGGCAGCGACAACACGTCGCGCGCTTTCATTTTTTCGAGACACTCCCCGAGGGTGTTTGAAAGCTTCGCGAAAACCAACGAGGAGGAAGAGGAAGAGGAAGCTCCAGAGGAACCCGACTTTGCGTCTTCGGCAAACGCTAAAGTTCCCGCGCGCGCCCCGCGCAAGGCGGCGCAAACCGCGCGCTTCGCCTCGTCCATATCGCGGTTGGCGAGAGAGAAAGAGAAAGAGAGAGAGAGAGAAAGAGATATGAAAATATATTGTCTAGCTTTTGATCTCGAGTTGTGTTTTTTTTCCCTGTTCTTTAAATTTTGGCGTTTCGCGAAAAAAAAAAGAAAAGAAAAGGAAAAAATTTTTCACAGATTTCGCACGCGTGCGACATACAGAAAGAAAGAGAGAGAGTTTTAAAACTGCGCGCATTGCACACAACGCGCGCGCTCTTTGTCGCTCTCTCCGCGCGTGAGCTTCTTCATCATTCTGCCTGTCTTTTTTATCTCGCAGGTCGAGAGAGAGAGGGAGAGAAA
>JAPOLH010000160.1 GCA_029977225.1 Verrucomicrobiaceae bacterium | reverse complement strand
CTTCGGTTCGCGCGCGCGAAAGAAAAGAGAAGAAGAAGAAGAAGAAGAAGAAGCCGCGAACGACGACGAGAAGGTAGACGCTAAAAATGACGTCATGATGTGCGTGCGCGCTCGAAGTTCTTTCCTTTTTTTATGAGGGCGTGTGCGTGCGTATATTTGTCTCGTCGTGCGCGAGGCAGTTTGTCTGTTTTTTGTGCGTTTGATGCGCGTTTGGGCGCGAGTGCGAGTGCGAGCAGTGGAGCAGAGGAGCAGAGGAGGGAATTTTTTCGAGAAGGTGTTTTTTCTCCACAAAACAAGCACACGCAAGGGAATTCTCTCTCCGAAAGAGAGAGAGAGAGAGAGAGAGAGAGAAAAGAAGAGGATGTCCACCGTCGACGCCAAAGACGAAGAGGAGAAACAGCAGCAAGAAAAGTACGAAACTCGCGAGAAAGAACAAACGACGATGGAAGTGGACCCGGCACCTGCTCCTCCTCCTGCCGCGCCGTCTCCCGCAGTTGCAGTTGCAAATATAAGCGCAGCGCCTCCTCATGCTCCTC
>JAPOLH010000015.1 GCA_029977225.1 Verrucomicrobiaceae bacterium | reverse complement strand
AGCCCCGCTACACACGCGGTGTGCTTGCGAAATATGCCAAGCTCGTCTCGACAGCGAGTGAGGGAGCAGTGACGGACAAGTATTTGTGAGTTTGTTGCTGCTAAACGCGTGCATTGGCCGGGAAATCATGGTTTTTCGGAGTGAGTGAACGGGCGAGCGGTGCAACTGGATGGCTTGAGGGCGGTCGCGATTTTGGCGATTTGTTGGGATCACTGGCGGCCGGGCTCTTGGAGTCGTTGGTTTCCGTTCGAGGTCTTTTTGTTCTTCTTTTTGGTGATGACCGGATACCTGATCACCGGCTCCTTGTTGCGTGAGCGCGATCGTGGTGAGGCAAGTGGTGTGGCATGGCGCGGAAAAATGATGTGGGTCTACCAGGTACGGCGTGGCTTGAGGATTTTGGCACCTTATTACGTGGCCTTATTGGTTGCGTGGTTGGTGCGTGCTCCTGATATGCTTGCGGCTTGGCCATGGTATGTGGCGCACCTGTCCAACATTCACATGGCATTTCTCGAGGCGTGGCCTGCGGGCACCAATCACTTTTGGTCGCTTTCGATGCAGCAGCAATTTTATCTGATCTGGCCCTTGGTGATTTGGTGGTTGCCCCGCTGCATGATTTTGCCTGCGGTATGCATCTTTGCCGCGCTTGGCCCGATTGCCCGGCATTTCAACGATCACATGCTAGCGTGGTGTGTGAGGCCCGAAGTGTTGACCATTTCATGTCTCGACTACTTTGGAGTGGGGGCTTTGATGGCGATCGCGCGTTGGCGCGGTCTGCCCTTGGAATCGACTGCCTTGCGTTGGGTGTCGATGTTAGGATTTGCAGGATACCTTGCGTTTTTTATCAGTCACGCCCTGGGTGGCCCGGTGGTTGGTTTGCGATTTTTGCAGCAAACACTGTTGGCGATTGCGCTGTGTGGATTTATCGCCAGCGGCTCGATTGGATTTCGCGGGGCGCTGGGAAAATTTCTTGAATGGCCGCACTTGCTGCGGATCGGTCAGCTCTCATACGGCATTTATCTGTTTCACAATCTCGCGCCCATGGTTGCGGGAAAGATCATGCCGTTTTTATGGAATGGTTGGTTTGAGAATGGCGTCCCAGCCTTGTTGAAGGTGGCGATTTTTGCCCTGATCACATGGGCCATGGCTCTGGCCTCGTGGCGTTGGATCGAATCGCCGCTGCAAAGCATGCGGGCGAGGATGTTGGGGAGTCAGATCAAGTAGACTGCTTACTTGATTTCAATGCCGCTCTTCGCCCAAATCCACTTTTCGACTGTGCCGTTGCGAATGAGTGCTTTCGCCTGCATGGTTTTGCGTCCAAGGATCGTGTCGGTTTCGTAACTGACGCTTGCGGTGTCATAAGTCTCCCCGTCGATCGTTTCGGTTCCTCCTTGGTTCCAATTGACGACTTGGTCGACATTGAATTCCTTGATTTTTCCACTTTGAAGGTTTTCTCGCATCACTTTGAGTGGATCGACCGGAGTTGATTCCACGCTTGGTGGAGCGGTTTCAGCAATCCCGGAAGGTGCCTCTTTTTTTTCGGCGGGCTCAGCCTTTTCGACAGGTTCTGGTGATTTGATGGGTTCTTCGGCAGGCGGTGGCTCAGGGGGCGAGATGGACATTTGTGAGAGCTGCTGCATCAAGTCGGTTTTTGAGATTGGAATTGTGATGCGGTATGAGGTGCCTCTGACTTCGATGACAAGATCGACGCCCTCGATACGCACCAAGCGGTGTTTGCTGCCGGCTGGGACATCGACGGTGAGGCCGGTGCTTGAATCCCTGAATGGGACATTGGCAAATATGGTGACTTCTTTGGGCAGTTGATCGGGGCGAAGAGTCGAGGGATCGATATCGAGAATCGGTGCATCTGCAAGGTTGTGGCCGACTCCGTATGGGATGCCGGTGAGAGTGAAGCGAAGTTGCGGTTCGAACTTGTAGCCAAGGTAGGCAGCGAGACCAGCAACGATGACAGCGATGAGTTGTTTCATGGGTGAGGCAAGAGTTTGGAGTGATTCAATGATTGGCAGACTCGAGGTGGACGAGGGCTTTGGCGAAACTGGCCTTTTGGAGGTAATGGCGGAGTTGGGGGTCGATTTGTTTTTGGTTTTCCGAGTGCCAAGCACTGATGGCCTCCGACACCTCCCGCAGGGCATCGAGATGGGCAGATGGGTCGCGATCGCGCCACGAGTGATCCGCGATCACGTCCTCGCGCCGTTTGAGCAAATCCATGAGCTCCTGATGCATGTGGGATCAATCAAGCACGGATCATGTTCCGAGCCAATCTCATTGTTGGCAAACCCGCGCTTGCCGCAGGAGGCTGATTTGATAGGAAAGCTCCGTGGCCCAGTCGAGTGATGTGAGAGAAGTTCTGCAGTACATTCCCCAGTTTCGGGGAAAGGTATTCCTTGTCTTGGTGGAGGCCGGATTGCTGCCGGAGCCTGCGGTGGCAGAAACGCTGCTCGATTTGGCGGTGTTGGAGGATTTGGGCGTGAAGCTGGTGTTGGGGGTTTTGGGCGGAGATCTGAAGGATTTGTACGACTGGACGCTGGAATGCGAGATTATGGCGGCGAGGGTGACGCGTCCGATTGCGGACCCCGGAGCGGTGCGCGAGGTGATGGAAATTTTAGGTCGAGGCCAATCGGCGGTGATCGATGCTTCTTTGGTGGGCCCGCTGGACGGGGCGGTGGTGGATTTTGCAAAGGGCATCGGCGTGGCAAAGATCATCACGCTGCTCGAAGAGGCGATATTGATTGATGGTCATCCGGCGCATGCGATTCGCGCGGCGGAAGCTGAGTCGTTGGTTGCTCGAACGGATGAGGCAGGTGCGGTGCTGCTGAAAGCGGCGGCGAAGGCGTGTGTGAGCGGGGTGCCGCGGGTGCATGTGCTCAATGGCCGGCGCCAGGGCGTACTGGTTGATGAATTGTTTTCCAACGAAGGTGTGGGCACCATGGTGCATGCCGACAGTTATCGTGTGATTCGGCCTTTGCGGGAGGAGGACATTCCCGAATTGCTAGGCATGATTGGCAGGTCGGTGCGCCGGACAAAATTGGTCGAGCGAACCTATGAAGACATTCAGTCAAAGATCGGCGACTTTTATGTCTTGGCGATCGACGACAACGTTGTCGGTTGCGTGGCGTTGCACGATTATCCTACGGAGTCCTGTGCGGAGGTTGCCTGCTTGTATGTCAAGCAGGCGCACGAGCGGCGTGGATATGGCATCGAGTTGGTGAAGCATGCTGAGGAAGTTGCCAAAGGTCGCGGCATTCCGCGTGTGTTTGCCTTGAGCAATCGTGCGGCAGATTTCTTCATTCACCGTCTTGGTTACAGCGAGGCGACGCTTGAAGTGTTGCCTGCGTTGCGGCGTCAGCAATACGAAGCAAGCGGCCGGGATTCGCGCGTGCTCTCGAAGGTTTTTTGAGGGCGTTTCGCGTCAAGGTCGACGAGTGCGCTTAGGAAAAAGGCCCGTCGAATTGGAGCGGAGCTTTAGGAGATAAGTTCCCGTCAAAGAGCGAGGCAGCCAGAGATTTGATTGCTTCTGGTGGGTGTGCGGCGGAGAGGCTGATGCGGAGTCGTGCAGTGTTGCGCGGGACGGTGGGGAAGCGGATCGCAGGGACGAGGAAGCCAGCGTCGATGAGTGAGTTGGCGGAGGAGAGTGTTGCTTCGTTGGATCCGAGGATGTGGGGGATGATCGGAATTTTGGAATCGCTGGATGTGAGAGTGGCGATGTTTTCGCGCAGTTTTTGGCGCAGTGCCGAGCCTTCGGTGGAGCGGATGATGTGCAGGGATGTGAGTGCAGCGCTGAGGATTGCCGGAGGCGGAGCGGTTGAGTAAATGAATGAGCGAGCCTTGTTGACGAGGAGTTTGATCCAATCATGCGACGCGCAAAGGTAGCCGCCAGAGAGGCCTGCGGCCTTGCTGAGGGTGCCCATTTGGAAAGTGATGCGGTGGGCGACATTTTCCTCTTCGGCAAGGCCCATGCCGGTGGGGCCGAGGACGCCGAAGCCGTGGGCTTCATCGAGCAGGAGCATCGCATCGAAGGCTTCGACCAGGTCAAGCATGGGTGTGAGCGGGCAGATCGTGCCATCCATGCTGAAGACTGATTCCGTGGCGACGAGGATTTGTGCGTTGGGCGATTTTGCGCGGACTGAAGACAGCAAAGATTTCAGCTTCGCGAGATCGTTGTGGGGGAACACGCGGATCGTGGCGCCGGAGAGTTTGGCGGCGTCGATGAGGCAGGCGTGGCAAAGTTTGTCGAGTAGGACGAAATCGCTTTTGCCGACGATCGCAGGGATGGTGCCGAGGGCGGTGGCGAAGCCTGAGCTGAAGGTGAGCGCGGCTTCTGATTGTTTTGCTTCGGCGAGGGATGACTCGAGTTGCTGGTGCGGGGGGAGGGTGCCGCAGATGAGGCGTGAGGCGGTCGAGCCGGCACCGAATTTTTTAATGCCCTCGATGAATGACTCGGTGATGGACGGGTGCGATGCGAGGCCGAGATAGTCGTTCGACGCGAAGTTCCACAATGTTATTCCGTTGCGGCTTACGCGGATGCCTGCGGGTGAGTCGAGAGCTTGCAGGGTTCGCTCGAGACCATGGGCGTGCAGTTGGGCGAGCTCCTCCGAAGGCTTAGACATATGAATTGGCGTGGCGATCGGCGGGATGTGTTTTTAGGATGGTGATGACTCGAGTGCCCAGCGAAGCAGTTTGGTTGAATCCGTCCAGATGTTGGGCGTGTTCGACTTCAGCACGACCACGATCACCGAGCGCCCGCCGAGGGATCCGCTGGACACTAGGCAGCGGCCGGAGGCGTTGGTGGTGCCGGTTTTGAGGCCATTGCAGTAGGGCAATGTCTTGAGGACCTTGTTGGTGTTTTCGAGCAATCGAGTACGGCCGTCGTTGAAGCGGAAGGTAAATGACTTCGTGCTGGCGTAGGCGCGAATGAGCGGGCTGCGGTAGGCGGCGCGGGCGGCGATGGCCATGTCGCGAGCGGTTGAGTACTGACCTGGCTCGGTGAGACCGTGGGGATTGCGGAAGTGCGAGTTGCGCATGCCGAGTGAGGCAGCCTTGCGGTTCATGAGCATGGCGAAAGTCTCCTGATCGCCGCCGACATCGCGGGCGAGTGCTCGGCCAATGTCATTGGCGCTTTTGACGATGAGAACCTTGAGGAGTTCGCGGCGGGTGTAGACATCGCCCGGTTTCACATTGAGGCGAGTGGGTTCGCAGTTGAGATCGCTGGGAGCAATGGTGACCGGCTTATCGACATTGCCCGTGTCGAGCACGCAGAGTGCGGTGATGATTTTCTGGGTGCTGGCGACCGCGCGAGGGATGTCGGCATTTTTGGCGTACAGCACGCGGCCGCTTTGCACATCCAGCACTAGCGCGCTTTCGCCGACGATGGGTGGCGGCGGGTTGCGCGGTATCGGGGTGGGAGCCGAGACGCCGGTATTGTTGATCGGTTGGCGGTAGGCTTCACCGCGAGGGATGGCGCGAGGTGGTGGGTTGCCGCCGCATGACGAGACGAGGCTGATGAAGAAAAGGCAAAAGCCAAAGCGGGCCAGAACCGAGCGAATCATGGACAAATGATCCTTCACAGACGCGGGTGGATCAAGCCGGTAATGGCAAGGTCGGCCCTCAATCTCTGGAGGGTCAAGTCACTGGGGCAGCGGTGGTAGCAAGCCATCATCCAGATCAAGACCAGGCGTTGGCAGGTCGGGTTCCTTAAAATCGACTGGACCACCGACGATCCAGAACATGCCGCTTTGTTTTTTGCGGTAGGCCATGGCGAGTTCATAGCCGCTTGGCAGGTCCTTCAGGTCCTTCGCCCGTGGCTCGACGATTTTAACTTTCGGCTCCCAAAAGGGTCTTGGCATTGCAAATTTTGGCATCTTCACGATGGCCATTTTTTTGAACGTCGAGGTGATGGCAGATTTGCGATTTTCTGGCTCGTGGGTGGGTTGGGTTTCACGCGATGCGCAGGCCACCATGACAAGGGTCAATGCCATGGTCAGAAAAAATTGAGCGTATCGACGAGTGCGCATTTTTTGTGATTGGTATGACTCTAGTAGACGGAGCGCAGCATTCCAAGGGGGAAATCCATTTTTCCGCGATCGCGTAGGGGATCAACGCGGCACGAGGATGAGGAAATTGCGCACCGGGCGGTTCCATGGTGGGCGTGAGGTGAGTGGGCCGCCGCTGACGCGGGAGGAGATCCAGAGGTCGGAGGAGCGGCCGCCGTCGAGGTTCATGGCGCGCTGGATTTTCCAACCGCAGTGTTTGCCGGAGGCGAGGGTAGCGGCGAGGGTGTTGAGCGGGCAGGGGGATGTGCGGCCGATGAACCAGCGAGTACCGCCGTCCCATGCGATGAAACTGCGCGCGCTGGTCTTATCGGATTCGAGGCCGCTCACTGCGTGGCCGCGATCGATGAGCATCGGGCCGGATTGCAGGGATTCGCGCATTTGTTTGGCAGTGGCCGGATTGGTTTCGCTGCGGCGGCTGATGCGTGAGATGCCGGAATGGGATTCGTGCCAGAGGGCGCTGCCGATCGAGGTGGCCGAGTTCCATGAGCCTGATGACTTTCCTTTGGAGGTCAGCAGCCCGAGCGGTTCGCCTTCGGGGGTGAAAAATCCGGCGTTGATCGCGGCGAGTGCGTTGTTGGAAGTGCCGGCCTCGGCTGCATCGAGGAAGCGTGTGCCTGGGCCGTTGGTTTGATCGACGACGCGGAGGCGATGGGTTCTGGAATCGAATGCGACACCTTCGAGATTAAACTCCGGCAGGTTGCGCACGACGAGGGTGGGGGCAGTAAGCGGCTGGGGGTGCTCGAGAATTTTTGATGCTTCGGTGATGGGTGTTGGAGTGATCGAAGCTGGTGCTGGCGGTGCTGATGTTGATTTCTTTTGATGCGGGGCAGTTGCTGGTTCGTAGGGCGTGCAGGAGGGAATCAGCAAGAGTGGCAGCAGAAATCGCATGGGGAGTGGCATGATCGGGTTTCCCATGTAGTGGGTGCTTTGGCAAGGAGGCGCGTGATCTTTCTTGGCAGCTTGGCGGCAGGTCGATATCGATGGCGAATCATGAAAATTTTGCGTGTCATGTTGTGGCTGATGATTGCTCTGTTGGGGGCCTTTGCGGTGGGGGTGGCGGCTTTTCAGCGGGGTGAGCCTGTGAATGCAATTTGGCTGGTCGTGGCAGGTGTTTGCACCTTTGCGGTTGCCTATCGTTTTTACAGTGCGTGGTTGGTGGCGAAGGTGTTGGCCATCGACGATCAACGCGCGACGGCGGCGCACACCTGTGCGGACGGCAAGGACTTCGTGCCGACGCCGAAGTGGGTGGTATTTGGTCATCATTTTGCGGCGATCGCCGGGCCGGGGCCCTTGGTGGGGCCAGTGCTGGCGGCGCAGTTTGGATACTTGCCCGGGACATTGTGGATTCTGATCGGCGCGACACTCGGTGGTGGCGTGCATGATGCGGTGGTGTTGCTTGCGAGTATGAGGCGCAATGGCAAATCGCTGGGTCAGATGCTCAAGGAGGAGGTGCATCCGTTTGTAGGCTTGGTGGCGATGGTGTCGCTGTTGGCAATCATGACCATTTTGCTCGCGGTGCTGGGCTTGGTGGTGGTCAAAGCCTTGGCAGAAAGCCCGTGGGGGCTTTTCACGATCGCGGCGACGATTCCTTTGGCGATGGTGATGGGCTTGTTGATCAAGACCGGCATGATGCGGGTGACCGGTGCCTCGTTGATTGGTGTGCTCGGACTTATACTAGCGGTGGTGGCGGGAAAATATTTGCCCGATTCGTGGAATCATGCGCTGCGTTGGGAAGCGAAGGATCTTGCGTGGGCAGTGATGATTTACGGTTTTGCCGCATCCGTTTTGCCGGTGTGGTTGCTGTTGGCGCCGCGCGATTATTTGAGCACCTTCATGAAGCTTGGCACGGTGGTGGTGCTGGGAATTTTCATCGTGTTGGCGATGCCCGAGTTGAAGATGCCGGCGGCGACGCCGTTCATCGACGGCAGCGGATTTGTCGTGCCAGGGCCGGTGTTTCCATTTGTGTGCATCACCATCGCGTGTGGTGCGGTGAGCGGATTCCATGCCTTGATCTCATCCGGTACGACGCCGAAGTTGCTTGGTCGCGAGCGTGATGTGCGGGTCGTCGGTTATGGGGCGATGGTGACCGAAATGTTGGTGGCGTTGATGGCGATCATTGCGGCAAGCGCGCTGCCGCCGGGTCAGTATTTCGCGATCAACTCGCCGGTGAATGCGCGCGATGCGGTGGCGGTCGAGCGGCAGATTGAGAAGATCAATTCCTATGGTCCGGCCTACCGCGTGACCCTTGAGGAGATGGAGGTGTTGGCGGAAAAAATCCAGGAGCCGACTTTGATCGGCAAGACTGGCGGCGCGCCGACATTTGCGGTGGGCATGGCATCGATGTTTTCACGCGTGCTGCCGGGAAACACCGCGCTGGCGCTGTGGTATCACTTTGCGATCATGTTTGAGGCTTTGTTCATTCTTACCACGCTCGATGCGGGTACGCGGGTGGGGCGTTTCATTTTGCAGGATCTGCTCGGGCATGTTTGGAAGCCCCTTGCCGATACTGGCAGTTGGTTGGGCAACATCCTTGCGACCGGATTGCTCGTCGCGGGTTGGGGGTATTTTCTTTATCAAGGAGCGATCGATCCCGAGGGCATCGCCAAGAGCCTTTGGCCGATCTTTGGCATTTCGAACCAATTGCTCGCGGTGATCGCGTTCTGCCTCGGTACGACCATTTTGATCAAGTCGGGTCGCGCGCGGTACGCGTGGGTGACCATAATTCCGCTGGCGTTTCTGGCGGTCGTGACTTTTGTCGCGGGATGGATGAAAATTTTCTCGGCGAAGGCTGCGGGATTCATTCCGGCGATCGCGAAGATCGAGGCCGAGATCGCGGGAGGTGTGAGCGATGAGCGGTTGGCGACTTTGAAATCGGCGCTTTTTAACGCGCGTTTGGATGTGGTGGTTGTGTCGGTATTTCTAACGCTGGTTGCATTGATCACCTTGTCTTGCGTCTGGCAGTGGTGCAGGTGGTTGAGCGGTTCGGCAATGCCGGCGCTGCGTGAGTCGCCTTATGTTTCCAGGGTTGAGTCCGAATCATAGGTCGACGAGTCGGGCTTGGACGTTTGGCCGATTCTAGGGTGACCGGTCGACTCGACGCGGCGGAAGCGGGATGAGCTCCAAGCGATTTCCGTATGATCGAGAAAGACTCTGAGGCCGGTGAGATAGAGGGCTTGGGTGCCATTGCCGACATCGTTGATGGCATAGACATGATAGACCTTGTTGGGCTCTAAAGGGCCGTCGGGAAAATGAAACGAACAATCGGAAGGGAAGTTATTTGGGAGAACCCTTGGGCCGTTCAGCTTGATATCGATGGCGACGACTCGGTCGCCGGGGGCGAAGTTTTCCATGGTGGTAGTCAAGTGGGTGGATATGCCACTAATGCATAACCTCTAGGGTAGGACATTTGTTGGGTCACCCAAGAAAAAATGGGAAAAAATTTTCAATTTTTTGGATTGATTCAGTGTGTACGGATGTATTTTATAGATGTACATTATTTTTTTCCTTCTGGGCTGATTGCTCATCGCGTGATAATGAAAGTGCATGGAAGCGTTGATTCAGCAACTGGGGGAAGGGTGTGAGATGTCCGCTAGCGAAGTGGGGCTTGCGGCAAGCTTTCTTTTGGACGCGACAGTGGCGGACGAGCGCAAGGCGCGATTGCTCGAGGCGATGTCGATGAAAGGTGAGACCGCGGCGGAGATTGCGGCGTTTGTGGAGGAATGTTTGCGTCATGCGGTTGATCCCGGCTTGGGTGAGATCAATTTGCCTGGGCCGACCTTGGATGTGTGCGGGACTGGCGGCGACAAGTTGGATTTGTTCAATGTTTCCACCACTGCGATGTTTGTGGCGGCGGCTGCTGGTGCGGTGGTGGTGAAGCACGGCAACCGTGGCATCACTTCAAAAAGTGGTGGGGCGGATGTGCTTGAGGCTCTTGGGGTGAGGATTGATTTGCCGCCGGATGAATTCCGGCGATGCGTCGAGAAGGCCGGCGTGGGCTTTATGTTTGCGCCGAATTATCACCCGGCATTCAAGGCGGTGGTCGGAGTGCGCAAAATGCTTGCCGCGCGCGGGGTGCGGACGATTTTTAATTTGATCGGACCCTTGTTGAATCCGGCCAAGCCGCAGTGCCAATTGGTAGGGGTGTTTTCACGCGACCTGTGCCCGGTCTTTGCGGAGATCCTCGAGCGGCTGGGGCGTGAAAGTGCTTGGGTGGTGAATGGTGCCACGGCGGATGGTCGGGCGGTTGATGAATTCAGTCTGATGGGAACGACGCGGGTTTGCGTGACTGGTGGCAAGCGTTCGCGATCGGATGCCGAGTGGAGTCCGCGTGATTTTGGCATGGAGCCTGTGGATCTTGAGTCGTTGCAGGGTGGCTCGGCGGCGGAAAATGCGGTGCTGCTACAGGAAATTTTGGCTGGCAGAGCAAGCGGCCCGAGGACCGAGATGGTGGTGCTGAATGCGGCAGCTGGAATCGCCTGTGCGGGAATCGTCGATTCGATGGCCGAAGGGATTGAGATCGCTCGAGAGATGATTCGCAGTGGGGCGGCGATGGAGAAGCTCGAGCGCTTGCGTGAGGCGTCCAGGTGATCTTGAGGCGCAAGTTTCGAGGGAAGAGGACTAGACGTTAAACCCTTTAGTTTGCTTGACATTTAGGTAAACATTAGTGCTTCTGGTTCAAGCGCATGGCAGGCAAGCACATGGATGCTGGAATTTTGGCGCGTCTGGAAGCCCGGACGCGTGTCGTGAAAGCATTGGTGCGATGTGCCTTTGTGTTGTTTTGCGTGAGTCTGGGTTTTGTGGTGGTTGCGATGGCGGTTCCGCAGCAAAGATTGTTGAAAAAGCTAGAGGCTAAGTTGGTCGAAGCGAAAGAGCGTGAAAAAGTTGCGCTGGCTGATCGAGAGCACCGACGCATTGAGTTGCAGGCTTTGCGGGAGGATCCTGCGTATCTTGAGATTCATGCGCGTGACCGTCTGAACATGTGTCGCGAGGGGGAGAGGATCCTGCGCTTCAAGCGCGATCGCTGAGGTGGTGGCATTCGTGCTTGGCGCGTGTGGGTGGGGGATTTATTCCAAGTCATGCGTGAGGACATTGAGCGGGTGTTGATCGATGAGGGAGTGATTGAGAAGAGGCTTGATGCGATGGCGGCGGAGATCGAGCGGGATTTCCCGCAGGGGCCGCTGGTGGTGATCATTATGCTCAAAGGGGCTTTGGTGTTTGCGGCTGATTTATTGCGGCGGATTCCGCGGGTCTTGGATATCGAGTGTCTGAATGTTTCAAGTTACCATGGTGGGGTAGAAAGTTCGGGCGTGGTGGATTTTTTGGATCGTCATTTCCCTGAGGTGCGAGGGCATCAGGTTTTGTTACTCGATGACATTCTCGACACTGGGCGGACGCTGCATGCGGTGTCGCAAAGGCTGATGGATGAAGGTGCGGTGGCGGTCAAAACAGCGGTACTTTTGGCCAAGGACAAGGTGCGCGCGGAGGAGGTGGAGGCCGATTATGTGGGCTTTGAAATCGGCGATGATTTCGTCGTGGGCTATGGCCTCGACTACCAAGGCAAGTACCGCAATCTTCCGTATGTGGGGATCTTGAAAACGGGATCCATCCAACCAGAAGGGGTTATTTGACCGCTGATTTCACTGATGAACTGATTGAAGAGTGGGTGCGGCTTAAGTGCTGATTTCTGTTCATCAAAAAAATCAGTCAATCAGCGCAACTGTGGTCATTTCAAAGAATCAACCAATCAGGTCGCCAATGGAGCCGAAGTCTGGCGAGAAGAGCCGCTTGTAGGTGCGGGCCGCGTAGCCATCGGTCATGCCGGCAAGGTAATCGCAGATCAGTCGCGCGCGCGTGGCGGCGCAATCGGTAGCGGTGATTTCATCGGCGTTTTCGGCGGACATCAGCTGGAAGTTTTGTCCGTCGATGCTTTCGCGGTCGATGTAACGAGTGCCGAGAACCTCCCAGAGTTGGCGCAGCATGCGGCTGCCTTTCAGCTCAAGTTGTTTGAGTTGAGGCGAGAGGAATACCACCTCGAAGGCGAGTTTTTTGAAGATTTCGGATTCGGCTTTCGAGTGTTCGTCGATGACGAGTTGGTAGCGGTGGCGGTTGGTGAGGTGGCTGAGGAAATTGGTTTGCGATTCGAGGCGTGTCGCACGGATGTAATGGCCGATGCGTTTGCCGACGAAGGGATCGACGCGGCGCTGGCGGATGGCGCGAATGAGGTCGCCGAGGGGGGTGGCTTCACCGGTCGGGTGATTGCGGCGCTCGGCCCATGCTTCGATTTTTTCGATGTGGAGGAATCCGGCGCGGACGCTGTCGGAGAGGTCGTTGAGCGAGTAGGCCGTGTCGTCGGCCCAATCCATCACCTGGCACTCGATTGATTTGAATGAATCACGCGCTTTGCCGGGCGGGAGTTCGAGTGGAAAGTCGTGACCAGCGAGGACCCAATCGAGTTGCGATTGCTGGTCGTCGTAAATGAAATGGTTGTGCGGGTTGTGGCCGAGCGATGTCTTGAGTTCGCTCCACAGCGATTTGTACTTCAGGATGCCGTCGACAAAGGCGCGGGTTGGATCCATGCCGGTGCGTTTGGCAGAGAAGATCCTTTCGGTGAGTAGGCGCAGGGTTTGGGCGTTGCCTTCGAATCCGCCTTGATCGGCCATGAGGTGATTGAGCGAGCGTTCGCCGGCATGACCGAATGGCGGATGGCCAAGGTCGTGGGCGAGGCAGGTGGCTTCGATCAGGTCGGGGTCGATGAAAAAATCCGGCTCGAGCGGTCCATCGTTTTGGGATTTGAGCCATAGGCAGATCGACTTTCCAATTTGCGCGACTTCAAGCGAGTGGGTGAGGCGGGTGCGGTAGAAATCGTATTCGCCGCTCCAGAAGACCTGCGTTTTG
This sequence comes from Verrucomicrobiaceae bacterium, assembly GCA_029977225.1. Classification (GTDB taxonomy): domain Bacteria; phylum Verrucomicrobiota; class Verrucomicrobiia; order Verrucomicrobiales; family Akkermansiaceae; genus Luteolibacter. The sequence goes on along the minus strand of JAPOLH010000015.1, from coordinate 14,105 downwards.
TTTTGCAGGCGGCGGAAGGTGGGAGTGTGCAGGACGCGGTCGCGATCGATTTGGAAAGGACTGCGATAGTCGCCTGCATCTTGCTGACCCGAGAGGCGTTCGGTGTCGAAATTTCCGTAGAAGCGGTTTTGCATGCGGGCAGCGGCGTGGGTTATTTGGTGTGCTGAATCACGGTGAAAGCCGCTCGATTTTCCAACCATCGGGCTTGCGTGAATACAAGAAGCGGTCGTGAAGTCGGGCTGGGCCGCCTTGCCAGAATTCGATGGTGTTGGGGATGACGCGATAGCCGCCCCAGAAGGGTGGCAGCGGAATCTTTCCGTCGGCGAAGCGCTCGCGGATTTCGTTGAGTTTTGCGTTGAGCGCTTCGCGTGATGCGATCACTTCGCTTTGATTCGAGACCCATGCGCCGATTTGCGAATCGAGCGGGCGTGAGTGGAAATAAGCGGTTGATTCTTCGATGGTGGCTTTCTCGACGCGGCCTTGGATGATCACTTGGCGTTCGAGCGTAAGCCATGGAAAGAGTAGGCAAACTTGTGGGTTGGCGCGCATGTCAGCAGCCTTGCGGCTCTCGTAATTGCTGAAAAAAACGAAGCCATTTTCATCAAAACCTTTGAGTAGGACTGTGCGCTGCAGAGGGGTGCCTGTGGCTCCGGCGGTGGCAAGGGTCATGGCGTTCGGCTCGTGCACACCCACTTCGGTGGCGGTTTTGAACCAGTCGCCAAATTGTTGGATCGGATCCGCTTTGAGGTCGGCGCGACGCAAGCCGCGGTCGGAGTATTCCTTTCGAAAATCGGCCAAATTCACGACACATCCATAGCCGTCGTGACCCGACATGCAAGGTTATCGTTTCACCGGAGTGTGAAGCAATCGATGGTGTTGGTGCGAGTCAGTTCGGCGAGTTGCTCGGGGCTGTGATGCAGAGCCTTGGCGAGGGCGTGGCCGATGGCGTGTAGATTCGCCGGGTGGTTGAGATTTCCGGCGAGCGGATGGGTGGTGAACTCCGCCGGTGGGGTCATGTCGGGTGCGTCGGTTTCAAGTAAAATTAGTTCGGGTGGCAACTGCCGGTAGACATCGATCGTGCGGGATTTTTCCGGTTTGAGGAAATAGCCGGAGAAGGAAAATCGCGCGCCAAGCGGGATCAGGCGGCGGGCGGTTTCAATCGATCCATTGAACGAATGGAGGAGGAATTTTTCCGGCGGCGCCTGATGTTTGAATGCGTCGAACAAGGGCTCCCATGCGCGCAGGCAGTGGATGGTTGCGCAGCGGTTTAGTTCGCGGGCGATGCGGAGTTGATCAATCAAGATGGGGGTTTGAATTTCGATCGTCGGGCTATCGATCCAGCGGTCGAGGCCGCATTCGCCGATGCTGGATTGCGGGTGTTTGATCAGCAGTGCAGTGAGTCTTTCCTGCCAACCGGGGCATGCGGTGTGTGCGTGCCATGGATGGATACCGAAGGCGGAGATGATGAAATCCGGGTGTGCGACGGCGAGGGATTCGACCTTCGACCAATCGTCTTCGCGGGTGGCATTGACGATGCATTTCTCGATGCCCGCTTCGCGCATGATGCGGATGAGTGCATCGTGATCGCCGAGTCGCGAGTCTTGCAGGTGGTTATGCGCGTCGATCCAGCCAGACATGGGCGAAACAGTGGGCGTATTTTCAGCGAAGCCCACGTGGCTTGACCTGATTGGGTGAATCGAAGGTCACATCGGTGATCGATATCCGGCGGCCGCTTTGGGGGTCGTGCGAGGCGACTTGCATTTTGCGCAGCGTCCAGACTCTGTCGGCGACCTGCATGATGTCCTCGACTTGGAATTCTTTGAGTAACCCGCCCTTCGAATCGTGCCCGCGGATTTTCATGAACGCGCCAAATTTTTCGTGCACCCAGACATAGACCACTTCGTAGCGACCGGGTGTGTTGTGCGGTTTGTCGATACGGATTTTGTAGCAGGGTTGACCGCCGACATCTTCGCTGCCTTCGAGCTTTGGATTGGGCCAATAGAAGAATCGCAGTGAGAGGTCCTCATAAGTCAGGTCGGTACCGGCGATGGGTGCGACGAGTTGGCTGGCGCTTAGGTCGCGAGTTTTGCCATCGATGATTTCAAAAAGGTTGTATGACGAATCGCCCATGCGCATGTGGAAGATGCGTGGCGTGTTCGGGTTTTCGGAAAACTGGAATTGGATTTCGCGGCCCATCAGAAAGAGCGTCACGGGGGTCTTGAGATTGCCTTTGCGGATGCTGCCGGTGAGGCCCTTTTCGAGTTTGGTGAGCGAAGCCGAGAGGCGTGCGCCTTCCAGGATTGCTGCGGGGTCGGGTGCCTGGGCCATGGCGTTGAGGCACAGCAAGGGCAGGGTGAGGGCGAGCAAAACTCGGCGGTGCATGGCAAGCAAGATGGCCGATTTGTGCCGATCGGCAAGGATAGCCGTATGGAGAGTTCAAAAAATAAGCGGGCTGGTTCGGTGTTTTTTTTAAACAATTTTCGATTGGGGCTTGATGGACTTGGGGCTCGCCCCTTGGATGGTCGGGTCATCGATTTCCGCCCACATGAGTCTCCGCAAGCAACTTTCCGATATCCTTCCGCCATTGCTTCCGGGCAACCCGAGCGATGCCATCAAGGGCACTGAGTTGATCCGGCTGACGCGGCTGCAGTTGAAGGGGAATTATTCTGACGCCTCGCTGCGTTATCATTTTTCCATCATGTCATGCGATCCCGGTTCGCCGATCGCCAAGGTTGAAAAGGGTCAGGGTTATTATCGTCGCAGCGCGCCATTGCCGGCCTTGTCCGGAGCTCAGGAGTTGCTGGCGCTGACGCAGGGAAGGCTTGAGGATTTGACTGCGGCGGATGTTGATGCGGTCGATGGCGCGATGCTGCGGATCCGCAAGTTCCGCGCGGTGGTGACGAGATATTTTGAAATCAACGGTCGATTTCCTTTCGCGTTTCGCGAGGCCTTCGGCAAAGACGCGCCGATTGGGAATCTGTGGAAGTACCCGGAGCTGGTTTTGGTTGATTGGGAAACCGGCGGCTCGCCCGACGAGGAGATGTCGCTCGACGAAACGATGCTTTCGTTCAAGCAGCGCATGGGGATTGCGCCGTTCCGTTTGCACGCCGCGCGTCTGCGAATCCAGCCTTCGCTGCACACGTATCGTGAAGACTTTTACCAAACCCTTGCTGTGTCGATGTGGGCGCAGGGTGGAGAATTGATTTATGCGTCGCCGATCCAGGACGAGGCTTTGGCTGATGGTCTACGTCGTCTGAGCGCGGCTTTTGGCGTGGGTGTCACTTCCTTCGGGCTTACCGCCGATGCCTTGGATGAACTTCCACGCCCTGCGAACATTCTCAACGCGCATCCGCGTGAAACCGAGGCGATCATGGCCAAGCTCGAGATCAACCGAATCGCGGCGCCTAGATCGCGCCCGCAGCTGGATTGGAACGAGTTGAGTTCGCTGCGCAACGAATCGGAAGAAGCCGAGAAGTTGGTGCGTTGGCTCACGCGTTGCATCGATGAGCGCAAGGCTGAAGGCTATCGGGAGGAGTAAGGTGGGGCATGGCGGTTGGAAACCGCCGCCACGGTGAGTCTCACTATGGTAGGAAATTTTTCACCGATTCGCGTTTGAGGCGAAGTTCGCGCCATTCGTTGACGAGTCGGCTGGCTTCGATGATGCCGCAGCCAGCAGGGATGCGAATGCGACTGCCATCGCACCAGATGCCTCGGATGGCGACGATGGCCTCGAAGCGGCCATTGTGAAGAACGCCGAAAGGGGCGCCGAATTGTGCGGGACATTCGAGTCTTTGGCGCCAGCCGATGAGTTGGTTCATCGTTTCGGTGGTGCGTGGCAAGGGACCGAGGGCGGGGGTCGGGTGGAGTTTGCGGATCAGGGCCTCGGGTGGCATTGGCGAATGGAGTTTCACCGAGATGCGTGTCAGGAAATGAACGATCGATCCGAGGTTGAGGATGCGGCGCGGGTGGCGTGAGAGTTGGCCGAGGTCGAGCAGTTTCGAGACTAGCGTTTGCGCGACATATTCGTGTTCGCGGATTTCCTTTTCGTCGGCTGCAAAGACATCGTGGTCTTCGGAGCGCGCGGTGCCGGCGAGGGCCATTGTCTCGAGGTGGTGATCGTCGAGTGAGAACAACAACTCGGGTGTGGCACCAGCAAAGCCGGAATCGCCATTGATCCAGCCGTATGAATGAAGCGGTGCGCGTTGGCATAGCATTGCGCTGGCAATGGCATGGATGGGTGCGGATTTGCAGACGCCGGTTTCGGTCACGACGGGCACGGTTTTTTCAAATCCGCCGCTGTGGATGCTCGTCATGATTTCCTGAAACACCGCAGAGAACGGAGTGGCATCGAGTGCCTGCCATTCGCATTCGATGGGCTCGGATGATTTCGCGGCAGCCATGGACTCCGATGCGAAGCATTCCGATTCGTGCGGGATCTTCCATGGTTGCGGATCAGAGAGCGCGAAGTCCTGCACATAAAATGCCGTGCCGCTGGTGGGTGCTTGTGCCGCTGCGGTGAAGGGTCCGCGGCCGATGATGCGCGACCCGTCGCTGCGGGTGAGCCATGCCATGGAATCGGACTGCTTGTTCATGCTGTTGTTGGGCACGATGCGCGCAGAGCTGGTGCCGTGCAAGTTTGATTCGCTCAGAACGCGTCCTTCACATGGTTGATTTTTGGTATTTCGCCCTCTTCGATCAGGATCTCGATCACATCGAAGCGCCACGGGAGATTGCGTGTTTTAAGCAACTTGAGCCATGCATTGGCGCCGCGCTCGATGAGTTGCTGCTTGGATTTGTCGACCGCATCAAGTGGGCGGATTTTGGTGTCGCTGCGCCGGGTTTTGACTTCAACAAAAAGGAGCAACCGATCGTGTCTGGCGATGATGTCGACTTCGCCGCGGCGTGGGCCTTTGAAATTTCGTTTCAGGATCCGGTGGCCGTTGGCGCGGAGAAAATCGACAGCGATGCGTTCGCCGTATTCGCCGATCCAGCGGCGATCGCGGGCAGTGCCATCAGGGGCCGTCAAGCGGCAGGGCGAGTTGAGCCACCGGCTGAAACGAGCGACGATGGTGGCGACAAGGTCCGTGTATCCGAAGCGCTTCAAGATGTGCCTTGGTGCCATAACCTTGATGTTTCGCAAAGCCGAATTGCGGGAACTCGCGGTCGATTGTTTGCATGATGTCGTCGCGAGTGACCTTGGCGATGATGCTGGCGGCGGAGATCGATAGCGAGATCGAATCACCCTTCACGATGCCGTCGTGAGGGTAGGGAAATTGGCGGAGCGGCAGACCATCGATGAGGCAATAGTCGGGCGCTTCGCTGAGGCCCTCGACCGCGCGTCGCATGGCGAGGTGGGTGGCTTGGAGGATGTTGATTTTATCGATTTCCTCGTGGTCGGCCGTGGCGACCGACCATATGATGTTCGGGTGGGTGGTGAGGTGGTCGTAGAGTTTACGGCGGGCTGAGGCGCTGAGTTTTTTTGAATCGTCGAGGCCTGGGCAGGAGAAATTTTTTGGCAGGATTACCGCTGCGGCGGCAACGGGTCCGGCGAGCGGGCCGCGGCCTGCTTCGTCGATTCCGGCGACGCGCGCGATACCGCGGGCATTGAGGGCGTGTTCGAGTGAGAGATCAGGCACAGTCGGTGGGTGGAAGCTTCTTGTTCTTCCTCAATGAGCCCTTAATGGCAAACGAATTTCGATCGTCGCTTGCGTGATCGCGTGAGTGAAACTTCAGCGCGTATAGCGCATCATCGAGCATAAATGATCTCATATCTTCCGAATGGCGCGGGATGGATGGTGGCGATGCTAGGGCTAGGCGGCATCCTTGGAGTTTTGGTGCATAAGCATCAGCCTTCAGGGTACAGGACCTTGCGGAGTTTGCTAAAGCCTCGAAAAGTTGAACTGCCCGAAGGGCCGAAGAGGGATTGGACGATCGGAATTTATGAAGGGTCGAGCCCTTGGGAGTTGGTCGAGAGCAAGCGTGTGGAGAATCCGGTACTCACGCGTGATGATGTGACCGATGTGGATGCCGAATTGCTGGCGGATCCTTTCATGATTGTGAGAGAGGGTGTGTATTATTTGTTTTTTGAGATTCTCTTACGGAGCGAACACAAAGGTGTGATCGGGCATGCTATTAGTACTGACGGTTTCGAGTGGCAGTATCGCGGGGTCGGTTTTGGAAGAGGGCTTTCATCTCGCTTATCCGCATGTGTTTGAGTGGAACGGGCAAGTATACATGGTGCCCGAGTCGCACAGTGATTTTTCCGTGAGGTTGTACCGGGCGGTGGAATTTCCGAGGCGCTGGGAATTCGTCAACAAGCTGCTGACGGGTCATGATTATGTTGATGCGACGCTGTTTCGCCATAGCGACATGTGGTGGATGTTTGCGAGTACGACGCGCAATGATGTTTTGAATTTGTATTATTCACGGAACCTCAGGGACGGATGGTCGGCGCATTCCATGAATCCGGTGGTCAAGCTCGACAAGCACATCGCAAGGCCGGGTGGTAGGGTCATCGAGCATGAGGGCAAGCTATACCGGCTCGGTCAGGACGATGATCCGGATTATGGCATTCAGGTATTTGCCTTTGAGATCGTCGAACTCGACGCCGAGGTTTATCGCGAGCGGATGATGCTTGAAAAACCGGTCGTCACTGCCAGTGGTCATGGATGGAATGCGGCGGGCATGCACCATGTTGATTTGCACCGGCGGAATGGCGGGTGGATGGCAGTGGTGGATGGGCGTACGGCGTGAACGGTGTGCCGCATCAGTGCTTTGCCGCGTCCTGATGCTCGGCAATGAGCCGATGATAGAGGTCGATGGTGCGGCTGGTCTGGAGTTCGATCGGGTATTCCTTGAGGACGATGCTGCGGCAATTTTGTGCCATCGCGTAGAGGGCATCCGGGTTGGACATCATATCTTCGATCACGCGGGTGAGATCGCTGGCGTGTTCGGGTTTGGCGAGCTTGCCGGTGATGCCATCGCGCACCAACTCCGGCACACCGCCGACTGCAAACGATGCAACCGGTGTGCCGCAGGCCATGCTCTCGAGGATGACCAGCGGTGAGTTTTCTGCGCGGCTTGGGTGGATGAAAAGGTCGGCGGCGGAAAAGGCGAGGGCCTTCATGCGATCGTTGCGGAGGTAGCCGAGTTGGATTGATCGGATGCCTGTTTGATTGATGATGCCATCGCTCGCATTGCCGAAGACGAGAAGAACGAGTTCCTGTTTGAGTGCATCGGGCAATCTATGCAGCGCCATGACCAATAGGTCAGCACCTTTCAGCGGACGCTTCATGGTCTCTGCTCCGAAGATCAGGATTTTTTTATCCCGTGGAATTCCAAGAATGCTGCGAGCGATTTCCTTATCGATCGGTTGGTAAATTTCCGTGTCGATGCCGTGTGGGATGTGGCGTACATCGAAAGTGGCCAGCATGCTTTGTCGCACGAGGTTTTGCAGCCATTTGCTGGGGGTGACGATGGTGAACTTGGAGCGCTGATAGGCGTGATTTTTGAGTCGCCACTCGATGGCGGTTGCGTCGCGGCGGATGGCGGGTTCGGTGAGTGGATAGGGACACTTGCCGCATCCGTTTTTCCATCGATCGCAGTCGAGGCTTGCGTGGCAGTGCCCGGTAATCGGCCACATGTCGTGGAAGGTGAAGACGGCGGGCTTGTCGGCGGTGATGCGCGGCAGAGCGAGGTAGCTCAATGTGGCGCAGTGGGTGCAGTGAATGTCGATGAGGTCCGCTGAAGCGAATTCGGCCATGCGGGGGACATCGAACGAGCTGAGAAGGTGGATGTCGTGGAGTCCGATCGGCCTTGTGATGCGGCGCAGAAATTTTTCGACATGCGGTCGGCTCGGCATGACGACCGAGTCTTTTTGAGATGCTTCCCTGCAGAGGATGCGGGCTTCGATGCCGCGTGTACTGAGCCCGTCTCGCAGGCGGTTCATCTGGATCTGGCCGCCACCGGCATGGCCGTCGCCGTGATGCATGAGAAGAATATTCATGATGCGAAAGCCTGCGGATCGAATTTCCGCAAGTGGCATATCTTACGCAGGCATGTCATGTGCCCCCATGACGCAATGGCGTGTCGCAGGGTGCGGACGGAGCTCTTCTAATCGTTACCAAGCATGTTCTTCAGGTTGCTGAAGAAGTTGCTGAGTTCATCGCTATCCGGTTCGCAGGCGAGAATCTCCTCGTAGCTTGTGTGCTCGAGGTGGGTGTCGTCGAGCTCGCCGATGAACGAGCTCGCCTGGCAGGCAGTATCTTGGCCCCATTTCACACGCTTCGAACAATAGGTCATCGTGAGTTGGTCTTGGGCGCGGGTGATGCCGACGTAGAGCAGACGGCGTTCCTCGTCCTTGGTGCCTTCGGTGATGCTGCGTGAGTGCGGGAGAAATCCTTCTTCGAGACCGACGAGGAAAACGACGGGAAACTCGAGGCCTTTCGAGGCATGGAGCGTGATGAGTGTGGCGCCTTGTTTTTTTTCGATATCGTCGTCTTCGCGATCCGACGCGAGCGCGCTGTCGTCGAGGAAAGCTTGGAGCTTTTTCCCCTTCAGCGCGTGATCGCGGAGGCTGTCGAGAATGCTTTGCACGCCTTCGCCACGTTGCTGGCGTTCTTGGTCGGTTTTGCATCCGCGTCCGACCCATGGAAGGTAATCAATCTCCTTGAGTAGCTCGCCCAACACATCGGCCGGGTTTTCATTTTTCAGATCGATGCGGTTTTTCGCGCCAGAAATCAGAGCGACGAAAGCCTCGATCGCGCTGCGAGTTTTGGCGCCGATTGATTGGGTGAATTCAGGATCGCAAAGGGCTTCCCATACCGACTTGTTGTGTTCGCGACTCCAATCGGTGGCGAGCACGGCGGTCGATTGGCCGATGCCGCGGTTGGGTGCGTTGAGGATGCGGAGCAGGGGCACATCTGCTTCGGGCGAGACCATCAACTGGGTGTAAGCGAGTACATCGCGGACCTCGCGTCGGTCGTAGAAACTTTGCGCGCCGATCATGCGGTAGGGGATCTTGCGTTCGCGCAGCGCGAGCTCAAGTTTGCGGCTCTGGCCGTTGGTGCGAAAGAGCACGGCGAAGTCCTCCCATTTGCGGGAATTGCCTTTGCCGGCAAGGATTTCTTCCGCGACAAACTCTGCTTCCTCATCATCTCCCGGCATGGCGACGATGCGCACCGGTCCGCCATCGGGGCGGGTGGTGCGCAGGGATTTTTCGCGACGGCCGCGGTTGTGGCGGATGAGGCTGTTGGCGGTGTGTAGGACCGCGTGGGTCGAGCGGTAGTTGTCCTCGAGGCGAATGATTTTCGGGTTGGGAAAGAAGCGCTCGAATTCAAGGATGTTAGCCGTTTCTGCTCCGCGCCAGCCATAGATCGATTGGTCATCATCGCCGACCACGCAGACATGAAATGGCGCGCCCACGAGTTGTTGCAACAGACGCATTTGGAGCGAGTTGGTGTCTTGGAACTCGTCGACTGTCACACGTGTGAAGCGTTGGCGAAACTGCTCGCGGACATCATCGTGCTCGCGCAGGACTTTCTCGGCGAGCAGGAGAAGGTCGTCGAAATCAACGGCATTCTGCGCGCGAAGTTCATTTTGATAGGCGACCGCCAGCGTGGCGAAAAAGTCATCATCGAGATCGGCGGGATCGAGCCCTTTGTTTTTTGCGCCGGAGATCGCGCTGAGGACTATCTCTGGTTTGATCTTTTCATCGCTGCCGCCTTTGCGAACCAGCAATTGTTTCATCAGGCCGACCTGATCCGAGTACGAGCAGATCGAGAAATTCTTTTTGTAGCCTAGTTTGTCGATGCCGCCGCGCAGGATCCGGACGCAGAGCGAGTGGAAGGTGCAGACGGTCATTTCCGACGCGGCTTTTTTGGAAACCATGCCGGCGATGCGTTCGCGCATTTCGCTGGCGGCCTTGTTGGTGAAGGTGACGGCCAGGATCTCCGAGGCGGGGATTTTCCGCTCAAGCATGTGGACGATGCGGCAGGTGACGGTGCGGGTCTTGCCCGTGCCCGCGCCGGCGAGGATGAGCACGGGGCCGTCGAGGGCGCCGACTGCCTGGCGTTGGGCTTGATTGAGGGATTCGAAGGAAAACGAGGACGCCATGGGCGGAGGGCATCCAAATCCGGCGGGCGAAACTTGCAAGCGTTCAGTTGCGGTAGGGTTAAGAAGCCGGGGCTTCTCCGATTTCTGGGAAAAAGATGCCGTTTTTGCTTGCCAAGGGTGGGTGGGTGGTTAGCTTTCGCGCCCCATGCCAAGAGTCTCTGGAAAAGCAAAGACACGGAAAGCCGTTGCCAAACGCTTCAAGGTGACAGGTACGGGGAAGATCCTTCGTCGTAAACAAGGAGCACGCCACTTGCTGCAAGGCAAGAACAGCAAGCGCAAGCGCAGGCTGGGCCAAGCATGCCTTGTTTCCGATGCTGACATTAGAAACGTCAAAGAGAATCTTCCCTTCCACTGAAACTGAAGCCGGCAACGGAAAGCGCCCCCGTCCGCGAATCGGACGGCCTCTACACAGCCTGATCCCGCGAGGGAGGCACGACAGGTGAGACTGTGGGAGGTATGTAAACAACGACCTGTCAGAACAGAAACAACCACATGCCAAGAGCAACCAACTCACCGGCCAGCCGCAAGCGTCGCAAGCGCGTGTTGCTGCGTGCCAAGGGTTTCCGCGGATTCCGCTCGAAACTCTTCCGTTACGCCAAGGACGCCGTCCGCAAGGCGATGACCTATGAATACCGCGACCGCAAGCGCCGCAAAGGCCAGTTCCGCAGGTTGTGGACACAGCGTATCAACGCTGCCGTTCGCGCCGAGGGATTGACCTATTCGCGCTTCATCGAGGGTCTCAAAGCCGCTGGCATTGAGGCCGACCGCAAGATCCTTTCGGACCTTGCGATCACCGATGCCGCCGCGTTTTCGGCCATCGTCGCCCAGGCAAAGAAAGCGCTCGAAGCGAAAGCTTCGGCGGTCAGCGCCTGATGCGGAGATAGAAATCATCAAGCCGCCGTTCGGTCATTCCGGACGGCGGTTTTTTGTTTGGATAAAATGAGCTGAACACAATGGGGGGTTGCCAGCCATGGCATGAGGTCCCAAATTTTTTCTTAAATCATGCAGTCCTTCGATGCTTTTCAAATGCTGGGTTTGGATCAACGCCTTGGTATCAGCGCCGAGGAGCTTCGCGAGGCGTTTCGTGAGGCTGGAAAGCGAATTCATCCGGATGCGGGTGGGAGTGATGGGGATTTTGCGGATCTGCAGCGTGCCCATGACATGGTGGCAAGCCCGTCGCGGCGCTTGGCGCATTGGTTCGAGCTGCGAGGGATGAAGATTGATCCGCGTGGTGCGGTGGATGATTCGCTGATGGATCTTTTCGCCGAAGTGGGCGCGACGATGCAGAACTGTGAGACGCTTATTCGCAAGCGAGACGATGCGAAGTCGGCGCTTGGTCGCGCGCTCTTGGAGGATGAAACGCAGCGTTGTCGCGAGGAGCTTGAGGGCATGATCGCGCGCGTAAACGATCGTATTGAATATGAGTGTGCGGCATTTTCGCACTACCAAGATGCGAGTCCCTCGGATGCGACGAATGCGGCTCGAAGTGTGCGCAATCTGGCCTTTCTGGAAAAGTGGCAGGCTTCGTTGCGGGCGATTTTTCCGCGGATGTTGTGATGTAGGGTTGTTAGAGCCGGCTTTGCGGAGAAAGGTCTTAGCCTCGAAGATCCCTATCTTTTTTTCAAACAGGCAGCGAATGCACCATCGGTTTGATCACAGAAGGGCAGGGCTTCGGCATGGGCGATCATTTCGAACTCGGGATGATCGCTGAGAAATGCCTCGATTTGTTTCATGTTTTCCTCGGCTTCGATCGAGCAGGTCGAATAAACGATGCGACCGCCTGGCTTGAGGCAGGGGATGGCATTTTCGAGAATTTTTCGTTGGGTGAGAACGATCTTGTCGATGTCGTTAGGTTGCAGGCGCCAGCGCACATCGACGCGACGGCGGATGACGCCGGTGTTGGAGCAGGGGACATCAAGCAGGATGGCATCGAATGCGCCATGCCATGCGGATGGAGCGGGTTGGGTCCAATCGTGCACGCTGACCTTTGCCTTACCGGCGTGGAGTCGCTCGAGGTTTTGCTCGAGTCGTGGCAGGCGTTTTTCGTTGGAGTCCGTGCACACGAGATTTTCGGCAGAGCCCATTGCAGCGGCGATGAGAAATGCTTTACCACCAGGCGCGGCGCAGGCGTCGAGGATGTGCTCGCCGCGTTGTGGTGCGAGCAGCTCGACCGAATGACGCGTGGCCGGATCCTGAATGTAGATCGCTCCCCTTTGTATGAGATCGTTGGGGATCGCACCCTCGATGCGATAAAATCCCGGAGCGTTTTTTACGGGCTCGCCGGGAATGTCGGCGGGCGGTGCGAGCGGATTGATGCGGCAAAATGTTTCTGCCGGCAAATTGTCCCACTCCATGAGTGCGAGGGCATTGGATTTGCCGAAGGCGGAACGCCAGCGATTGTAGAGCCAGTCGGGGTGGGAATGCGCGACAGGCGTTGGGAGATCGGGCACTTGATCGAGCAGACGCTTGCGCGATGCGATGGCACGGCGCAGCACGGCATTGATGAGTCCTCGCACACTGGCTTTTCCCGACTCGACGGTTTCGTTGACCGCTGCATGGTCGGGGATGCCGAGGATCAGGATTTGGCACAGCCCAACGCGCAGGACATCGCGCGTTTCGGGGTCGACCTTGCCTTGGCGCAGCTCGCCGATCCAGTGATCGAGCAAACGGCGATGGCGCAAGACACCAAAGAGGATCGCTTGGAGGAGCCCGCGGTCGGCAGGGCTTAACTTGCGGCGCTGCGCGTGGCGTTCGACAAGCGTCTCGGCGTAATCATGTCCCTTCGCCCAAGCGCGCAAGGCGGAGACTGCGGCTTGGCGGACATGAAAGTTGCGTGCGGGCATGGAAGGAGAATCAAATTTTGAGCGTCATGCATCAAGCGCCCATTCGCGCTCTTTTCTCTGCCTTGAGCATGCCACATCCCGCGGCGACATCGATGCCGCGGCGTTGGCGAAAAGTGCAGGGAAATCCTGCATTGCGGAGGATTTTTTGAAACTGCACGCCGGAGGGGCTAGCGGTGCCGGAGAATCCGCCGGTTGGGTTGAGCGGAATGAGATTGATGTGGGCATCGATGCCTTTGAGGAGATCGGCGAGTCGAGTTGCTGTTTCGGGCGAATCGTTTTTGCCGGCGATGAGCGTCCACTCGAAGAAAATGCGTTTGCCGGTGGTGCTGCCGTAGTGGCGACAGGTATCGATGAGTGATTCCAGATTCCAGCGTTTGCTGGCGGGTACGAGTGAGGCGCGTTCGTCTTCGGTCGATCCGTGAAGGCTCACGGCTAGGCGGTAGGGCCAGTTTTCCGAGGCCATGCGCAAAATGCCTGGCACGACGCCGACAGTGCTGATTGCGATTTTTGACGGCCCGATGCTGATGCCGCGCACATCGGAAATCGTCGCGAGCGCGTGATGGACCGCATCGATGTTGTGGAGTGGCTCGCCCATGCCCATCATCACCAGATTGCGGAGACGGGCTTTGGGGTTCATTTCATGCAGCACGCGTTTCGCGTGGAGGACTTGGGCGATGATTTCACCGGGGCGAAGGTGCCGCACGAAACCCATTTGCCCAGTTGCGCAGAAGACGCAGCCCATCGCGCAGCCGGCTTGGGTGCTGACGCAGACCGTGTGGCGTGCGTCGTAACCCATCAGGACCGTTTCGATCACCTGACCATCGTTGAGGCGCAGGAGAAATTTGCGCGTGAGGCCATCGCTGCTGAGGATTTCGCGATCGAGCGCGGGTTGAGACAAAAAACTTTTTTCCATCGCCGATCGATTCATGGATCCAGCGCGCGAGTGGGGGGAGGAAGTCGTGTTGATGGAGGTCGGTGATGCCGTGGCGGTAGATCGTGCGCCAGAGGGTTTTGGCGTGTTGTTTTGAGATGCCGGCGTTGGCGAGTTCGTTTTCGATTTCGGAAAACGAGAGGTCGTGCAGCGAGCGGGGTGTGGTGGGTGTGTCCTCGCATGTGAGGGAGACGTAAAGCCCTCAAGCCCTTCCCGAT
>JAPOLH010000159.1 GCA_029977225.1 Verrucomicrobiaceae bacterium | reverse complement strand
TAGGTCGTCACGCTCTGGGCCGTGCAAAACGGCAAGTTTGACGATGTGGAAGTGGAACAGGTCGGTGACTTTAAAAACCAACTCCGCGAGTACCTCGAGACCCGCAAAAAGGATCTGCTCCGCAAGATCGAGACCGAGGGCAAGCTGGGCGACGAGCTCGAGGCCGAGGTCTCCGATACCATCGACGCATTCAAGAAAACCTTTTAACCGGAACTGACGCATGCCCAGCACGCGCGACATTCGCCGACGCATCAAGTCGGTCAAGAACACGGCCCAGATCACCAAGGCCATGCAGATGGTGGCGGCGTCCAAGATGCGCCGTGCACAGGACGCAGCCATGGCCGGCCGCCCCTACGCGGACTTGATGAACCGAGTGCTGTCGGAGGTCACCGCGACGGTCACCGACTTCCAGCATCCGCTCACCGAGAAACGCAGCGACACCGGAAAACGCGCCGTCGTCCTCGTCAGCACGGACAAGGGACTTTGCGGTGCGCTCAACACCACCCTGCTTCGCGATGCAGCGCAGCTGAACAAGGAAAACTCCATCTTCATTT
>JAPOLH010000158.1 GCA_029977225.1 Verrucomicrobiaceae bacterium | reverse complement strand
CCTCCGCGTATTCCGTCACGTCGTACACCTTCTTGTCTATGATGATCCACAAATCATCCACCTTGTTGTGTTTCTTCACCTCCTCTGCGCTAATTTTCCGCGTTTTATCCAACACCTTCGCATCATCGCTCTTCGTTCCGTTTTTCTTCTCGTTCTTCTTCTTTGACGAAGAAGAGGAGAGGAGAATGGCTCGGTAAACGTACAACAAAATCAAGCACACGAGACCGACGAAGAACAACCGCGGGTTGTCGTTCTTCAATTGCACCGGCTTCTTCTTAAACATACTCGATGATTCACAGAGAGAGAGAGAGAGAGAGAAAGAGAAAGAGAGAGAGAGAGAGAGAGAGATACACACTAATACTGCTATATTTTTACTACGCGCGAGAGGTGTTGAGAGGTGGTGAGAGGTGATGGTGATGAGTGAGAAATCCTCAGACTAGCTTGTGATGTTACTCTTTTTTCGCGACGATCACTAAACAGTGCTTTTTAAACCGCAAAAACTGCAATATTCAGACTTTGGTTCACAAAAAAACAATCATCAGGTACGCGCGCAAAC
>JAPOLH010000157.1 GCA_029977225.1 Verrucomicrobiaceae bacterium | reverse complement strand
GAAAAGGGGTAATAAGTGGGTTCTAGAAGCCAAAATAGACCTACAATGGCCGATTTTAACTATTAGTCCCCTAAAATTGTCTTTTTGACATCAAATTGGCCTTTGAGACCCCTAAAATTTAATTTTCTGAGCTCTAGAATCCTTTCAACATACATTAGGGCACAATTTCTATGGCATATTTCATGAAAATGGGTCAAAGGTGGGTTTTAGTAACCAAAATAGGTCTATAACGGCCGATTTTCGCTATTCGTCCCCTAAAATTGGCCTTTTTGACATCAAATTGGCCTTTGGGACCCCTAAAATATACTTTTCTGAGCTCTAGAATCCCTCCAAGATACTTTATGACACAATTTTAATGGCACATTCCATGAAAAGGGGTCATAGGTGGGTTCTAGTAACCAAAATAGGTCTATAACAGCCGTTTTTCGCTATTAGTCCCCTAATATTGGCCTTTTTGACATCAAATTGGCCTCTGAGACCCCTAAAATATACTTTTCTAAGCTCTAGAATCCCTTCAAGATACTTTGGGGCACAATTTATATGGCATATTCCATGAAAAGGGGT
>JAPOLH010000156.1 GCA_029977225.1 Verrucomicrobiaceae bacterium | reverse complement strand
TTACTTGGTACTCAGGAGTGTAGTATGTAAGACGGTAGTCCTTTACACCGGCCTTAAATCCTGCAGATGTGCGAGTCTCAGTTTGAGGTGCCATTCAAATCTTTATGCTATTGCCGCAAAGCGTTGCAAGTTCGCTAATTTGGAGGTATTACATCATAGAACGTGTAATAACTACCGCTATGTTATAGCATACCAAATCCTATAAACCCCAAAAAAGAATAAACTGTCATTTAAAAATTTTAAAATAGGGCGATATTTATTATACTTTATTATAAAAAAATAACTTTATTAGATCAAAAAGTAATTTGTTTAGTTTAAAATAAAAAAGCGGGTAACGTGGATCGAACACGCGACATCCACCTTGGCAAGGTGGCGCTCTACCACTGAGCTATACCCGCATTAATCATTTGGTGGGCGAACGACGGGAATTGAACCCGCGAATGATGGAACCACAACCCATTGCCTTACCACTTGGCTACGCCCGCCATCCTTCTTAGTTTACTTTGTTTCCAAAGCTGCCAAGAGCCAGACTTGAACTGGCGACACAGGGATTTTCAATCCCTTGCTCTAC
>JAPOLH010000155.1 GCA_029977225.1 Verrucomicrobiaceae bacterium | reverse complement strand
GTATGACAGTATAATTACTCACCTTCGGAGTGTAGCGCAGTCTGGTAGCGTATCTGGTTTGGGACCAGGTGGTCGGGGGTTCAAATCCCTCCACTCCGACCAAAATTTAATATGTGCAAGCCTAATAATTAAAGAAAGTTATTGCGCCCATAGCTCAGCTGGATAGAGCAACGGCCTTCTAAGCCGTAGGTCATACGTTCGAATCGTATTGGGCGCGCCACATTTTATGGCGAGAATAGCTCAGTTGGTAGAGCCCCGGATTGTGATTCCGGTTGTCGCGGGTTCGAGCCCCGTTTCTCGCCCCAATTCCACGATTTACTAGTTATTCAATATTAGATTTTTTTGGTATACTTTCGTTCAAGAAAATAACCTTAAAACTTAATGAAAACCTTCAAAGTTTTGAGCCATCCTACAAAAGAGGTTAAAGCTGTTAAAACTGGATTTGCTTGGCTTGCTCTGCCTTTTGTGACTTTACTACCATTTCTTCCAGTATGGTTTTTATTTCGTGGCCTTTGGAAAATATTTATAGCCTACATTCTGACAATTCTTATTCTTGCAAGTATTGATTATGA
>JAPOLH010000154.1 GCA_029977225.1 Verrucomicrobiaceae bacterium | reverse complement strand
AGAAACAGCGACGAGCGAGAAGCGCAGAGGAAGAAGAAGAAGACATGACGACAGTAGGGAGACTGCTTGCTGCGATTTCTCTTTCGGTTTTGTGCGTCCGCGCGCGCGGGAAAGTTGTGCAGAGAGGGAAAGAGACAAACCTTCTGCTGAAGCTCGATTTTTTGAAACCCTAAATGTAAACCCTAAACGTTTTTGTGCTCTAAAAAGGAGTCCCCCGGCCGCAGTTCTTCTCTCTACAACTCGCAACACACTTTAACGCAAAAAGTAGAAAGATCCGCGCGGTGTTCGAGAGTTTCACGCGCGCGCTCTCTCGCAGAAAGAGAGAGAGAAAGAGAGAGAGAAAGAGAAGCAGAGGTCGTTTTCTCTTCTCTCGATCGTATAATAACAAACACGTACATAGAGAGTTTGGAATTCTTCATTTTTTTACGGGAATAAAACGGGAAGACCACTCTTCAAAAAACTGTTCTTGGATAAAAGAAGAGAGAGAGAAGAGAAATGACGAACGAAGAAGAGCGCGGGGTCGTCGGTGGTGGCCCGACGTCTTCCTCCGCCGGTGGTGGTGGAAACAGC
>JAPOLH010000153.1 GCA_029977225.1 Verrucomicrobiaceae bacterium | reverse complement strand
CTGGCTGGTCGAAACGTTCGCCGGTACCACCGTCGTACAAGTAGGTAACGCCGCATTCCGGCACACCCGCTTCGTTGGTGATGGCTGTGATTTGGTCCAAAGAGGCTCCGTCGAAAATCGGCGTTGAGTACGTCGTACCGAGGTTCATTCCGGCCCAACCCAACACGGTCTCGTAAATCTGACCCAGGTTCATACGCGATGGTACGCCCAGCGGGTTCAATACGATGTCGACGGGTGTTCCGTCCTCGAGGAACGGCATGTCCTCTGCGCGAACGATTTTGGCTACGATGCCCTTGTTTCCGTGGCGACCGGCCATCTTATCACCCACCTTCAGCTTGCGCTTCTTGGCGACGTATACCTTGGCCAACTTCACGATGCCCGTTGGGAGTTCGTCCCCTACAGTTACTTGGAACTTGCGTCGCTTGTAGGCACCGAGTACGTCGTTGTACTTCAAGTGGTAGTTATGTACCACGCGGCGTACCAACGCGCTGTTGTCCGCGTCACGGACCCAACCGTCGCTGTTGATGGTCAGGTAGTCAAGGCTGTTCAAGATTTTCTGCGTGAATTTTACGCCCTTCTTGACC
>JAPOLH010000152.1 GCA_029977225.1 Verrucomicrobiaceae bacterium | reverse complement strand
GTCATATGGAATGCAACTTTACAGCGAGTGTCGCCGTTGTCAGAATGTAGAACGCCATCTCCAATAAGAGCGAAATAATCCCCCATCCATGTGTTTCTTTCGTCGCCACTTTCCATGATGATGCTGCGTTCATTATCCAGGAACGATTCTGCAGTGTTGACGGGCCGGCGGTTGGGAAGACGAGGGTGCTAACAAGAGGAATGGGTGATCTTACGGATTCCATTTGCTAGCAGTGGACTTTTTGTCAAGGAGGTACTGTTGTGTGAGTGGCATGTCTGGTGAGGAAGATTTTCGACGGGCTGAAATTTGGTCACGTGTGGCTACTGTATCCGTACTAATTCCTATGTATAATTTTTTTTGTGTGTCGCGCCATTTTCAATCAAGAGAAGATGATGTTACCTCTCTACACAATCTCTACATCACATGAAGACCATGTCAAGCATGGCATTATTTTTTAACTAATGGCTCGGACGAAACAAACTGCTCGCAAATCTACTGGCGGAAAAGCTCCCCGATTCCAGCTTTCCACCAAGGCTGCACGACATCAATCATGATTCGGCACTTTTATGAAAAGATAAAGCCGCCGG
>JAPOLH010000151.1 GCA_029977225.1 Verrucomicrobiaceae bacterium | reverse complement strand
CTCGCACACGATCGTGCTTTACAGCTCACTCGCGCGGGCGCTGTCGAAGAACTCGTAGGTAACTTCAACTTGGCCACGGATTCCTACGGCGAGGCGCAGACGCTTTTGTTGTTTCTTCTCTTGGAAGAAAGCGGCTTACGTAAAAGATGCGAGAACAGTGGAAACAGCGCAAGCGAGGACTTGGAGCGCATCGCCACCTTTGCCGAAGCTGTCAGCCGACGACAAATTGCCGCCAGACGTTAAAGCACAAAGAGAGAGAAAGAGAGAGAGAGAGAGAGAGAGAGAAGAGATTCAATATGTATTTATTTTTGTTTTTATCCTTCGTGCGATGAAGAGAGAGAGAGAGAGAGAGAGAGCGCGCAACTAGCGAACAGGAGGCTTGCAAGCACACGCGTCCGAACAGCGCTCGTGAAAACGAGCGATATTAGACCATAAAAGAGAGAAAGAACGAGTGGAAGTGAAAACCCACGCTCTGTCTTCTCTCGCACGCGCACATGTGTATTATTATTTGAGAGATACAACACTTCTATTCTGTCAGCGTTTTATTTTTTTCCTCCTTTTTTTCTCTCTTTCCTCATTATTATTCTAAACGCCGCCGCC
>JAPOLH010000150.1 GCA_029977225.1 Verrucomicrobiaceae bacterium | reverse complement strand
GCTTTGGGTGATTCACTTGAGCTGCTGAGTTCGGGTGGTTCACGTCGGCGGAGCCGCTCGCCTCTCTCGAGGTCAGCTTCGACTTCGGCCAAAATGCATTTTTTCGAAAAATGCATTTCGAAAAATGCATTTCGAAAAATGCATTTTCGATTTTGCAAATTTTTGGCGGGCTCGTTCTCGGCTGTATCAAGACGAACTTTTGCAATAAAATATGCGTTTGACTGTCTTTGACAGCATTTTTCAAGCTCTACAAGATTTGCATACTTTTGCACCGCTGCAATCTCAAAATATTCGCAAAAATTCGGTTTGAAAAAACAGCAATGTTCGTGAAATTTCAAATTTCAGCAAAAAAAATGCAAATGTCGCAAAATGCAAAATTTTGTCAAATTTCAAAAATTTCAGCTAGATAATCTGGTAGATTTTGAAAAATGCTGCAAAACGCATATTTACTTGCAAAAATCGGAGCCGATGCAGCCGAAAACGAGCAACATTTTGCCGAAATGTTGGGAAAATGGGCCGACGACTTCCGGGCCGGCGACTCCCACGACTCTCGGGCCGCCCCGGGCCAGTAAGACGCATTGCTCAGCTGCGGGCCGGCGATGCCGC
>JAPOLH010000014.1 GCA_029977225.1 Verrucomicrobiaceae bacterium | reverse complement strand
TGCTTGAAAAATGAATCCGCGGCGTTTGCACAGCGAAACGATCTTCTCCATGCGGACGGGGTCGGTGAAATCCTTGTTGGCCATGGCGTTTGGGGTGTTAGAGTGAAAAAATTGTCAGTCTCTTCGCAATGCGGCAAGGCGGGAATCAACCGCGATTGCTGCGGTCCTCCACACCTTTCTGGGCGCGCTTGCGGGCGTTGGCATCGAGGATGCGTTTGCGCAGGCGGATGTTTTGCGGAGTGGCTTCGACCAGCTCGTCGCTGTCGATGTACTCGATCGCACGCTCGAGCGAGAAGCGCACTGGCGGGGTAAGCTTGGAGGTCTTGTCCTTGCCCGACGAACGCATGTTGTCGAGGTGCTTTTCCTTCACCGGGTTCACCGGCAGGTCGCCAACTCGCGGGTTTTCACCGACCAGCATGCCGGCATAGACCGCATCGTTGGGGCCGACGAAAAGAATGCCGCGCTCCTCGAGCGCTTGCAGCGAATAGGTCGTGGCCGCGCCCGAATCCATCGAGACCAGCGTGCCAGTCGTGCGGGTGGTGATTTCGCCGGCGTACTCGCTGTATTCCTTGAAAAGGTGACTCATGATGCCGTGACCGGAGGTAAGGTTCACCAACTCGGTTTCAAATCCGATCAAGCCGCGGGTTGGGATCACCGCTTGGATGAAGGTGCGTCCGCTTGGCTCGGTGTCCATGTGCTCCATGAGACCCTTGCGGTTGATCAGTGCCTTGAGAATGCCTTGCGTGTAATCCCCCGGCGCCTCGACATAGAGAGTTTCGAAAGGTTCGAGCAGCTTGCCACCCTCATCGCGACGATAAATCACCATCGGCCTTGAAACGCAGACCTCGAATCCCTCGCGGCGCATTTGTTCGACAAGCACTGCGATCTGCATCGCGCCACGCGCGGAGACATTGAAAATGCCGGATTGATCGGTGTCCTCAACCTGAATCGAAATGTTGGTCTTCAACTCGCGCATCAGACGCTCACGAATCGCACGCGAAGTCACATGCTTGCCTTCCTTGCCGGCGAGCGGTCCGTCGTTGATCGAAAACTGCATCTGCACGGTCGGCGGGTCGATCTCAACAAATGGCAGCGCCTCGACATCCGGCGAACCGGCGAGCGTTTCACCGATGTCGACACTCTCAATGCCCGCAGCCACGCCGACGATGCCACCCGCGGTGCCACCTTCGGAGTCGTGCGTCGCAAGTCCCGAGTAGCTGAAAGTTTTCATCACCTTCGACTGCTGCTTGGTGCCGTCCTTGCGCAGCAGCCAAACCGTGTCGCCTTTTTTCACGCTGCCACCAAGCACCTTGCCGACCGCCACACGGCCGACATAATCATCCCACTCGATGTTGGAAACGAGCATCGAAAATGGCGCGGAAGGATCGGCCTGCGGCTCGGGAATGAACTCGACGATTTTCTTGAGCAACGGAATGCAGTCCTTTTTCTCATCCTCGGGATGATCCATGAAATAACCATCGCGCGCAGAACCGTAAACGAAGGGCGCGTTGAACTGGTCTTCGGTCGCGTCGAGGTCGAGGAAAAGCTCCAGCACTTGGTCGCGAACCTTGATCGGATCGGCGAGCGGGCGGTCGATCTTGTTGATCACCACGATCGGCTTGAGGCCTTCCGCCAGTGCCTTGCGCAAAACGAAACGCGTCTGCGCCTGAGGTCCGCCAAAGGCATCAACAACCAGCAGCACGCCATCGACCATCTTCATCACGCGCTCGACCTCGGCACCGAAGTCGGCGTGCCCCGGAGTATCGACGATGTTGATCGTGTGGCCTTCCCAGTGGACCGAAGTGTTCTTGGCCTTGATGGTGATCCCCTTTTCGCGCTCGAGGTCCATCGAGTCCATGGCGCGTTCGGTGACGGCCTGGTTTTCACGGTAAGTGCCGCCGGCCTGAAGGAGTTGGTCGACGAGGGTGGTCTTGCCGTGGTCAACGTGGGCAATGATGGCGAGGTTGCGGATATTGAGGGACATGGAATGGGGTGGCCTTGCGGCAGGACGCGGGGCTATGCCTCGTTTTTAGTCGCGTGGCAAGGCGGGATTGAGGCCATTCCACCGCAAATTGGCAGAAAATGCCGCAAATGCAGCCTACTGGACAACAAGCGCTTGCGTGCAGGCGCGAGGCATGGAAATCGTGTGAGCGTATGTTTTGTCACATCCTTTGAAGAATTTGCTGTCCGATGCGAGCAACCTTGATGGTTTTGGGAATGTTGATGTTGGCGGTGGCCTTGCGGGCCTCGCGCCGGCGCATGATGCGGAAACTTGGCGCCTTGGTCTACATCTCGGCGACTTTTCTGCTGGTCTATTTTCTCACCGATAGCTTGCTGGGCGGTTTGGCCGGTGCCGCCATCTGGGCGTTTTTGCCGTGGGTCGAACTGCTGACGCGGATCCGCCGCCTGCGACTGCCGGTGGAAAACCAATTGAGCCGACGGCCGATTCCCAATCCGGCCTATTTTCCCAACGCGTCCGAAGCGGCGATGGCCATGGAGGAGGCAGGCTTCGAGCATGTGTCCGACTGCGGTTGGGACTGGGCAGGCATGCGGCAATTTTTTAGTCTGTTTTGGCACCCCGAGGAGCGTGCGGTCTCCGCGGTATGCCTCTGCGAACAGAGTGATGTGGTTTTTGCCTTCGTCTCGATCACCTCGCGCGACGGCGATGGCCGCCTCTGGCGCACGACGAATTTCCCCTTCGCACCCACATTGCGCTGCCCGCCGGAAGTCCGCTGGAACCATGTGCCATGCGGCAAAAACTGCTTTCACGAGATTCTGCGCGACCATCGCGCCTATCTCGAAATGAAAAAGATATCGCTGCAGGAACTGCGGATCCCTGACCCCGAACGCATTGAAGAATCCGTCGAGGAAGAAATGCGCCGACAGATCCAACACAACCTCAACTGCGGCATCATCAAGAAGGCGGGCGACGGTCACTTCCGCTACTCAAAACGCGGGCTCCTATTCCTATGGGGGCAGTATCTCAAGGACATGGTGCGTTTCTGTTAGAAACGCGAAGTTTTAAAAGGCCTTGATCCACCCAAAGGCAACGATACCCATCATCACCAGGCCAATCGCAATGCGATACCACGCAAAGAGCGAAAGTCCGTGGCTTTGCAGGTAGTTTACCAACCACTTCACTGCAACCGCGGCCGAGATGGTGGCAGCGGCAACTCCGACGATGATCGGCATCGCACCATAGGTCTGCCACATCAACTTCGCACCGCCGAACCAGACATCGTAGGCCGGATCAAGCCCCTCGACGGGCCAGACGGCCTTTTTCGCCGTCGCCGCCGTGAGCGTGAGCACGCCAAGCAAAAATGAAAACTCCACCGCGGCTGTCACCGACAAGCCAACAAGCAGCCCACCGACAATCGTCATGAGACTGCGGCTCGTGCCCGGCCACATCGCGACGCATTGCAGCAAACCAATGATCAATGCCAACTTCCACGTCAGCTCGCGAAGGTCGCGTCCGCCGGACTGGGCCGGATTTTTTTTGCGCCACCACACCGCGGCAAGAATCAGCACGCCGCCGACGATCCATGCGAAGATGACCGGCCACATGCCGAATAATTTGGATTCGATCCAATCGTCAAACATGAGTCCGAATACTGCTGCGGGAATAAATCCGGCGATCAATGCCAGCCCAAGCTTCAAGCCTTCACCGTCAAATCCCAACATGCCGCGGATCACGCGCAGCACCCGCTCGCGGTAAAGCCCGAGCACGGCAAGGATCGCGCCACCTTGGATGCAGATGGCAAAAGCATCGGCCGCAATCTTGTCCTGCGCCGATGTCGAGCCGATGCCCATAAGTTGCTGCGCGACAAGCAAATGCCCGGTCGAGCTGATGGGAAGGTATTCGGTGATGCCTTCGATGATTCCAAGGATGAGGGCTTGCCAAGCTTGCATGATTTCGCGCTCACTCTGCGGCGGCGACGGACAAGTCTGCAAGGGTTTTGCGATTGAATGTCTTCCACTCCCAGCCGAATTTGCAGCGCGGCCTCATGAAAAAGAGCTATTTGAAACTCGTGCGAAGCTCGTTGCGGACCATCCGGCATCCGCACCTGCGCGACCGTGCATGGTGGCGCGCATTGTCGAGGCCGGTAGCCGACCGGCGCTTGTGGATCCCCTGCCGCGACACCGTCGCCGCAGGCCTCGCCATTGGCATGTTTTTTTCGCTGATGCCGATGCCTTTCCAATCCATCGCCGCCATACTTTTGGCGATTCGTTTCCGCGCCAATGTCCCTTTCGCATTCGCCGCCTGCTGGATCAGCAACCCGGTCACCACACCGGCGATTTTGTTTGGGCAATGTTTCCTCGGCAATTGGCTGCGCGATTCACTCGGTGTGCCGATGCCGCATTTCCTCTCACATGTCCAATTCCATGTACCCAAGGTCGGCATGTTCAACGCCGCAAGCTTCGTGCTTGGCACGATGGTCTCCGGCGTGCTCGCCGCACTGCTCTCTTACCCGCTCGTCCATGCCTTCTCAGCATTGTTGCCACATCACCTGCCCGTGCGCCCTTGCGAAAAAACAAAGTAAAAAATGAGATAAAGGTCGAAGCGTGAGGACCTTGTTCGAAGATAGACCACTGATTTCACTGATGAACTGATTGAAGAAAAATGATAGAGCAATTTTATTGGAGCTCATTTTCACTCATCAAAAAATCAGTAGTCACTTACAAACATCCCCGGTTGGGGTCGAGCTGACTGAATAGCAGCTCACTTCCATGCTTCGCGCTCTTCGTGTATTTCGTGGTTCAAACTAATCCCGCGCGGCAAATCGCTCAAAACGATTTCCTCAAATGCGAGGGCAGGATGTTGAGCTGTTCGCGGTACTTGGCGACGGTACGGCGCGCGACCTTGATGCCTTGCTTGGCGAGCGCCTTCATGAGCGCCTCGTCGGAGAGCGGCTTGGCAGGATTCTCCGCCGCCACCAATTGCTGAATCGCTTCACGCACGCCGGTGTTGGAAACTTCCTCGCCATCACGCGTCTGATACCCCGTGGCAAAGAACGAACGCATTTCCATCAGCCCCTGCGGCGTTTGCAGATACTTGCCGGCAACCGCACGCGAAACGGTAGTCGCATGCATGCCCAATTCATCAGCGATCTCATTCATCGTGAGCGGACGCAAATGACGCGGGCCCTTGTTGAAGAAATCCGCCTGATGCGCGATGAGCTTGTGGGCAATCGCAAGAATCGTTTCCTGACGCAGTGAAATCGATCGGATCAAACTGCGGCCGTCGCGAATTTGGTCGCGCAGAAACTGCCGCGCCTTGGCATTGACCCCATCTTTTCCGAGCATGTCCTTGTAAAAATCGTTGATGCGAAGGTCGGGCAAATTCTCGCCGGTGAGCCGCGCGCCAAGCGTGCCATCCTCGTCGCGCTCGATGATCACATCGGGCTGGATGTAGGGATTTCCCGATGGATTAAAGTCACCGCCGGGATTTGGCGTGAGCCGGCCAATGCGCGAAGCCGCCTCGGTGATGCGTTCGATGCTGGTGCCCAGAGCTTTGGCAATCTGCGGATGACGCTTGCGCGCAAGGTCCTCCAAGTGATCGCGCACCACCTTGTATTCGATGGTTTCCACACCTCCCTTTCGTTCCAACTGCAGCAAAAGCGATTCGGTGATATTTGCCGCGCCAACGCCCGCCGGATCGAACGATTGCACCAAGCGCAGTGCCGCTTTCAAGTATGCGGGCTTGATCCCAAGTCGAATGCCCAAATCCTTGGCGGGCAGATCGAGAAAGCCACGCTCGTCGAGATTGCCAAGAAGCGCCTGGGCCGCCTCACGCACATTGGGATCGACCATCGAAAGATCGAGCTGCTGCTGCAAATGCTGCTGCAAGGTCACCGGCGCCACAATCGATTCATAAAAATGCTGCCGCCGCTCTTCATCCTCACCGGTCCACTGCGACACCCGACCCTCAAGAATCCGACTGTCGCGCCAATCGTCATCGGTCTCGTTGAGATAACCCAACGAATCCACCTCGTCCGGATCGGGCCCCTCGGCATCGAGCGAAATCGACTCGGTCGCATCCTCGAGGACCGGGTTGGTCTCAAGCGCCTGCGTGATGATCTGCGTGAGCTCCATGGTGCTCGCCTGCAGAATCTCCAAGCTCTTGCGCATCTGCGGCGCAAGCGTCTGGCTCTGCGAGAGCGACTGGTGGAGTGAAACTTCAGACATGGCCGACGGCATTTTGCCACCGCCATGCTGGCGTAAAATCGGCTAAAATTGAAGCAAAATTCGTGCCAAATCTTGAAAAGAAAAAATCACAGGAAATCGACATATCTACCCACGTCCCAAGCTTTAGGATTTTCTGGGAATATTGATCAGGAAGCGGGTGTCTTGACCGGGAGTCGATGTCACTTGGATTGTCGCGCCGTGAGCTTCGATCGCGCGTTTGACGATGGAAAGCCCGAGGCCGGTGCCTTTGATTTCCCGCTGCGAGTGATGTTTTTCGACGCGATAGAAGCGACGGAAAATATGTGGCAAGTCATCGCTTGGAATGCCGATGCCGTTGTCACTCACCCATACGTGATAGGCATCGGCAGTCTCGTCGCAGCCGACTTCGACGCGCAGGCCGACTCGGGGGTTTTGCTTGAGGGCGTTTTCGATGAGATTGAAGAACACCTGGGTCCAGTAGAAACGGTCACCATGAATGTGCAGGCCTGTTTCCGGTAGCAAGTTTTGCACATCGGCCCCTTGGTTGCAGATCACCGATTCGAGACGCTCGAGCACGTCGTTGACGCAGGAGCCAAGGTAGAAGGGTTCGACTTTGAGGGTTGATGCCTCGCCGGATTCGAGACGCGAAATGACGAGCATGTCCTCGACGATGCGCGAGATGCGATCGGCGTGCTTGCGCATGATGCCGAGATAATGTCGAGCGATGTCGCGTTCGTTGAGCATGTCATCCTCGAGCAAATTTTCGAGGTAACCATTGATGATGGCGAGCGGCGTGCGGAGTTCGTGCGAGGCGTTGGCGACGAAGTCCTTGCGGATCTGCTCGGTCTGATGCTCGGCAGTGAGGTCGCGGATAATCACGCGGGTGGTCGAGCCGCCGCGCAAGGCGTTTGGCAGGCGTGCCGCATCGACGCGCCATGCATTGATGCCGCGGTTTTCCGAGTCGCCGAGCGGCGAGCTTTGTTGGGGCAGGATAAGATCCGAGCGCACAGGCTCACCGGTTTGGATGCAGGGTAGGATCGAATCGATAAGTCGCGGATCGGGAAACGCCTCGCGGATGTGGCGGCCGTTGAGTTCGCGGTTGCCGAAGAGTTGATGGGCGGCGGAATTGGCGAAACGGATCAAACCCTCCGAGTTCACGAGAATGAAGGCATCGCCAAGCGCGTCGAGCAGCAGATTGCGCTCATTGCGCGCCTGCGCGGTTTCACCTTGGCAGAGCCGAGTGAGTTCCAACTCGCGAGATTTCATTTTTTTTGCGAAGCGCGTGTGGCGAACCTTTGACGAGATCAACGCCACCAAAAAAATTAGGGCGATGATCGAAACAGTGATGGCGAACGCAGTCATTCTTCGGGCTGGGCGATGCTGTAACCTATGCCGCGAATCGTGTGAACCCAAGCCCCATAAGCGCCAAGTTTCTGGCGCAGCCTTTTCATGTGAGTATCAAGCGTGCGGCTGTGTGCCGCATCGCTGTAGCCCCAGACCGTCCGCAAGAGGGCATTGCGCTCCTGCGGTTTGCCAGCGCGCTCGGCCAGAAATAGCAAGAGCTTGAACTCGGTCGCCGTCAGCTCGACCGGCTCATCACAGAGGTAAAATTTCAGCGAGTTTTTATCAAAACGGAAGGGCCCGTGCTCGAAATCGACCGAGCCGGGAGCCGGATCGGCACGCTTGAGGATGGCCTGCACGCGCAGCAAAAGCTCCTTCGGGCTGAACGGCTTGGTGAGGTAGTCGTCGGCACCGGCCTCGAGGCCGTGAATGCGATCCTCAGTCTGAGCGCGGGCAGTGAGAAAGATCACCGGAATTTCCGCGCAGCGCGGGTCGCGGCGGATTTCCCGAAACACCGCATAACCATCACGGCCGGGCAACATGACATCGAGCACGATGAGATCCGGCCTTTCGCGCTGAGCCAGCTCGCTACCTTCAATCCCATCGTAGGCCTTGAGTACTTCAAAGCCCGCTCGCTCGAGGTTGAAGCCAATCAGGTCGGCGATGTCCTGTTCGTCTTCAACGATTAAGATCCGGTGCATTGCGGTCAAGACTAGGCGAGTGGAGCGAACAACGGAAATCCATCGCATGTGACAATTTGGTCACATAGGGGCGGGTCCCGCTGATGGACCCAGTTTCAACGCCGCCGGGCCAGCCGCCAACACTTTTTGTGGCCAGGAAAATTTCATTCACTGGCCGGCAAGCCATGCGTCGATGCCACCCTGCACATTCGTCACGCGCGTAAACCCACTCTCCAGCATGAGCTTCACCGCCCGTGCCGAGCGGGCTCCAGATTTGCAATGAATGATGATTTCGCGTTCACGCGGCAGCTCGGCGAGTTGCGATGGAAGCTCACGCAGCGGGATCAGACGCGCTCCATCAATGCGCGAAACCGCGTGCTCGTGGGATTCGCGCACATCGATGAGGAGTCCGTCGAAGGACCCGCTCAAAATCTCGCGCAAGCGGTCGGTCGTGATCGTTGGTACCTCATCCCGAGAAGCTGCGCATGCCGTCGATACCAGTGTTTCCGCATTTGCGGCGGAGTTGATACTCGGCGAGTTACCGCACAAACGGCAATGCGGATCACGGCTGATGCGCAGGCTGCGGAATGATGACTTGAGTGCGTCGTACACGGTGAGTTTGCCAAGCGGCAACTCACCGATACCGAGGATCAGCTTGAGCGTTTCAGTCGCTTGGATCGAACCAATGATGCCCGGCAGCACACCTAGCACACCGGCTTCCGCACACGATGGCACGCTTCCCGGCGGAGGCATATCCGGCACCATGCAGCGATAGCAAGGCCCGCCAAGATGCGGCGCAAAAACGGTCGCCTGACCCTCATAGCGATGAATCGCACCGTACACCAAGGGCTTTTTGAGAAGGCACGCGACATCATTGGTGAGAAAGCGCGTGGGAAAATTGTCAGAGCCATCGATGAGCACATCGTATCGTGCGGCGATGGTCATCGCGTTATCGGGAGCAAATCTCACGCGATGAAGTTCGAGTTCCACATGGGGATTGATTTCGCGCAAGCGCGCGGCCGCACTCTCGAGTTTGGGTTTCCCGATCCACGGCTCACCATGCAAGACTTGTCGATGAAGGTTGGAAACATCAACCACATCGGGATCGACCAAACCAAGACGGCCGACACCGGCGGCCGCAAGGTAAAGTGCCGCGGGAGAACCCAAAGCACCGGTACCAACCAACAAGACGGATGATTTTTTCAAGCGCATTTGACCCTCGATCCCAACATTGGGGATCAGCAGTTGCCGCGAATAACGCGCCAGCTCTGCGTCTGAAAAAGTGGCCTGCATGACGGCCAGAACATGACCCTTAATCGCGTTGTTGTCCAAGGAGGAAAAGCATTTCTCACGCGTCATTCAGGGTGCTATTTTCAGGCATGTCCGAAGTCCGATCCACATTCCGCCTGCGCATCAGCGATGCTGCACCTGATTTTGCGCTGCCCGATGCCAGCGGCCGTATGATTTCGTTACAAGATGCTGTAGGCCCGCACGGACTTCTGGTGGTGTTTGCCTGCAACCATTGCCCCTTCGTGATTCACCTCGCTGATGCGCTGGGCGAGGTCGCCCGCAAGCTGGCCGCCGAGGGCGTGCACACGGTCGCGATCAATTCCAACGACACCGCAAACTACCCGCAGGATGCCCCAGCTTTGATGCCTGCCTTCGCCAAAAAACACCGCTGGGAATTCCCCTACCTCGTCGATGAATCTCAAGCCGTCGCACTCGCCTACGGTGCCGCATGCACGCCGGATTTTTTCCTCTTTGATGGCAACAAGCAGCTGTTTTACACCGGTCAATTTGACCCCTCGCGACCGCGCTCGAATCAAACCGCCGATGGCGCGGACATGCTCGCCGCCGCGCGCCTGATGCTCGATGGCAAGGCTGCCCCTGCGCGCCCTTACCCAAGCAGCGGCTGCAACATCAAGTGGAAGACCGGGAATCAACCCGCATGGTGGGATTCCGGGGTTTCGCCGGCGTGATGTGCGGCGGCTTGATGTAAATCGGTTGCGGAATTTCCGCCGACCATGCGCGGCGCGATGCTTCATCGGTCGATTGCCACGCCTGCCACAAACGCGTGGCGGATGGCACCTCGAATGAAAGCTTTGCACGAATTTCTTCGGGCAATGGAAAGCGTGCGATTTCCTCACACGAAAAAACCGCCAAGCCCTCGTCGAGCGCTTTTGCAACACGCTCATGCAAGCCTGCCGCATCACACAGCGATGGCGGGGCGCTCAGTTTGAAATCCGCCACCTGCGCCGTCCAAAAACTGCCGCGACGCGCATCTCCAATCGCGAGCGCCGGCTTGCCGGATGCAAGTGACGGCACGGCAAGCAATGATGGCACAGCAACCGCCGGGCACCCCATCGCGATCGCCACCCCTTGCGCCACCGCGATGCCAACGCGCGTGCCGCTGTAACTACCGGGCCCGCTGCCCACGAGCACGAGATCAACCTGACGGTCATGGCCGAGCAATTCATCCAGCGGCCCAAACAAAAGCGCGTTGTGATTCCGATCGCTCGAAAATCCGCGCTCGTCCACACGACCGCCAGCACCCACGCGCGCCAGCGTCGCATGCGGTGTCGAGGTCTCAAATATCAGTGCGCGGGGGTCACTCACGCCGCTGTGATAAACCGGAGCCGAAGCGGCCGCCAGCACGCAATTCGATGAACGCGGCCAACAAGGAAGGCTCCAACTCGCTTTTGCATCGTCAAGTCCGCACGCATTTCCAATGCTCCACGCGTGCACCCGACGCGGGCCATCGTCATTCGCCTCACGCGACTCACCGACACCAGCCTGATCGTTCACTGGTTCACGGAATCACATGGCCTCATCAAGACCGTTGCCAAAGGCGCGCGCCGGCCGGGCAGTCCCTTTGCGGGAAGGCTCGATCTTTTTTTTGGCGGCGAAATCAGTTTTCAATCGGCGCGCAAGGGAGAGTTGCACGCACTGCGTGAGGTGGTGATCCATGATTGGCGCGAAGGGCTTAGAAAAAGTTATGGCAGCACACTGTTTGCCGCTTACTGCTGCCAGCTCGCTGAATCTGCCGTCGAGCCAGAACACCCGGAGCCGCTGCTTTACCAACTCCTCGTGCGCGCGCTCAATCACATCGACACCAACGAGCCCACCATGCGCGCGCTGCTCCATTTTGAGCGCGAGCTTGCGACGATGATGGGAATCCTGCACGAGAAACGCGAGCCATCCAGCTCGCTGCGCGAAACGCTCGGAGCACTTCCATCAACGCGTGAGGAATTGATCGCCCGCATCGGCGGTGCCTCATGACGGCTCGACCTGCACGACCGCCATTGCCGCGATGCCTTCACCACGACCGATGAATCCCATCGCCTCATTGGTCGTCGCCTTTACGCCGACCCGCTCCGGCGCGATGCCGAGCGCGTGACCGATATTCAACTTCATGGCATCTCGATGCGGCAATACCTTGGGCGCCTCGGCGATCAGCGTCGAATCGACATTCACAATTCGGATGCCAGAATCCGCCGCCAATTCCCGGCATTTTTCCAATATCTTAAGCGAAGAAATCCCCTCACACGCCGGATCACCGGGCGGGAAATAGTAACCGATGTCGGGCAGGCCCATCGCGCCAAGAACCGCGTCTGCAACCGCATGGCAGAGCACATCCGCATCGGAGTGACCCTCCAATCCGTGACTATGCGGAATCGTCACCCCACCCAAAACCAATCGGCGGTTTTCAGAAAAACGATGAACATCGTAGCCAATTCCAACCATGTTTGCGTGAGTGTGAATGAAGTGAAAATACGAATCGCGACAATCAAAGAATTTCAGCAAGTGGCAACCTGCCACTGCTGGCCACGATCGACCATGCATCGGCGCAACCTTCAACTGCAGTGAGATCAACCTTACCCCCTGCCATTTCGACGAGGAGTTTGCCGGCCGCGATGTCCCAAAGTGAAATGCGGGATTCAACATACGCATCGAGGCGGCCGCTGGCGATGTAGGCCATGCCAAGCGCCGCTGATCCCATCATGCGCATCTTGCGCGCCCTCAACGATGCTCGGTGGAAGCGCTCGATGCCCGTCTTCTTCGCCGCTTCGTCTTTTCCGCACCCGACAAAGAGCATCGATTCCTCAAAGCGATCGCGCGAGCTCACCCGGATCGGCTTACCGTTGAGCAGGGCCGCACCGCCCTTTTCCACGGTCCATGTCTCGCCGACCATCGGATCGTGAATCACGCCCACTACGATTTCACCGGCGACGCGCAACGCAATCGACACGCAGAAATGTGGAATTCCGTAGAAAAAATTCACCGTGCCGTCGATAGGGTCGACAATCCACTGGCGGTCGGAATCCTGATTACCGGCGATGCCTTCCTCGCCGTACAGCGCGTCGCCAGGACGCGCGCCGAGCAGGATGCCGGTGATCAACTCCTGCGATTCCTTGTCGAGCGCGAGCTTGATGTCGTGCTGCGACGCTTCGTCGACCGTGGCATCGCTGCCAAAGTGTTGGCGCAAAAGTTTGCCCGCGGCGAGCGCGGCATCAGTAGCTAGAGCAAGATCGGTCATGGAC
Organism: Verrucomicrobiaceae bacterium; assembly: GCA_029977225.1. Taxonomy (GTDB): domain Bacteria; phylum Verrucomicrobiota; class Verrucomicrobiia; order Verrucomicrobiales; family Akkermansiaceae; genus Luteolibacter. The sequence goes on along the minus strand of JAPOLH010000014.1, from coordinate 15,779 downwards.
ATGGAATAATCAGTTGGCAGCACATTTCTCAGCGTGAAGCATCAGAATCGCACGAACGAGTTGATGGGCGAGATCATGCTTGCTGGCAAGAGGAAGCTGTTCGATGCGTTCGGGATACACGAGCGTCACTTCGTTTTGGTCCGACTCAAAGCCGATGCCAGGTTTGGAAACATCGTTGGCGATGATCAGGTCGCATTGCTTGCGCGTGAGTTTTTCGCGGGCATGGGCGATCAGATTTTCGGTCTCTGCAGCAAAGCCAACCAGCGTGCCGGCAAAGCCATGCTCGCTGCGGCACGAACCCAGGATGTCTGTCGTGCGCACCAATTCGAGCATGATCGCATCGGCGGATTTCTTGATTTTTTCCTTCGCGACCGTCGATGGCGTGTAATCGGCCACCGCCGCGGCAAACACAGCCACTTGCATGCGCCCAAGATGATTTGCTACCGCCTCGTTCATTTCATTTGCGGATTCGATCGGCAGGAAATCCACCCCATCCGGAACATCGAGCGAAGTAGGTCCGGAAACAAGTAGCACCGTATGACCCTCACGTGCGAAGGCTGACGCTATCTCGTACCCCATTTTACCCGACGAGCGATTGCCGATGAAACGCACCGGGTCGATCGGCTCGCGTGTGGGACCGGCAGTGACAAGAATATTCACTGCCAAAGTCTGTACGGACGAAGATCCACCGCAAGCCCGAAGCGTGCACCGGGCTTGCAGCGGCAGGGAAATCAATCCTTTGTCTTCGATGCCGGCTTCACTTCAGCAGGCTTCGTTTGCGCAGGCTTGTCCGACTTCAGATTCTGAAGCTCTTTTTCGGCTTCTTCGCGTTGCTTGGAATCGAACTTCTCGGCAATTTCGGCGGCAAGTTTCGAGGCCTCTTTCACACCGCGTTCCGCAGCGAGCGAGGCGATCGCCCACGCCTTGATCGGCTCGGGCTTGGTCCCAATGCCCTCGTTGAGCAAACGCGCAAGAGCAAGAGTTGCTGGGCCATGCCCTTGGTTCGCTGCAAGGGTGTAAAGCTGAGCTGCATTGCCAATGTTGCGCGCCACTCCACCAGCGCCGGTATCATATAGAAAAGCGAGATTGAATTGAGCTTGAGCAAATCCGCCTTGAGCGGCACGGGTCAACCAGGAAAGGCCTGCCGTAGTATCGGCGGCACCCATTTTGCCGGAGAGATAGAGCAGGGCCAATTCGTTTTGTGCCTCGAGCAAATTTCCGTTGGAGGCAGCCAAGAGGTATCCGTACCCAGCAAGCAAGTTGGGCTTATCATCCGAGAGGATTCGTGCTGCCAGACGGAAGTTGGCAATTGGATTACCGGACTCTGCCGCTTTGCGAAGGATCGAAACACCACGCTCGACGTCCTTGTCCACACCCTTACCTTCAATGTAAAAATCGGCAGCGCGGAGCATGCAGTCAACCTGACCCGCATCCTTGCCGCGTTCGTATTGACTGAGTGCGGCCTTAAAGTTTTTCTTCACATTCTCCTCGTAATCACCAAGGGCCAAATAGGCAGAGAACTCCTTGTTATCGATTGCCTTCTTGAGCCAATCGCGTCCCTTTTCCTCGTCGCGGAATTTTTCATCACCGCTCAAAAGCCTAGAACCCAAAGCCGCCATCGCGGCCGAATTGCCCATGCCAGCAGCCTTGGTGTAGTAATCGAGCGCAGTCTTCACATCCCTGAGTTCGGGAAATCCGAATTGACCTTCATAAAAACGAGCGATCAACGACATGGAAAGCACATCGCCAGCATCCGCAGCACGCTTCCACCAGAAAATCGCTTTGTCAGGATTTGAGGTAGGAGTCAGGCGACCGCGCAGATAAGCCTCGCCCAAGATGCGCGCAGCAACCGCAGGATCGCTTTTGGCCGCTTCTTCAAGGTGTGTGCGGGCCTGGTCGCGCTCGGCCTCCTTTTCAGAGGCCAGCAAGATGAAAGACAAGCGGTAGATCGCATCGCGGTGTTTTGAGGCGGCCGCTTTGCGGTAGAATTCGATCGCCTTGTCTCTGGAAACTTCCGCGCCTTGACCGGTCTCATGCGCAAATCCCATAAGGTACTGAGCCTCGGCATTGCCTTTTTCCGCAAGGGGCTTGGCCAGCTCAACAGCCTTAAAATGACGCCCGGTCTGGAAGGCCTCCAAAGCAGCTTTGGCTGGGCCGTCAGCTCCAGTTGGCAGCGAGGCGATCGATTGCTCACCCGGCAGAGAAACGGCCGCTTGAGCGATGGACAGGGATGCCGCAAGGCACAACAGATGGGTTAAAAATCGCAAAGACATGGGTCCAATAGGCCAGCCCTAAGAAAAAAAACAAGATCTATCGATGGCCTATTGCCAATTTATACCCTCATCGCTCCACCCCAAGCCGAGCGATGCAGCGGTCCAATATTTCGATGTTGAGCTCGTGCACATTTTCACCACGCCCGATGTCTTGCAGCATCAAAACCGTCAGCCGTCCGCCAAGGTGCTCGCGAAATTCTTCAAGCCCGCCGAGCACGACCCTGCATCCGCGTTCATCGCGCCAATCCAATGCCGGATGAAAAGTTTGCAAACCCAATCCCGAGATCAACTGCAAGGCCCTCTCGGCCAGCGTCTGCGATGCCAATCCGGCTTCAACCGAGTACAGCACATCAAGCGCGAGACCAATGGCCACCGCGGGCGCGTGTGAAAGCTCACCGCCGGTCATCGATTCAAGCTTGTGCGCTGCCCAATGGCCAAAGTCGAGCGGACGGCTGCTACCCGATTCGAAGGCATCGCCACCTTCCGCAATGTGACGCGCATGCAACATGGCAGAGCGCTCGACGCATGCCTCAAGCAGCGGCGCATCCAATGCGGCAAGCCCTTCAAGCCGCGCTTCGATCCACTCGAAAAACTCACGGTCTTTCACCAAGGCGATCTTCACCGCCTCGATCAGGCCAGCGCGTTGCGTGGTGGAATCGAGGCTTTGCAAAAAGGCAAAATCGTTCACCACCGCGAAAGGTACTGCGAAACTTCCGATCCAATTTTTTTTGCCAAAGCCATTGATCGCGCACTTCACCCCCACGCCACTGTCGCATTGCGCCAAGGTGGTGGTAGGCACCCGCACCAGCCTCATGCCGCGATGCGCCGTGGCGGCTGCAAAACCTACGGCATCAAGAAAGGCCCCGCCGCCGATTGCGACAAGATACGAATGGCGGTCGAGATGCGCGGCATCGATGAGACGCCACACTTCACGCACCAGAGCATCGTCGGCCTTGACCTGCTCTCCACCGGGCAACACCGCGAGATCGGCAATTTCAAAGCCGATCGAACTCATGCCCTCCCGCGCGCCGACCTCAAGCCCAGGCCATGCCTGCGCCACCGCATCTTCGATCAGGATCAGACCGCGCTTTTCACCCGCGGCATCGGCAAACACCTCGGCCAAATCCTGCAGTCCGGCACCGAACACATCGCGCGTGAACACGATACGGTGCTTGAAGGTGAGGGGAATTTGGAAATCGTACCGGGACATCAGCGCGCGCCACCAGTAGACTGCCTTGGCATCCTGCGCCAATGTTTCTTCCATCAATCGACCACATGCCCACCTCCGAGAAACTATACGAAACCCGCTGGCTGCGGCTGGAACGCATCGGCACCTGGGATTTCGTCCGCCGCCCGCATTCCGATGCCTGCGTCGGCATTCTCGCGATTACCCCCAATGACGAGGTGGTGCTGATCGAGCAATTTCGCATTCCCACCCAACGCCAGGTGATTGAGATCCCCGCCGGCATCGTCGGCGATGAAGAGGAACATCATGGCGAATCGCTGGCCGACACAGCCGCCCGCGAACTGCTCGAGGAAACCGGCTACCGCGCGGGAAAAATCGAACATCTCATCGCAAGCCCGACCTCTGCCGGCATGACGCCGGAAATCACCCACCTGTTTTTGGCAAGCGATCTCACTCGAGAACATCAAGGCGGTGGCGTGGGCTGTGAAAACATCATTGTGCATCATGTGCCGCGCGCCGAATTGCCCCAATGGCTCGCCGCGCAGGAAGCCGCCGGCAAACTCGTCGATTTTAAAATCCACGCCAGCCTCTGGCTCGCGGCAAATCACTTCCCCACGCCCGCTTGAACGAACCCATCCCCACTCGATTTGGCGGCATCGCCCGACTCTACGGCGAAGCCGCCACACGCCGCTTCCTCCGTGCACGCGTCGCCATCATCGGCGTCGGCGGCGTCGGGTCATGGGCAGTCGAAGCACTCGCGCGATCGGGCATCGGCCACCTCACACTCGTCGACCTTGATGAAATCTGCATCACGAATGTGAACCGCCAACTTCACGCGATGGACGGCCAGATCGGTCGACAAAAAACCGATGCCATGGCCGAGCGCGCCAGAGCGATCAACCCCGATGCCGAGGTTCACATCCGTCAGCAATTTTTTACCGAAAATTCCGCTGCCGAAATACTCGATCCCGGCTTTGATGCGGTCGTCGATGCGATCGACCAATCACGCCACAAGGCATTTCTCATCGCCGAATGCCATCGCCGCGGCATCTTCACCGTCACCTGCGGCGGGGCCGGCGGTCGGCGCGATCCGACGCGCATCCGCGTTGCCGACCTCGCCCACAGTGGCAAAGACCCTCTGCTCCATCAACTGCGCCGCACGCTTCGCCGCGAACACGGATTCCCAAAAACTCCCCTCGGCCAAAAACCCTTACCGCTCGGTATCGACGCGGTATTCTCCGACGAACCACAAGCCTACCCGCAATGCGACGGCACGGTTTCGGGCGAGCGTCCCGACGATGCAGAGCTGCGACTCAATTGCGCTTCGGGCTTCGGCACCGCCACTCATCTGACGGCCAACTTCGGCCTCACCGCCGCATGCCGCGTGCTCGAGCACCTGGCGCGTGATTGATCCATGCGCCACAAATAAAAAGATGCCGCCGAAATGGGCGGCATCGGTAGAAAAACATTCAGCACTACACGGGCGGCTGAAGCCTACTGATCAAAATCACAGACCCTTCTTCGAAAGGCGAGTGCCGGGAGTCGCGCCTTGGCGGGCCTTGAACTTCGGGTTCGACTTGCAGATCACATAGACCGTTCCTTTGCGTTTCACGACTTGGCAATCAGCGTGACGGCGCTTGGCGGAGGCAAGTGAGGAGAGGACTTTCATGACAAAAAAAAGTTAGTGTTGGCCGACCGCAGGTGCGAATCGGGACGCGGAAAATAGGAAGCGCCCGGCCTTTGTAAAGCAAATTCCACCCACATCGAACGGGTTTTTTCGTGAGCGCCGGACTCGAAAATCAGCGTAAAATGGCCGAAATTATTTCGGATTTATGTATTTTTTGCTTTTCCGAAGGATTTCCGAGGTCTAATCGAAGGCCTATGAAAATCGTACTGCTCGCGATTGCTTTGGTATCCCTCAACTCCTGCAACACGATCATCGGCATGTACCGCGACACCAAGCAGGCGGTGATCTGGACCAAGGACAAAATCCAAGGATCAGGCGGTGGTGGTGGCAGCGACGCGTACAGCGACGCACCGATTTATTAAGCCGCGCATCATTCGGGCGAATTGCCCTCAATCGAGCAATTCACCGTAGCGCTTGCGGGCGAGCTCCATCGAAAGTTCAAGCACACCTTGGCTGCGAGGATGCTTCAAGGCCTCGTCCGACATTGCGGCACATTCAGCGTAGCTGAGCGATCGGATCGCATGACCCACCCTTGAAACTTGTTGCGGGCCCACAGAAAGCTCCTCGGCGCCCAAGCCGATCAGCAAGGGCGTAAGCCGCACATCGCCGGCCATTTCGCCGCAAATACCGGTCCAAATACCATTGTCGCTCGCAGCATCGATCGTGCGTTTGATCAAGCGCAGGACCGCCGGATGCGTTGGCCGGTAAAGATCCGCCACATGCGGGTTCACGCGGTCGGCTGCCACGGTGTACTGAATGAGGTCATTGGTGCCGATCGAAAAGAAATCCACTTCGGGCGCGATGAAATCGGCACAGAGCGCGGCCGCCGGCACTTCGATCATGACGCCCACCGGCAAATTCGAGTCAAACGGAATGCCTTCCTTGTCGAGCTCGTCCATGCAGCGCAGCACCATCTCCTTGCCGCGACGCACTTCGGAAAGTGCCGAGATCATCGGAAACATCACGGCAACCTTGCCCTTTGCGCTCGCCCGCAGGACCGCACGAATCTGCTCGCGAAACATCGTCGGACGTGCCAGTGAAACGCGAATGCCACGCCAACCGAGGAACGGATTTGGTTCGGGCTCGGTGAGCGGCTCGACCGGCAATTTGTCACCACCGGCATCGAGCGTGCGAATGATCACCATGTGCGGCGACATCTCCGTCGCAACCCGCGAGTAGGTTTCGAATTGAAATTTTTCGTCAGGAATTTCCTCGCTGCCAAGCAGCAGGAATTCTGTGCGGTAAAGCCCCACCCCCTTAGCTCCGCTGCGTTTGACCAAAGGCAACTCCTCCACGACCTCGATATTGGCCGAAACGGTCAGAGGCCTGCCGTCGATGGTCTCGGTAGCATCCGCGCGCTTGGCATCCACCAAACTGCGTACGCGCTCTTTCTCGTCACCCAACTGACGATAGCGCGCCAGCGTTTCCTCGGTCGGATAAAGAATCAGCTTGCCAGTATAACCATCAAGAATCGCCGGCGCGAGAGCGGTCATGTCGATCACCGCACCCTCAAGACCAACGATCGCCGGCACGCCAAAAGCACGCGCAAGAATCGCCGTGTGGGAATTGACGCTTCCCTGCTCGGTAGCAAAGCCCAGCACCAGACCGCGGTTCATCGACGCGGTATCGGATGGCGCCAAATCGTAGGCGACCAAAATATGGCGACCGTCGGGCCCGCCATGGCGGCTGTCGGCATCCGCCGAAAAATTCCGCAGCAGGCGTTGCGCGACATCCTCGAGGTCGGCCGTGCGCTCACGCAGATACGGATCGGGAATGCGCCGCATGGCCTCGAGGAAATTTTGCATCACCGCGTAAAACGCGTACTCGGCATTTTGCTGACGGCTGGCGATCGCTGCCAAGACCCGCTCGACCAGCGAGCGGTCCTCGAGCATCATCACATGGGCCTCGAAAATCCCGCTTTCGTTGTCACCCGAAAGGTCCTCAAGCCGACCCTGCAACTCGACCAGCTGACGCTTGGTGGCCTCCAATGCCACGCGAAAGCGATCCTGTTCGTGCTCCACCTCGGCCTCGGCAATCTCATACACATCAGGTGCCGAAAATCCGCGAGCGATGACGTGCAAAGGAGCAATCGCAATACCGGGGGATGCAGGAATCCCCTCGTAAACGGTCTCGATTTTCTCGCTCGGATCATCCATCAGGTGAATCCAAACTGCTTCCCCGCTGCGCTGCGATCAAGACGCAAATTAGCCAAGCCAATCACACGCAAAGGATGGGCTTGCGCGGCCGCACGCCAAAGCGGATCTTCCGTCCATGTCATCGCTCGTCAAAGCCCTCTCCGCCATCGGCACCGGTCTCTTCGCCGCCAACGCTGCCGAACCTCTCGCCATCGGCGCCAAACTCCCACAGGTTTCCCAGAAAAATCAGGAAGGCGTTACCATCGCGCTCGCCGAACATGGCGCCAGCGGGTGGTTGCTTGTTTACTTTTACCCGAAGGCCGACACGCCCGGCTGCACGAAACAAGCCTGCAGCCTGCGCGATGCCTTTGCGGCCCTCACCGAAAAAGGGGTGAAGGTCCTCGGCGTCAGCAACGATTCACCCAAATCTCAAAAAGCCTTCCGAGAAAAATACCAACTGCCCTTCGACCTGCTCGCCGATGAAGACGCGACGATCGTGAAAGCCTTCGGCGTGCCGACCACGATGGGCTTCGCCAAACGCCAAGCCTTCCTGTTCAAGGATGGCGTCCTCGTCTGGGTCGACCTCTCCGCCTCGACCGAGCAACAGGCGGCCGATGTGCTCAAGGCGATCGAAACAACAAACTGAGCGAATCACGCCGCATACACTTCAACCGCAGCCGCTAGCTCGGGTTGGCGTGCTTCGTCATTTTGCGCCGCAGCGCGACTGGCGATGAACTCGTCGTACCGCACGAGTTCCATGCGGCCGTCGTGATGCTCGATGATCGCCGTGAGGCTCTCGACCCAGTCGCCGGAGTTGAGATAGTGAACGCCACCCTCATTACGATCCTCCGGCGCATGAATATGCCCGCAGATGATGCCATCGCAATTTTTCCTGCGGGCGAGGTTGCGCAACAACTCCTCGTAGCGATCGACGAAACACACGGCCGACTTGACCTTGGCCTTCACTTGCTTGCTGATCGAATAGTACTCCTTGCCGCGCCATGCGCGCCATTGGTTGTACACGCGGTTGATCCCAAGAAGCAAATCGTAACCAACCGCGCCCAGTACCGCGAGCCACTTGTGATTGGTCGAAACGCTGTCGAAGCCATCGCCATGGATCACCAAATAGCGCCTGCCATCCGGCGTGGTGTGGATGTGCTCCTTCATCAGGCTCACGCTGCCAAAGACCAAAGGCATGAAGCGCTCGAGAATCTCATCGTGATTGCCGCGCAGATAAATGACCTTGGTGTGATCGCGCTCGGTCATTTTGAGAATCTTGCGGATCACGCGACTGTGACGCGAGGTCCACTGACCACCGCGCCGCAGCGCCCAGCCATCGATGATGTCACCATTGAGCACGAGCTTGCGGCACTCAATGTGCTTGAGGAAATCAACAACCTCATCAGCCTTACTGTCGCGTGTGCCAAGGTGGATGTCGGAGAGAAACACCGTGCGGCACGAAAGTTTTTCACGCTTCGCCGGGCGTTTGATTTTCGCTCGCGCAACCGAGCTCGCGGCCACCTCTTGAAAAATATCCTCAAGCCCATCCACAATGCGATCCCAGCCAAGCGGCTCGACACTTCGCCGCGCGGCAATCCGCAACTCATGCGATGGACCCATCCGCAGCGCACGCACGGCCTCGGCGATGAAGGCCTCACCATCGCCCTTCGCGACCTTGAGCCCGTTGATGCCATGCTCCACATGCGAACGCGTAGCGGCATAATCATATCCCACACATGCCAAGCCGCTGGCCATGCCTTCCAGTAACACATTACCAAAAGTTTCGGTTTCACTCGGAAACAACAAAACATCGCATGAGGCATAGTGCCGCGCGAGTTCCTCGCCGGTTTGCACTCCCGCAAAATGCACCCACGGCAATGCCGCCTCAAGCTTCGGCCGCAATGGACCGTCGCCCACCACCACACAACGCAGCTCCGACACCTCGACCCTCATCCTTTCAAAAGCCGCCATCGCTAGATCAAAGTTTTTCTCGGCAGCCATGCGACCCACCATCACCACCACTGGCACATTCGGATCAGCCCCCCACGCACGCCTCAAGGCCTCACACCTCATGCCCGGCGAAAACAAATCGGTGTCCACCCCGCGCCCCAAGACATGCACCTGCGCCACCCCCTCGGCCATGAGGCGATCCGCCACCTCGCGCGATGGCACCACCGTGCGGTCAGCCCGCTGGTGAAACCGCCTGAGATACGACATCGCCAAGGGCCGCAGCACACCGACGCGATAACGATCCATGTAATCGTGAAAATTGGTGTGAAACCCACTCACCACCGGTATCCCAAGCGCGTTGGCTGCCTTCATCGCCGATTTCCCCAAGAGACTCTCGGTCGCGATGTAAATCACATCCGGCCGACGCGACATCCACCTCGTGCGAAATTCAAAGGGCTTGGGCAAACCCACCCGCACCGCCGGATACCCCGGCAGCGGCACTGCCACGGCCTGACTCTCCCCGCGCCCGGCATTGAGCCCGGTGTGCACGACATGCACCCGGTGCCCCTTTTGCCGAAGCCCGTCCCGCAAACGCCCCAAAGTCATCGCCACGCCATTGATGTCGGGCGTGAAGGTGTCGGTCACAAATTCGATTCTCATGGTGTCGCAGAAACAACTTTTTGTTTCGCCTCAACACCATCCGCCACCCAGCCGCGCCTCATCACTTTTGTTCATGTGACAATTCCGTCACATGCCCACCATGGATCAGGCTCCTTCCCTCGCCTTGCGCAAGTACTCGCAGATCAACGGGATCCTCGCACCCGCCGAAGGCATTTCGAGAAGTTGCTGCCTCAAATCAGGATCATGCACAAACTGCTGACTCACGATGTCAGTCATCAAACCCGGCTCCTCAGCGCGATCCAACAGGGCAAACACTCCCTGCTGCACAGCCTCCGGCAAATCCTGGATCGCATCCTCAACCGCCCCGTGCAGCGTTTTCATCGCCGCCCCCTCACCGCCCTCGGGCGTGAAAACCGTGACCAAGGGCTCGATCCTCACAAAGGGATAATCCTTCCCGCCCAACCACTCCAGAAAACGCACCCGCATCACGCCATGCAGCAGGAGATTGGAAGTGCCATCCTCCATCTCGCGCGAGGCCCTCACCAAGCCGATCGTACCCACCGGCGCGACGCAGCTTTCAAAGCCCTCAATGCCATCCGGCTCGGCCAATAGCCGACCCACCGCAAACAGGCAGTCTCCCTCGATCGCATCCTCCAGCATCCGACGGTAGCGCGGTTCAAAAATGTGCAATGGCAATCCGCCATGCGGAAACAAGGTGCAATCCGGCAACAGCATCACGCCACATTGCTCGGGAATATTGAGGGCCGTCATCCGCCGACCAAGCAGCCACATCGTCCACCTCAAAGCAAGCTGATAGCAGGACTGCCCGAAATCGCTTGCATTTTGCCACCAATCGATTTTTTCAAACAAGAAACCACCATCACGTCGTTATTAGCAGGCAAATTCCATCTCACCCACAACCATCCGCCCACCGATGATCGAAGTCCACAAACTCACCAAACAATTCGGCTCCAAGCTCGCGGTCGACAAGCTATCATTCACCGTCAAAAAGGGCGAAGTCCTAGGCTTCCTCGGACCCAACGGCGCCGGCAAGTCGACGACCATGCGCATGATCACCGGCTTCATCCCACCAAGCTCTGGCGATGCCAAAGTGTGCGGTCTGTCGATCACCGAAAACCCACAGGAGGCAAAAACGAAAATCGGCTACCTCCCGGAATCCGCTCCGCTTTACCCGGACATGACGGTCTCCAGCTTCTTGTCCTTCTGCGCCGAAATCCGCGGACTCAAAAAATCCGCCGCCAAGGACGCTGTTGAGCGCGCGATCGAAACTTGTTTCCTCACCAGCGTCGCACGCCAGTCAATCGACACGCTTTCCAAAGGCTACCGTCACCGCACCTGTCTCGCCCAAGCACTCCTGCACGACCCCGAGGTCCTGATCCTCGATGAACCTACCGACGGACTCGACCCGAACCAAAAACACGAAGTGCGCCAACTCATCAAACGCCTCGGCAAAGACAAAGCCATCCTCTTCTCGACCCACATCCTTGAGGAAGTCGAAGCCGCTTGCTCGCGCGCAGTGATCGTCGATCGCGGAAAAATCGTCGCCGATGGCACACCCGCCGAACTCATCGCTCAATCCGATACCGGCTCGCTCACCGACCTATTCCGCAAACTGACCACCCGCGACACCGAAGCCGCAGCCTAATTCGAAGGTTCGCCCTAAAATTCATTTCATATTTCACCACCATGTCCTCGCTCACCATCTATAAACGCGAACTCCGCAGCTACTTCGGCCAGCCGACGGCCTACGCGATCATCGTGATCTTCCTCGCGCTCTCCATGGGCCTCACCTTCAGCTTCGGCAACTTCATGCGCATCGGCGATGCCTCGCTCGAGTGGAGTTTCTTCTTCTGGCACCCATGGATCTACATGTTGCTCGCCCCCGCTGTCGGCATGAAGCTCTGGTCCGACGAACAACGCAACGGCACGATCGAGCTGCTCGGAACCTTCCCGGTTTCAATGTGGAGCGCGATCATCGGCAAGTTTCTCGCCGCCGCCACGGTCTGGCTCGCCGCACTCGTGCTGACCTTTCCGATCGTCGCCACCGTCAACTACCTCGGCGATCCGGACAACGGCGCAATCCTCGCCGGCTACATCGGCTCGCTGCTGGTTTGCTCGACCTTTGTCGCCATCACCATGCTCGTCTCGGCCTGTACCCGCGACCAAGTGGTGTGCCTCATCGTTTCCGTTGCGATCTGCGTGACGATGGTGCTCTGCGGTTACGATGATTTCACTCGTGAAATCGGCAAGGCGGTCTCGCCGGGCGTCGTCGAGGCCATCGTCTCGATCGGTGTGTGGGACCACTTCCGCTCGCTCAACCGCGGGCTTCTTCGCCTCCAGGACGCGGTCTGGTTCACTTCGTTCATCGCCGTCTGTCTGCTCGGCACCAGCACAATTCTCTCCGCCAAACGCTCCTGAGTCGTCACCCGAATTTCAGCTACCTTCCTTTCAACGAAATGAAATCCAACAGCCCCATCACCCGCGCAACCGTCGCCGTCATCGCGCTCGCAGCCATCGCGATCTTTGCCAACTGGCTTGTCTCGCTCTCGTCGTTCGGCAACCGCGGCGCCGACTTCACCGAAAAACAAATCCACACGCTCTCGGATGGCACCCGCGCAATCCTCGGCGAAATCGGCGCGCCGGTCGTGCTCCGCTACTATGCATCTCGTAACACGGATTACATGCCGGAGGAAATCAAACTCCACATGCGCCGCGTCGACGACCTCCTCAAGGAATACGCCTCGCTCTCGAAAGGCAAACTCCGCATCGAAAACCTCGATCCCCAACCGGACACCGATGCCGAGGACTCGGCTAATCTTGACGGCGTCAACGGCCAACGCATGGACGACCAGAACCTCTACTTCGGCCTTGCCGTTTCATGCCTCGACAAGACCAGCGTCATTCCCTTCATCGATCCACGCCAGGAAACGATGCTCGAATACCAACTTTCCAAGGCGATCGCCGAAGTCAGCGCTCCGTCGAAACCAAAAATCGGCGTGATGTCCGCCCTCTCACTCAAAGGCCAGCCCGCCGCCATGCCCGGTCAACAAGAGGTCCCGGGTTGGGTGATTTACCAACAACTGAAACAGTCCTTCGATATCGAAGAGATCCCGATGACCACCACTTCGATCGATCCAAAATCGGTCAAGGTCCTCTTGCTTTTCCACCCCGCGGAAATCACGCCCGAGGCGGAATTCGCGGTCGATCAATACCTGCTCGGCGGTGGCACCGTGGTAGCCTGCCTCGATGCTTTCTCGGTCGCTGCGCAAATGACCGGCGGCGGCAACCCGATGATGGGCATGCCCGGCACACCCACGACATCAACACTGCCAACATTACTGAAATCATGGGGTGTTTCCTTCGAGTCGGGTAAGGTCCTCGCCGATCCGACCTACTCAACCCGCATGGCTGGCAACCGCGACGCACTCGCTGTCCTCACGCTCACCAAGGATGCCATGCCGCAAGCCGACAGCGTGATCACCAAGGACCTCGACGCGGTCACTCTTTTCCTCCCTGGCGCCTTCACGGTCAACGCAACCGAAGGGATCAAAGCCAACACTCTGATCAAATCCTCGAACGGCTCGGGCTTTGTCGACTCGATGCGTGCATCGCAACTCGACCCGGCACTGAGCACATCGTTTCGCCCATCCGGCACCGCCTACGATCTGGTCACCTACCTCAGCGGCAATTTCAAAACCGCTTTCCCCGATGGCAAACCGCAGGCTGCCGCGCCCACCGATGGAGCCCAACCGAAACAGTCTGAAGCAAATACCAATCACCTCAAGCAATCCGCTAGCACAGGCCATGTTTTCCTGATCGCCGATGTCGACGCGTTCTACGACCGTTTTGCCTACAACCTGCAAAACTTTGGTGGCGTGCAAATGGCCTCACCGATCAATGGCAACTCTTCGTTGCTCTTCAACCTACTCGATCAGGCCACCGGCTCGAAACATCTGATCGGCTCGCGCTCGCGTTCCGCCATCCGCCGACCCTTCACGGTGGTGCAAACGATGGAGGCCGAATTCAACCAGCAGGTCGGCACCAAGATCGAGGAGTTCCAAGAAAAACAAAAAGCCGCCCAACAAAAACTCAACGAACTCCAAACAAAAAAATCCCGCGGCAGCGAACTCTACCTCTCGCCAGAACAGGAAGCGGAAATCCGTAAGCTGCGCAAGGAACAGGTGGAGTACGCAAAGCTCATTCGCGAGCAGCAAAAAGACCTCCGCCGCCAGAAGGACAAGCTCGCCGGAAAAATCATCCTACTCAATGTCGCTGTCATGCCACTGCTCGTGACGCTCTTCGGCCTGGGCCTTTTCATCCAACGCCGTCGCTCAACTCGCGCACGCTGATCTCCATCTGACCACCCGCAACCTCACACGCATTTCCCATGAAGAAAAAACAAGTCCTCACGCTCAGTGCTATCGCAATCGTCCTCGGCAGCGCGCTCCTGATCGTAAAACAAACGCAAAAAAATTCCGACCCAGTCGCACTCACCAGCCGCGCCGCAGGTGACAAGCTCTTTGCATCATTTCCCGCCACCGAGATCGCTCACATCGAAATCACCGGCGCAGATGGCAGCGTCACGCTTGTGAAAAAAGATGGCAAGTGGACAGTCGCTCAACGCGAAAACTACCCGGCCAACGCGGTGAATGTGAACGAGTTTATCCGCACGCTCGCCGAACTCAAAGTCACCCGCAGCCTCGAGGCCGCCCCCTCATTTGCCTCTCGCTTCGGCATGGATGAGGCTTCAACCAAACCCGAAGACCGCGGCCTCACCGCCACCTTCAAGGACGCCTCTGGCAAGGAACTCGCCAAGGTCAGCCTCGGCAAAAACATCGAAGGCTCACAAGACGCCTCACCCATGGGCGCGATGCCCGTCGGCCGCTACATTCGCAATCACGCTGATGAATCGGGCTTCTACGCGGTCAACGAAATGTTCTTCTCGATCAGCGCCGATGTCACCCGCTGGCTCGCCGAGGAATTCATCGCGCCGGAGAAGATCAAGTCGGTCTCGCTCAGCCAAAAAGGCTCCGATGCGGTGGCCTGGAAATTGGTGCGCGATGCGGAAAACGCCGAGTTCAAACTCGAAGACCTCAAGCCGGGCGAAGCGCTAAGCAGCGAAAATGTCGCGCCCATCAAGAGCCTGTTTTCCTTCGCTCGCTTCGAGGATGTAGTGACCAATGCCGCAGTCGCCGAACGCGGTGATGCCGCCGGCAAACGCAACGCGATCATCGAGACCTTCGACGGCTTTAGTTACAAAATCACCATCACTCCACTCAAGCCCGGCACCGAGTCAGCCAATTCCGCTCCCGATAACCAACTCGTGACCATCGCCGTAATAGCCAATCTGCCGTCCGAGCGCAACAAGGCTGAAGGCGAAAAACCCGAGGAAGCCAAAACCAAGGACGAAGAGTTCGCCGCCCGCCTCAAGGCCCTCAACGAAAAACTCGCCAAGGAACAAAGCCTTGCTGGGCGGACCTTCGAGCTTTCCAAAAACACCCTCGACGCTCTCCTCAAGGAACGCGAAGCATTCGTGAAAAAAGCCGAACCTGCTCCAACACCGACACCCGCTCAGGGTACCAAGGCTAGCGAAGGAGTCACCCAACCCATCCAGCCCCCATCCACCAAAGGTATTAAAGGTGCCAAAAAACCATCCAAGCGCGAGAAACGCTAGGATCAAGGTATCCCCAAGATCAAAAGCCCAGGATCAACACGATACCTCCCCCTGAGACCCTCACAGTCCCTCGAACCTCTCTTATACAATTTCCCAGACAAATTGTATAGATTCTCCTTGCCGTCTGGGATTGCCGTGGTTAATGGTGGGGCATGAGCAGCAAACGATGGCTGGCACCGTGGAAGGATTCGGCCGAGAAGCCGGCAATCTACCACTGCATCAGCCGCGTGGT
>JAPOLH010000149.1 GCA_029977225.1 Verrucomicrobiaceae bacterium | reverse complement strand
CAGGTCTCCGTGCTCTTCGCGATGCAGCAAAACACCTTCAACGACATCGCCGTCGACAAGGTCGTGGCCGCCGCCGCCTCGCTCAAGGACTTCTTCACCACCCGCAAGGACCCGCTCCTCACCGAGATCCGCACCAAGGCCAAGCTCGACGACGACCTCGAGGGCAAGCTCAAGGCTGCCGTCTCCGAGTGGAAGTCCACATACAGCGCGAAATAATCCGCGCCGCCTTCATCCCGCACCGCTGACGACACCGCATGCCCTCGACCCGCGACATCCGCCGACGCATCAAGTCGGTCAAGAACACCCGCCAGATCACCAAGGCGATGGAGCTCGTGGCCGCGTCGAAGATGAAGCGCGCCCAGCAGGCGACGCTCGCCGGCCGGCCCTACGCGCAGCTCATGGCCGACACGCTCGCTGCGCTCACCGCCCGCGTCGACGAGGCCCACCATCCCTTCCTTGAGCAACGCGAGGTCAAGACCCGCGGCATTCTGCTCGTCACGACCAACATCGGCCTCTGCGGCGCGCTCAACGCCAACCTCTTCAAGCTCGTCACCGAGGTGAAGGGCGCCGCGAAGTTCGTCGCCATCGGCCGCAAGGGCGCGCAGT
>JAPOLH010000148.1 GCA_029977225.1 Verrucomicrobiaceae bacterium | reverse complement strand
AGGGGATGAATGATGTGAGCGAGCGCGTGAATGGGTGAGTGAGCGAGTGGGTGAGCGAGTGGGTGAGCAAGTGGGTGAGCGAGACCGGTCGTCGCAGTCAGCCAGTCGCAGCCAGCCAGTCGACGTCAGCAGTCAGCGGTCGAGTTCCAGAGCACGCACCGGGTCTGTGTCCCCACCATTTCGTAGCCAAACTCGTCCAGGAGCTCGCCCTGCGCGTCGAGCTCCTGGCCCATCTCCTTGCCGAGTTCTCCGATCCGTAGCACGTGGGCGCCTGGCGGATGCGAACGAAGCGAGCGGCGCCGGGAGTGAGCGGGAGTTTTGACGAGAGAGAGAGAGAAAAAGAGAAAGAGAGAGAGAGAGAGAGAGAGAGGGAGAGAGACGGGGGGAGTGGAAGCAGGCTGGACGCACCGAGCACGTCGAGCTCCTGGTCCTGGCGGACGATCATCTGCTGCTGCTGGGCCGTCTCGGAGGCAATGAACGAGTCCATGTTCGCATTCGTTTTTGTCTTCGTCGTTGTTGGTTTGGGCGTGGTCATGTTCGTGGTCATGTTCGCGGTCATGTTCGCGGTCATGTTCGCCCCCTGCGTCGTCGTCGTCGTCGTCGTCAGTG
>JAPOLH010000147.1 GCA_029977225.1 Verrucomicrobiaceae bacterium | reverse complement strand
GCAAATTTACTCAATGAACTATTTGTGCTGACCAAAGTTTTTCCTGTAGAAGGGTTTAAGGCCTATAAATCCAATTTTGAAAAGTTGGATCTATTAAATGGAAAAGTTTGTAAAGTAACGGCCAACAATTCAGACAAAGTTGTAGAGGTATTAGGAGTAAATGATCAAGGAGAGCTTTTGGTTAAAGAAAATTTAGAATATCTTACTCTTCGTTATGGCGAAGTTTCCATAAGAGAACTATAATGCCCCTCGCGCTGGCGTAGCTCAGTTGGTAGAGCAGCTGATTTGTAATCAGCAGGTCGTAGGTTCAAATCCTATCGCCAGCTCCATCTCATTTCAAAGATGGGTTATTGACTTTTATCGACTTCGCATTCAGCACTATGAGTATTTCCAAGCTCATAAAGCTCTAATCTCTTTATCGCTTCTATAGCTATGAATATTTCTGCACCATTCATCTCTTCAAAGGATTTTTCCAACTCTAAGAACTTAAAATGCCTCTTGAAACTTCCCAATTGCATGTCAAATTCAATCTCATCTCCTACGAATAATTTAGCTCCACGGTCTTGTCTAGGATATAAAACCTCCCAAAGTATAGAATTGCCCTTTACAG
>JAPOLH010000146.1 GCA_029977225.1 Verrucomicrobiaceae bacterium | reverse complement strand
GTCTCGATGGTTTGTGGAACTTCTTCTAGTGCTGGTGGGGCAACTACTTCCTCATCTGATAGAGAGGGGAATACGTATTCTTGAACACCAGTACATGAGAATGTGAAAAAAGCTAATAAAAGTGTAGGATGTTTTAAATATTTGTATTTCATATTATGTTATCGCTGTGAAGTTTGTAAATTATGTATATATTCGTTTAAATTAATTTAATTAACTACATATAGCCTATTAAAGTTTTAAAATAAACAAAAAAAAATTATTCAACTTAAAAATTCTACCATTTTGAGTTATGAATGTCTTTATTGATTTTTTTTTTTTTAAGTTTGTGCCCGTAGCTCAATTGGATAGAGCATCTGACTACGAATCAGAAGGTTGGGAGTTCGACTCTCTCCGGGCACGCCAAAACTTTTACTACTACCTGTTGACATTAATTTTACTTTTATTACTATATATTGTGTTTCAACATATTTTATAGAGGAAATCACTTATGACAGTTAATACATCTTTAAACGTTTTGCCTATTCAAAGAAAAAAAGAAAACTTTGATAAGCTTGAGCAAAATAATCCTCTTAAAATTGATTACAGCAGGGATAAAAATATTACAGATTTTGGTAAG
>JAPOLH010000145.1 GCA_029977225.1 Verrucomicrobiaceae bacterium | reverse complement strand
TAATTATTTCTTTGAAGATTTTTCAGAATATCTTGTGAATTTAGAAAAATCACAAGAAGGTCATATGAATGTTAACTATAATTTTTTAGTAAAGTTATATTCTGAATTAAATGCAGACCAAAAATTGAAATTTAATAAATCTTTACAAATTTCAGGAACAGGAATTTCAAAAGCAGTATAATTAAAGTTTTAATTAAGACCCTATATTTTTATTTAAGAGACAATCTATTTTATAAATTTGATTTTTTGGCTCCTCGGGCAGGACTCGAACCTGCGACCAATTGATTAACAGTCAACTGCTCTACCAACTGAGCTACCGAGGAATGTAAAAAGCTCAACTTACTTTTTTTTCATACTAAAACAAGATTTTTTTTGGAGGCAACGCCCGGAATCGAACCGGGATACAAGGATTTGCAATCCTCTGCGTAACCATTCCGCCACGTTGCCATCTTTTTTAGCTAATAGCTACAGAGGCCTTTTTATATTAAATATTTGCAATTAGTCTATTAAATAACGTTCCAATTTGATTATTGTTAATTTAGATTATTAAATTATAAACTTTACACCCATGATTAGTGATAAATATATACATTCTAAAGTAGAAGATAAGATTTATGCTTAT
>JAPOLH010000144.1 GCA_029977225.1 Verrucomicrobiaceae bacterium | reverse complement strand
AAGGTAGGAGAGCGGGAGAGCGGGAGAGCGGGAGAGAACTGGACCAGCCTGGTCGGGCGTAGGTAGCCGTAGCCGGAACGACTGGCGCTGGCACGTGGGTGTCAGCGACTGGGCACACGGCAGTCTTTGAGGCCATCGAGAGGGCAGGGAGGTCGACGAGCGGGAGAGGCAACGGGAGAGAGAGAGAGAGAGAGAGACAGAGAGAGCACCGGCCCTCTCCCTTCTCCTTCTCCTTCTCCTCAACCGTTTCCAACCGTTGTTGGGGAAAATCGGTCGACTCGCTGGGCATTGTGAAACACTTTCACGAACATCCAACAACGGAACATACTGTCAGTACGTCATAGCGTACCATACTGAGCGTGTGGCGTGCCGGACACCGCCACGATTTCAAATTCGCTGTGACGTTTCAGAATTCTGACACTCCATCCGCCGTGCTCTCACGTTTCCGTCCACACGTACCCCCCGCTCCAGGTCATGTTGAACAACAGTAACAACGCCAATATCCAGAGCAGGTATGTGTCGGGGTTTGCGGGTTTCCATTTCGTTGGCTCGGTGTGGCGGACGAACGGATCGGGTCCTCCCGGGGCTGGCTGACACGCGGGCACCGCGCGTCCCCGCACGTCC
>JAPOLH010000143.1 GCA_029977225.1 Verrucomicrobiaceae bacterium | reverse complement strand
TCCGACTTTCTCCTTCAGTCGGTGTTCCTCTTTCCGTCGCTCGTTGTGCTCGAAGCGCTTCGCAAACTTTTCGTTGATTTTCAGCGTGTCCTTCTTCTTCCTCGTCTTTTTCTTCTTTTCTTCTTCTTCCGAAGAAGACGAAGAAGAAGAGGAGCTTCCATCGTCGTCAAACATTACGAGCAGTGAACTTTGAACGCTCCGAGCTATATCTTCTTCAGAACGAGAGAAGGCTCGCTCGCGATTACGCCGACTGTTCTCTCTCTCTCTCTCTCTCTCTCTCTCTTTCTCTTTTTGCGCAAGTATAAATCACAAAAAAGGTGGCGGCGAAGTCAAGACAAAACAAAAAGCGCTCTTCTTCCTTTTGTGAGAAAAGTGTTTGAAAAGTGAAACCCTAAATATTTTCTCTTTTTCGAGATATTTTCCCAAAATAGTCCCTCATTTTAACCTATATACCAGCGCAGAACGTTTTTGTTCTTCTTCTTCTTATTATTACTCGTGAGAGAGAGAGAGAGAGAGAGAGAGAGACAGACGGATAATAATAATGATGACGGTTACGACCGATGCTTTTACCGAGAAGAAGAAGCGCTCATCAGTGAGCAGAAAAAGCGGAAAAGTGCATTCCAATTTCTCCTTCTTC
>JAPOLH010000142.1 GCA_029977225.1 Verrucomicrobiaceae bacterium | reverse complement strand
TGGTCGATGGCACCCACGTGCTCCCCATGGCGACTTCCCAAGACCACAAACGCATCGGTGAAGGTGACACCGGACCCAATACCGGGGGTATGGGCGCCTATTCGCCGGCACCCGTGGTCACTGATGCCGTATACGAGAAAGTGATGGCTCAGGTGATTCTGCCCACGGTGCAAGGGATGGCCGCCGAGGGCCATGCTTACACCGGGTTCCTTTATGCCGGCCTTATGATCGACGGGGACGGTAACCCATCGGTGATCGAATACAACTGCCGCTTTGGTGACCCTGAGACACAGCCCATCATGCACCGGCTACAAAGTGACCTGGTGGCGCTGTGCCAAGCGGCGCTGGCTGGCCAACTCGATGAGGCGTCTGCCCAATGGGACCCGCGACCCGCCGTAGGCGTGGTGCTCGCCGCAGGCGGCTACCCGGGGGCCTACGAAAAAGGGCGGCCGATAGCCGGCCTGGGACGTGAGTGGGCTGACACGACAAAAGTGTTTCACGCCGGGACCCGATCGGTCGACGGCGACGTGGTGACCGACGGGGGTCGCGTGCTGTGCGTGAGTGCGCTGGGGGAATCTATTCCCGGAGCGATTGCCAATGCCTATGCCGGAGTCGATCTGATCTCCTGGGAGGGGATGACCTACC
>JAPOLH010000141.1 GCA_029977225.1 Verrucomicrobiaceae bacterium | reverse complement strand
AACCGGTTGTTGGACGTGGACCCGAGTAAAACGCCGACGACGCGTCTCGGGTTGATGTTTTCGTCGTCGTCGTCGTCATTTTGTCGCCCGCGAAAAGCGCGGTCCGCTTTTTGCGCTGTTAGATTGTGAATGTGTATATATCCACTTCTAAATTTTACTCTCGTGTAGGCTGCTTTTTTGAGGAAAAAACGGGCACGCAGAGTCACTCGCGAAAGAAAAAAAAGAAAACGGAAATCGCATGCGACAAAAGAGAGAGAGAGAAAGCACGCACTTTCTGGGTTCTCTGCACGCACGCGCGCGAAAGAGAGAGAGAGAGAGAGAGAGAGAGATGTCTTCCGGAGCGATGACGCGAGCGCTGAAAAGAAGAATCGGTCAGAGAGATTTGTGGGACGTGATCGTCAACAACGACGATATTTGTTTTAAACACATTTTGCCGAGATTGAATCAAACTGACGTGAAGTTTTTGTACGACGTGAATAGTGAAACGAGGGCGTTGATTAAGAGAGCGAAGCCTTTTGGGATTGAGTTGGGAGAAGCGTTTAACATTGCAGAGATGTCGTCGGTATCTACGTTGGAGTTTGCGTGGGAGAATCATTCGTTGGGGCCGAGTTGGTGGGTGAACGAAAAATATTTCTGCTGGAAAGTTGCTC
>JAPOLH010000140.1 GCA_029977225.1 Verrucomicrobiaceae bacterium | reverse complement strand
TGCTATAAAAAATAAGTAGGAATAATTGAAGATTCCTTTGAGATTATTTCTAGAGGCAATCCAAGAATATATTGGATTGATTGCTATCATTACAAAGGCTCCAAACCCCAAAAGCAATGGAAGGATATCTTCATTTTGTGCAGCCATATCATTTCTGATAGGCCTCAATATGTACCAAGAGCTTAAAACCAGGAAAAATAAAACGGAGGCAAGGACAGAATTAATACTAAATCCTGAGAAAATTCTTTTAGAAGTATATTTTGAGAGCATCTAGGTCTCTCTAGTGGTGGGTCGCACAGGATTCGAACCTGTGACCAATTGGTTAAAAGCCAACTGCTCTACCAACTGAGCTAGCGACCCATATTTATGCATAAAAAAAAGATGGCATTATTCCATATTTTCTAATATCTGCAAGGCTAAAGATGCTGCAGTATTTTCTGGGTATGAATTTGCAACATATTGATATTTTTCTTTTGCCTCATCATTAAGACCTTGTGAAAGATAAACGTCTCCAATCTTCTTGTGAGCAAGCGGAGATCTCCAATGATCTGGAAACTGGCTAACCAAACTCAAGAAATAATCTTTAGAGTTTTCATATTTCAATGAGATTAATGAAATCTCACCTAACCAAAAAAGGCTTAATGGTAGCTTT
>JAPOLH010000013.1:28997-29367 GCA_029977225.1 Verrucomicrobiaceae bacterium | reverse complement strand
GGCGGCCGTCTTCGTGTTGAACCTGGACATAGGCCGCGGCACTGGCATCCGAGCCGCCGCGCACGGCGTGTGAACGATAGTCGGTGACCTTGAAGTTTTTGAGCCCGATGTTTTCCAGCGCATGGACGAAGGCATTGATCGGCCCGTTGCCGGTGCCGACGCACTGACGCGACTCGCCATCAAGTACGATGGTCGTAGTACATTGCACTTGCCCGCGTTCGCCGACATGGTGAATGAGCTCGTAGTCGGTGACATCAAGCGGACTCGAAACATTGACGAATTCGCGGAGGAAGGCCTCGCGGATTTCATCGAGTGAAAGCTCGCGGCCGAGTTCGTCGGCGAGGTCGTAGATGCGTTTGCCGACCTGTGG
>JAPOLH010000013.1:0-28987 GCA_029977225.1 Verrucomicrobiaceae bacterium | reverse complement strand
GTTACCTTGTACAGTAGACCCTGCATTCTGATTTACCTGCAAACCCGTGTAGCCGCCTTGGTAGTAGGTGTTGTCTGGTCTTGGGCAGATCGAAGCCGTGCTCGCGGTCGAGCACATAGGCGACGCCGCCTTTGCCCGATTGGGAATTGATGCGGATGATCGCCTCGTACGAGCGGCCGATGTCTTGCGGATCGATGGTGAGATAGGGCACACCCCAAGGGATGTCGGGATCCTTGGCGACTTCGCGCGCGCGGCGGTCGAGGCCTTTTTTGATCGCATCCTGATGGGAGCCGGAGAATGCGGTGAAGACCAACTCGCCGGCATAGGGTTGACGCTCTGGCACGGGCAGGCGCGTGACCCGCTCATAAACGGCGCGGATCGTCGAAAGGTTCGAGAAATCCAATCCGGTGGCGATGCCATGGCTGTTCATGTTGAGAGCGACCGTGACGATATCGAGGTTGCCGGTGCGTTCGCCATTGCCGAAGAGCGTGCCTTCGACGCGGTCGGCGCCAGCCATCAGGCCAAGCTCGGTGGCAGCGACGCCGGTGCCGCGGTCGTTGTGCGTGTGCAGCGAGACGATCACCGAATCTCGGCGCGTCAGGTGGCGGCTCATCCATTCGATCATGTCGGCATGGATGTTGGGAGTGGCCCACTGGACGGTGTCCGGCAGGTTGATGATCATTTTTTTCTCCGGCGTCGGTTGCCAGATGTCGATCACGCCAGCGCAGCATTCGAGCGCGAAGTCGAGTTCGGTGTCGGAGAATGATTCGGGCGAGTACTGCAGGACCACCTCGGTGTTTGGAATGGTCGGGACGAGTTCCTTCACGAGGCGCGCGCCTTCGAGCGCGATGTCGCGGATCGATTCGCGGGTGGCATCGCCAAAAGTGACGCGGCGCTGCAGTGGTGAGGTCGAGTTGTAAATGTGCACGATCGCGCGTTTGGCACCGTTGATCGCATCGAAGGTCTTGCGGATCAGGTGGTCGCGGGTCTGCACCAGCACTTGGATGGTGACATCGTCGGGGATGCGGTTTTCATCGATGAGGCGACGCAGGAAATTGAATT
The DNA here is from genome assembly GCA_029977225.1 of Verrucomicrobiaceae bacterium. GTDB lineage: Bacteria > Verrucomicrobiota > Verrucomicrobiia > Verrucomicrobiales > Akkermansiaceae > Luteolibacter. The sequence goes on along the minus strand of JAPOLH010000013.1, from coordinate 27,925 downwards.
CCGTATCAGCGGCGGACGGAAAGCCGACCTCGATTTGCTTGAAGCCCACACCGACGAGCAGGTCGAAAAACTCGAGCTTTTCCTCGACCGACATCGGCTGCGGCAGCGCCTGATTGCCATCGCGAAGGTCGACCGAGCACCACTCCGGGGCGCGATCGATCACCTTGTCCGGCCAAGTGCGGTCGGGCAGGTGGATCGGCGGAAAGGGCCGGTATTTTTTGAGCGAGGCAGGTTGCATGGGGATCGGGTGATGAGAAAAATTTGGTTGGAAAAACGGACCGGGAAATCGCCAAGAGGATGGGCGGGCCGGAGACGAAATGTTAAGCAGGAAAAAGTCAACGGGCGGCCAACCCTAGAAGCCGGGGGCGCAGGAGATTGCCGTTGGGGAGGTGGTTCACGGCCCAAAGCTACCAGCGGCCTCCGTCGGGTCAAACCGGAAAAGCGGGCTCGCCCATGCAAGATGTTTTCGGCCCACTGCGCTGGGCCGCTTGCTTGTTGGTTGGGCATGGCGCAAAGTTTCGCGCGCATCCCCGCACCATGCGAGTCGCCGTTCTCAACATTGTCGGCCTTTCCGAGTCGCTGCTCGGCGTTCATACGCCGGGCCTTGCGGCCTTTGCCCGCGAGCAGGGGATTCAATCCTACGCGCCGGCATTTCCTGCCGTGACCTGTACCGCGCAGTCGGCCATCACCACCGGTGAAACAGTCGGCGCACACGGGATCGTGGCCAATGGCTGGTACGATCGCGAGTCGGCCGAGCCGCGGTTCTGGAAACAAAGCAACCACATCGTGCGCGGCGAAAAAATTTGGGATCGCCTGCGCCGCGAAGTGCCGGGCTTCACCTGTGCGAAACTTTTCTGGTGGTACAACATGCACGCGGCGGTGGATTTCTCCATCACGCCGAGACCGCTCTATCCCGCCGATGGACGCAAGGTCTTCGACATTCACACGCAGCCGATGCTGCTGCGCGACGAACTCAAATGCGAGCTCGGCGAGTTTCCATTTCCCTCGTTTTGGGGTCCGGCGGCGGGCATTGCGTCATCCGAATGGATCGCCTCATCCGCGAAGTGGATCGAAGAAAAACATTCACCAACGTTGAGCTTGGTTTACCTGCCGCATCTGGATTATTCGCTGCAAAAGCTCGGTCCGTATGCGCCGGAGATTCCCGGCGAATTGGAAAATATCGACCGCGTCGCGAGCGACTTGATCGCGTTCTATCAGTCTCGCGGCGTGCGCGTGATCGTGCTCTCCGAATACGGCATCTCGCCGGTGAGCCAACCGGTGCACCTGAATCGTTTGTTTCGGCAAAAAGGTTGGCTCTCGCTCAAAAATGAACTCGGCCGCGAAACGCTCGACTGCGGTGGCTCGCAGGCCTTTGCGATCGCCGATCATCAAGTCGCGCATGTTTATGTGAACGATCCGAGCATCCGCGATGAAGTGCATGCCTTGCTCGATCAAACGCCGGGCATCGATGAGCTGAGGTTGCCGCGCGAGCTCTGGGGCGATGGTGTGGCCACTGAACGGGCAGGGGACTTTATCGCGATCGCCAAACCCGATGCGTGGTTCACTTATTATTTTTGGAATGATGATGAAGTCGCGCCCGACTACGCGCGCAGCATCGACATCCATCGCAAGCCGGGTTACGACCCCTGCGAACTTTTCATCGATCCGAAGCTGCGTTTTCCAAAACTCAAAATCGCCGGATTTTTGCTGAAGAAAAAACTTGGGCTGCGGGGTTTGCTCGATGTGATTCCACTCGATGCCTCATGCGTGAAAGGCTCGCACGGGCGTGACAAGGTGCCGGCCAACGAACGCCCGGTGCTGATCGGTGCCGGCTCCGCGGTGCAGTGCGCCGAGGATATTCATCAGATCATCATCGATGCCGTGAAGGGCGCATAGGTCATTGTAAGCAAAGGCTTCGCGGCCAAGCGATGTGCGCGAATTTGTCATTTCAAATGCGGGCGGCTCGTGCTTGATTGGGGTGATGACCTTCGCCAGCAAAATCACCGTCAGCCGGATCGTGCTGATCCCGGTGTTTGCGCTGCTCGCATGGCGCTACGGTCAATCGGTGACCGCGGGCGAAGTGAATGAATCGATGCGCTGGTGGGCCTTGGCGGTTTTTCTCGTCGCCGCAGCGAGTGATGGTGTCGATGGTTGGATCGCTCGGCGTTTCAATCAAAAATCCGATTTCGGCGCCTTCATCGACCCCATCGCTGACAAGGGTTTGATGCTGACCGGCGTGGTGATGGCGGGTGTGTTTGATTGGGGGGTGGTCGGGTGGCGTTTGCCGCTTTGGTATGTGGCATTGGTGTTTTTGCGCGAATCGGTGATCCTCGGTGGCATTTGCGTGCTTTGGTCAAAACACCGGCATGTCGCGATGGCGCCGCACTGGACTAGCAAGCTTTGCACGGTGCTTCAAATGTTTGCACTCGGTTGGGTGTTGCTTCGCGTGCCACTTTTTTCCCCAGCAATCGCATGCATCCCCGCGGCACTGCTCACCCTTTGGTCTGGCATCGAATACTTCCGCCAAGGCCAGCGCATCTTGCGCATGTAGAGGTCCTGGGTTCCTTGTACGCCATAGAGCTATCGCTCAGGTGTCATGAAAGTCGGCTTTCAAAATCTTCGTAACGGAATTCGCGAATGACTTCGATGCTTCCGTCTTCGTGCTGCAGCGCGATCGAAGGATGTTTCACACCGTTGAAGGTGGTGGTCTTAACCATGGTGTAGTGGGCCATGTCGTCGAAGACCAGCGTGTCGCCAACTCGCAGGGCGCGCGGAAACGAGTAGTCGCCGATCACGTCGCCAGCCAAGCAGGTAGGTCCGCCGAGCCGGTATGTGTGCGAAGCTTCAAGCGCTTTGGGGATCGCTCCGGGCGCGGATGGATCAGTAGCAAGATGGTAGTTTTCTTGGCTGAGCATCACGGCAGGCTTGTCATCGGATGCCGCGGGGTCGACGAGAAAAACATCGGGCCGGTAAGGCATTTCCATCACATCGGGCATGTGAGCGGTGGCCGAAATGGACAGGATTGCAAGCTTGTGTCCGCTGGATTCGAAAACATCCATCACCGTGGCACGCAATACCCCGCTGTGAATTGCGACCGCCTCACCGGGCTCGAGCCAGACCTCGACGTCGAACTTTGCTCGCGATTCGCGCACGAGTCGGATCAGCCGCTCGCGGTCGTAAAATGGCTTGGTGATCCAGTGGCCACCGCCCATGTTGAGATAGGTAAATTGTGGCGAACGCAGCAGGTGGCCAAATTTTTCATCCACTGCTGCCAGCGTTTTTTCGAGGTCATCAGAATCCTGTTCACAAAGGGTGTGAAAGTGGAGGCCTGAAAGCCCAGTGAGGTCGGCTCCAGCAAGTTGATCCGCCGTGATGCCAAGACGCGAGCCAGCGACGCATGGGTCATAGATGGGCGTTTGGCCAGTGGAGCATTCGGGATTGATGCGCAGGCCGCATTGCAGATCCCCGTTCATAAACCGGGGGTGCGCCATCACTTGTTCTCTAAACCGAAACCATTGGGAAAGTGAGTTGAAGTCGAGATGGTGGGTGAACTCCCAGAGTGCTGCGACATCCGTCTCGTCGTACGCCGGCGAGTAAGTGATGACATGTTTGCGGAAGTGCTCGCGTGCAAGTCGCGCCTCCCACAGGCCGGATGCGCAGCAGCCATCAAGGTCATCGCGCAGATAGGGGAAAGCCTTCCAACAGGAAAATCCCTTGAGTGCCAGTACCAGATGGCACCCCGCCGCCTCTTTCACTTGACGGAGAATGGCGCTATTGCGTTTGAGGGCGGCGATGGAGACAACGAACATGCGGGGCATGGGGACTCAAGGCCCAAAAGCCCCGCGGGTCGAGAGGATTTTGCGAAAGATGGCCGCAGCTTTTTCATGAACTTTGCGGCAGACTGAGCAGCAGTTGCGCAATTCATCCCTGCGATTTCCAAATCAGTTTTCAGATCTGATGATGGCGAATAAGCGCACACCATTTTCCCGCCAATTGGGGGCGTTTAGCTCGACTAGGGGCAGCTGCCTGAGGCGCAATTGGAAAATCAACATCGACCACGGGCGAATCCCAGCGCAGCATCATGCATGGCCCGAATTGGTGAGCGTGCGTTGCTGAAGGTCCTGAAGGAAAAATCCTTCGGACTGTATCTCGATGGCGGCAAAGAGCTTGGCGAAATCCTGCTACCGCGCCGCGAGATGCCCTCGAGTTGGGAAATCGGCCAGCCTCTCGATGTGTTCATTTACCGCGATTCCGAAGATCGGCCGGTCGCAACCCCGAAGATACCCAAAGCGATGCCCGGCACCTTCGCGCGGCTTCAGTGCGTCGCGGTCACGGGCGTAGGCGCATTTCTCGACTGGGGTCTCGCCAAGGAATTGCTCGTTCCTTTTCGCGAACAAAAATCCCGCATGGAGCCCGGCAAATCCTACCTCGTTCACGTCCATGTCGACGAGGCCTCGGGTCGCGTTGTGGCCTCGACGCGCTTGTCGCGATTTCTCGACCTCAGCAAATCCAACTACGAGCCCGGTGATGCGGTGGAGCTGGTCATTTTCGGCAAAACGCCACTCGGCTACAAGGCAATCATCAATGGCACCCACAGCGGGCTACTCTTTTCTGAAAGAGTTTTCCAGGAACTCCAAGCTGGCGAACGCGTCAATGGGTACATCGTCCGTGTCCGTGACGACGGGAAAATCGACCTCAGCCTCCACGCGCCCGGTCGCGATAAAGTCGAATCGCTCGAGGAGCGAATCCTTGCTGAGCTCAAAGCCCGCGGCGGCTTTTGGGCAATTGGCGACCACAGCCCTGCCAGCGAAATTCACGACGAGCTCGGTGTGAGCAAGCGCACATTCAAACAGACCCTTGGTGCCTTGCTCAAGAAAAGGGCCATCCTCATCGAGCAAAAGGGGATACGGATCGCAGGCTGATCCCTCGCAGCGCGATTCTTGCACTTTCATTTTGATCGGCATTCGTCTATCCTCAACCGATGATTCGCCGCGCCTTGACCGCTCTATTGCTGGCATGCACGCAATTGCTTGCCCAAGAGCAGACGCCTGCGGCCGATGAAGTTCCGTTGGTCGATCCCTTGCCGGCCGCCGAAGCAGCGACTGTGATCGACAACGCCCCCGCCGCCCCTGCTGCGCCGCTTGTGCCACCTGCCGAATCGACTCCAAGCCGCGTTTCGGTGCTCGGTTATCACGACTTTTCTCCAACGCTTCCCGAAACCGAAATGCGCATCCGCACCGAAAAGTTTCGCTGGCAGATGCAGGCCCTGCGCGACCGCGGAATCACGGTGATTTCACTTGCTGATTTCATCGCGTGGAAAAAAAACGATGGCAGCAAGGTGCTTCCCGAAAAGTCCGTGCTCATCACCATCGATGATGGCTGGAGATCGGTCTACACGGATGCATTTCCGATTCTTCGGGAGTTCAATTATCCATTCACGCTGTATCTCTACAAAAACTATGTCGATCGTGGCGGCAAATCACTCAGCTTGGACATGATTCGTGAAATGATCGCGGCTGGCGCGACGATTGGCAGCCACTCGGTGAGTCACCCCTACCCGAAAGTGGTGAAAAACCAACAGCGTCAGGGTTCCGAAGTTTATCACGCATTTTTGCAAAAAGAGCTCGGCGAATCGAAGCGTTTTTTGGAATCAAAGTTTGCGGTGCCGATCGAAACCTATGTTTATCCCGGCGGATTTTTCACTCCGGAGATGTTCCCGATCGCAAGGGAAAACGGCTATACCCACATGTTCACAGTGTTGCCGGGCAAGGTCACCTCCTCGTCGCCGAATGAAAAATTGCCGCGCTACATCATTCTCGGCAGTCATGACCACATTTTTGAGCTCGCGACCAACTTCAACGAGTCGGCGGTCATCCCCGCAGAAAACATTTCCATTCATCCTCAGACGCCGGCTCATCCAGTGAAGCCCGAATCGGGCGTGACGATCACTTCACGCATGCCGGTCATTTCTGCCGATCTCTCCAAGGTCGAGAACCTTGACCCATCGACACTGGTGATGCGGGTAGCAGGGTTCGGCGCGGTGCCGGCTGTCTTTGATGCGCAATCAAAGTTGTATGCATGGCAGGTGAACCGTCCGCTGCGCCAGCCGCATTGTCTTGTTTCGATCACATGGAAAGACACTGCCGGAAATCCGCCTGCTTCTCCACTCGAATGGTCGTTCAAACTCGACCAGTCGGCCGTCTACTTGGGCGAGCCATGAACCTAAATTTCGCCTCTACTTTCCATGTTCTCCTCACTCTCCGATAGCCTCGACAAAACCTTTCGCAACCTTCGCGGCGTGGGCCGCATCTCGGAAAAAAACATCGCCGACGCGCTGCGCGACATTCGCATCGCGTTGCTCGAAGCCGATGTGGAATTCGCCGTCGCCAAGGACTTCATCGCCAAGGTGAAGGAAAAGGCGATGGGCGAGGATGTCTTCAAGTCGATCAAGCCCGGCGAACAAATCGTCAAAATTTTCCACGACGAACTTGCCGAACTTCTCGGCGGCAACCAGTCGCCACTCGATCTCAATCCGCCGGCGCGTATCCTGATTTGCGGCCTCAACGGTGCCGGTAAAACCACGACCTCGGCGAAGCTGGCCAACCGCCTCAAACGCGAAGGCCGACGCCCGCTGCTCATCGCCTGCGACCTCTACCGCCCGGCCGCAATCGACCAACTCGCCACGCTCGCGAAACAAATCGATGTGCCCTGCTTCACTCCACAAACAGGCGAAAACGATGTGGTCAAAGTCGCCCGCGAAGCGCTCGCATGGGCGGAAACGCAAAATGGCACGGTGCTGATCTTCGACACGGCCGGCCGCCAAGAGATCGACGAGAAACTCGTTGCCGAACTCAAGCGCCTGAATGATTTCATCCAACCCAAGGAAACCCTGCTCGTCGCCGATGCTGCCACCGGCCAACAAGCGGTTTCGGTCGCCAAGCATTTCGATGAAGCAGTCGGCATCACCGGCATCATTCTCACCAAGCTTGATGGCGATGCACGCGGCGGCGCGGCCCTCTCGATGCGCGCGGTCACTGGCAAGCCGATCAAGTACGCGGGCGAAGGCGAAAAGCTCGATCAACTCACCGAGTTCCACCCCGACCGCATGGCCGACCGCATTCTCGGCATGGGCGACATCGTCGGCATGGTCGAGCAAGTCGCCGCCAAGGTCGACGAAGCCGATGCGGCGCGCTCGATGCAGCGCATGCAGGAAGGGAAATTCGACTTCACCGACTTCCTCGACCAGATGCGCATGATCCGCAACCTCGGCCCGCTCGACGGATTGCTCGGCATGATGCCCGGTTTCAACAAAATCAAAAAACAACTCCCCGCCGGCGCACTCGACACCGGCAAAATCAAACGCACCGAGGCCATCGTGCTTTCCATGACTCACGAGGAACGCCGCCGCCCGGAAATCATCAAAGGCTCACGCCGCCAACGCATCGCCGCCGGATCCGGCACCTCGCTGATGGAGGTGAATCAGCTGATCAAGCAGTTCGGCGAAATGCGCAAGATGATGAAGTCGCCTCACAAGATGAAAAACATGATGCGCCAAATGGGCGGCATGCCAGGGATGAAAGATATGATGAAAGGCCTTGGGGGTAAGCTTCCGTTTTAATTTTCCCACCAACAAAAATCTGAAAACGAAAAGCTTTTACATCTGTGGCCCCACGGCTTCGGGCAAGTCGGCGCTGGCGCTGGAATATGCCCGCAAGCTCGATGGCGAGATCGTCAATGCCGATGCGTTTCAGTTGTATCGCGGTCTCGAAATTGTGAGCGCCGCGCCCTCGATGCAGGAGCGCGAGCTGGTGCCGCATCATCTCTACGGCGTGTTGTCGCCGCAGGAATCGGCCAACGCCGGCAGTTACATGCGGCTTGCCGGCCCGGTGATCGATGAAATCAAAAGCCGTGGCAAAACGCCGATCGTCACCGGCGGCTCGGGTTTGTATCTGAAGTTTCTGACGCACGGCCCCGCGCCCTTGCCGAGCGGCGATGAAAAAATCCGCGCGGAACTCGACACACGATCACTCGAAGACCTCGTCGCGCAACTGCGCGCGCTCGATCCGCTCGAAGCATCGCGTACCGACCTGCAAAATCGCCGCTATGTCGAACGCGCTCTCGAAGTCTGCCTCATCACTGGAGAAAAAATTTCCGAGCTCCGCGACCAGTGGGAACAAAAGACTCGCGAGGTGTCGCAGCATTTGCGCGGCATCGTCATCCAACGCAGTCGCACCGACCTTCACCAGCGCATCGCCGCGCGAACTCGTACGATGTTCGAGGGTGGAGCGATCGAAGAGATCGCCGCGCTTGGAGCGATTTCGGAAAATTGCTCCAAAGCGATCGGCGTTCGCGAGATCCGCGCGCTCATTGCCGGCGAGATCGATCGCGCGACTTGCGAAGAGCTGATCAATGCCGCCACACGCCAGTACGCCAAGCGCCAGGAAACATGGTTCCGCCGCGAGACATGGCTCACACCGGTGGAGGCGTGAGCGCGGTCCGCGAAACTTGGTGCTTGCCGCGATCGGCCTGCAGGCGAAATTCATCGTGTGATCATTGAGGCCGATGCCGCCGCCGAACGACTCGACGCATTTCTTGCCAGCCGTTTGCCCGACCTCTCGCGCTCGCGCATCCAGTCGCTGATCCGCGAGCAATACATCATCGTCAATGACGAGCCCGCCAAGCCGCGCGATGCGGTGAAGCCCGGCGACCGCATTGCCATCGCGCTGCCCGAAGCTGTGCCACTCGACGCCGCGCCACAGGACATCCCGCTCGAGATCCTGTACGAAGACGACGACCTGCTCGTGCTCAACAAGGAACCGGGCATGGTCGTGCATCCCGCGCCGGGCAACCCCGATGGCACCTTGGTCAATGCCTTGCTCCACCACTGCCGCGGCAAACTTTCCGGCATCGGCGGTGTCGAGCGCCCGGGCATCGTCCATCGCCTCGACAAGGACACCTCTGGCTGCCTCGTCGTTGCAAAATCCGATCCCGCGCACCAATCGCTCGTCACCCAGTTTTCCGAGCGCAGCACGATGGAGAAAATCTATCTTGCCGTCACCCAAGGCGTTCCCACACCCGCAAAGGACACGATCTTCACCCACATCGGCCGCCACCCGGTGAACCGCCAGAAAATGGCGGTGGTCAACCCTCCGGGCGGCAAGGCAGCGATCACCGATTACGAAATCCTCGGCACCGATGCCGCCACCCGCACATCTCTTGTGCTCTGCCACCTGCATACCGGCCGCACCCACCAGATCCGCGTGCACCTCCACCACAAGGGCACTCCACTGGTTGGCGATCCGATCTACGGCAAACCTAGTAAAAAATCCATGCTACCCGAGCGTCTAATGCTTCACGCGTGGAAACTCTCCTTCGAGCATCCGATCACCCGCATGCGGCTTTCGTTTGAAGCGCCGATCCCGCAGGAGTTCGAAGCATGGACCGAGGCGGCGGGGCTTTGATGATTTGTTGTGGAACCTCCATCAGTTGAGGCCATTTCGCCGAGTGCTCTAAAACAAAACATCCGGGTTTTCAGGCGGAATGCCCGATCACCCGGATGATTTGAAGGATGGCCCTGATGTGCTTTTTATTGGCAGGCCTCGCAGGTGCCACCATTGAGCATGGCTTCGAGCGAGCAGGCATTTTTTTCCTCGGCGGTATATTCGCGTTTGGCGCCACCGGCGATGCCGCGGACTTCTTTTTTGACGTCGATGGTTGCCTTCTCGATGTTTGAGGCCTGCAGCGTGCGCAGGTAGTAAGTGGTCTTGAGCCCCTTGTCCCATGCGCGGCGGTACATGTGTGACAGGGTCTTTAGGTCCGGTGTGGCGAGGAAGAGATTCACCGACTGCGCTTGGTCGATCCATTTCTGGCGACGCGAAGCGGCATCAACGATGAATTCATGGCCGATTCCGAAGACGGTCTTGTGCTTGAGCTTGAGCTCTTCGGGGATGTCGTCGATGGCATCGAGTTCGCCGTCGAAATACTTCAACTGATCAAGCATCTCCTGGTTCCACAACCCGGCTTTCTTGAGGTCTTTGACGAGTTCCGAGTTCAGCACGATGAAATCGCCCGAGAGGTTGGATTTCACATAGAGGTTCTTGTAGTTCGGTTCGATGCAGGGCGTGGTGCCCATGATGTTCGAAATTGTGGCGGTCGGGGCGATCGCCAGGACATTCGAGTTGCGCATCCCTTGGGTTGCGATCTTGGAGCGAACCACAGACCAATCCATTTTTCCGCCGCGAGGCACATCGATGTTGCGGCCGCGCTCGTCCTCGAGAAGATCGAGCGTGTCCTGCGGAAGCAGCCCGCGATCCCATTTCGATCCCTTGTATGACGAATAGGTACCAAGCTCTTTTGCAAGGTCGGATGAGGCGCCGTAGGCGTAGTAGGCAATCGCCTCCATCATCTCGTCGTTGAACTCGACGGCCGCGTCGGATGCGAAAGCAAGCCCGCGCTTGTAGAGAGCGTTCTGCAGGCCCATCACGCCGAGGCCAATCGGGCGGTGGCGGGAGTTGGCCGTTTTGGCTGCCTCAGTCGGGTAGAAATTGATGTCGATCACATTGTCCAGCGCGCGAATCGCGACGGTAATGGTTTCCTTGAGCATCTCGTGGTCGAGCGCACCATCACGGGTGATGTGTGTGTCGAGTACCACTGATCCGAGGTTGCAGACAGCGGTTTCGTCGGCCGAGGTGTTGAGCGTGATCTCGGTGCAGAGATTCGACGAGTGGATGACTCCGCAGTGGTCTTGCGGCGAGCGGACATTGCAGGGATCCTTGAAGGTGATCCACGGATGGCCGGTTTCGAAGACCATTTTGAGCATGCCTTTCCAGAGCTCGAGAGCAGGCATTTGGCGCGACCAGATTTTCCCTTCGGCAGCAAGTGCCTCGTACTCGCAATAGCGCTGTTCGAAAGCCTTGCCGTATAGGTCGTGGAGGTCGGGCACTTCGTTCGAGCGGAACAGCGTCCATGTGCCGCGATCGGCCATGCGCTTCATGAACAAGTCTGGGATCCAGTTGGCCGTGTTCATGTCATGGCAGCGGCGGCGCTCATCACCGGTGTTCTTGCGCAGCTCGAGGAAGTCCTCGATGTCGTTGTGCCAGGTCTCGAGATATGCGCAGCCGGAGCCGCGGCGTTTGCCGCCCTGGTTCACGGCGACGAGCTGGTCGTTGTGAAGTTTGAGGAACGGGATGATGCCTTGCGATTCGCCATTGGTGCCTTGGATGTAGCCGCCAGTGCCGCGCACGGAGGTCCACGAACCACCGAGGCCACCAGCCCACTTCGAGAGGAAGGCGTTTTCGGCGACGCCGCGGATCATGATCGATTCGATCGAGTCATCGACCTTGTAGAGGTAGCACGAAGAGAGCTGCGAGTGCAGCGTGCCGGAGTTGAAGAGCGTCGGCGTCGACGAGCAGAAACGGCGGCCTTTGTAGAGATTGTACAGGCGGATGACCCATTCATCGCGGTTGTTTTCCTCACGCTTGAAGAGACCCATCGACACGCGCATCCAGAAGAACTGCGGTGTTTCGAGGCGGCGTGGCTTACTGCCGGTTTTGTCGACAATGAGATAACGATCGTAAAGCGTTTGAATGCCGAGGTAATCGAAATCCAAGTCTGCGGTGGGATCAAAAGCCTCTGCAAGCTTGTCGATGTTGTAGCGCTCAATGAGTTCGGGGTGGAGCCGCTTGATCGAGACTCCGTGCTTGAGATAGCTCTTGAAAGCAACCTTGTGAGCTTGCTTGAGCTTGTCGATGCCGTCTCGGGAGATCGACCAATCGAGCACTTCTTCGTAGATGTAGGAAAGGAGAATGCGACCGGCAAATTTCGCAAAATCGGCATCTTTTTCGATGAGCGATTTGGCGTTGAGAATGATGGTTGCCTTGAGATCTTTTTCGGAAATTTCGGAACCGATCGAGCGGCGCAGTTCCCTTTCGATTTCCACATCGGCCAAGCAGAGGTCGAGGCCGATCGATGCAAATGCGATGCGCCTCTTGAGTTCCATGCCATCCCAGAACGACGAACCACCTTGTTCGTCGGTGACGGTGACCATGAATTCCTGATTCGGATCCTCCGCCTTGGCTTCCTGTTCCTCGCGCAGGCGTGAGCGTTGGGCACGGTAGAGAATGTAGTGCTCGGCGGCCTTGAAGTAGCCCTGGCGCATTAGTTCTTCCTGCACCATGTCCTGTACATCCTCGATGTGGACGAACGATTGATCGCCGCGGCGGATTCTTTCCGTCACGGCGTGGGCGATGTCGATCGAGGGCTCGGGGTTTTCCTTGATGGTGAGGAAGGCCTTGCGAACGGCGATTTCAATTTTTGTTTCCGACCACGGCACGACATTGCCGTTGCGGCGGATCAAACGCACGGGAAGTGTGCTGACTGGGGCATTGAGATCCACCGAACCGTGCTTCTCAAGCGAGCGGCGGAAGGCGAGAGATTTTGCCACATCATAGGCCTCGTTCTCGAGCAGCGCTTTTTCGATCAGCAGATAAAGATCCGATTCAGAAAGACGCAAGCGACCACCTTCATCGAGTGACTTGGTCAATGAGTTCGCCACCGCGTGCGCTACATCGGAAACAAACTGGCGGTTCACATCCGAGAAGATCGACTTTTCATCTTCGCTGCGCGCGATGAGCAAATCTGCCAGCGAGTCACCGATGGCGTCAGCCACATCCTCGAGTGAGAAATGGGTTTCGGCGTTGCCGCGGGTGACGATGATGTCAGAAATCGGCGCGCGCTTCTCCTTGGGCAGTACTTCACGCCAAAGGAAAGCGCGATCTGCTTGCGGCAGCGCGAAACGGTCGGTGATGACTTGCTTGAGAACGATGTCTTCTTTGGGGTCGATGGAACGGTACATGGGCGGTGATTGATAAAATGATTTGATGTTTTTTTGGGGGCGTGGTGTGGCGCGAAAGCGCGGGGGAATCGGCAATGATTCCTGTGTCCTATCGTCGATCAAAGTTCATCGTCATCCACGGCGGCAAGGGCTGAGGCTTTCTGGTATTCGGTGACGCGTCCTTCGAAGAAATTGGTTTCCTTCTTGATGTCCATCATCTCGGCAAGCCATGGGAACGGATTGGTTGAGCTGGGGTTGAGTGGCGAGAGTCCGCATGATGCGAGGCGGCGGTCGGCAATGTAGTCGATGTAAGTTTCGAAATCGGTCGAATTGAGTCCGAGAGCGGAGACTGGCAGGCAGTCGCGAATGAATTGTTTCTCAAGCGTGATACCGTCCTTCATCGTGTCGCGAAGATCTTCTTTGAACTCTTCGGTCCAGATGTCCGGGTTTTCATTGACGAGGTCCATGAGCAGATTGCGGAAGACCTCGATGTGATTGGATTCATCGCGCAGCGTGTAGCGGAACATCGAGCCGATGCCGGGGAATTTGTTCTGGCGATAGAGCGAAAGGATCATGCCGAAGAGACCGTAGAATTGCGTGCCTTCCATCACTTGACCGAAGAGGAAGATGTTCTTGGCGAGCGCCTGTTTGTTTTCGGTGATGGTGAGATCGACATCGCGACGCAGCGCGCGCGAATTTGAAACGACGAAGTGGTTCTTTGCCTTGATTGTGGGAATGTCCTCAAACATCGCTTCGCATTCGTGCGGGTTAAGGCCAAGCGAGGAGAGCATGTAGACGAGCGAGTCGGCATGGATGTTTTCTTCGTGCGCGTGGCGACCAAGAACCAACTTGAGCTCCGGCGCGGTGACCACTTCACGCACGACGTGCAAAATGTTGTCGCCGACAATGCCTTCGGCCGCGGAGAAATAACCAATGCCCATTTTAATGATCCAGCGTTCGACATCGCTGATCTCGTTGGAGCGCCACTGTTCGACATCCTTTTGCATGGTCACATCCTCTGGCTCCCAGTGGTTGTTCTTCATGGTTTTGTAGAGGTCGTACGCCCACTGATATTTGAGCGGCAGAATGTTGAAGAACATCGTGTCGCGGCCGTTGATCACGCTCTTGGCTGCGATGGCCTGTTCAGCCTTTTCGCGATCGAGGTGAAAGGTGCGGTTTCCAAGGGTGACAGTGGTGGTTACTGAGTTGGCTGACATGGTGGTTTAAGCTTTTTAGTGGGGGGGTGGTGGAAAAAGGCGGTGAAGGTGAAATCAAATCGAATATTTTTGCTTCGTGAAGCGTCTGAAACCTCATTTAAAATTGGCTCTCGGGTCAATGCTATTTTGCCCATGTGGTATCCACAAATTATTCACAATACAATATGTAGTGGTTTTGGAAATGCATGTATATTGTAAAATAGCCTTATTCCGAAGCTCTTGGAGTGCGATTGGCAGGCAAGCCATCCTAGCCCTAGGGGCTGAAAAAAATTCACTCATTGGGCTAGGACTTTGGCAGACTTTGGAAAATTTGAAAAAATTCTTAAACATTTCCGAAATTTCACGCCTCTTGGTCCGCAGCGATGCGGAAGTGCTTGGAATCGCTTGATTAAAAATTTTAAGCGCTACGTGTGTGATCGGCAATTGCGGCTTGGCGTAAGGCGAATTCGCCTTAAAATCGGCTCGTGAGCGAGAGATTGAAAATTGACCTGACGACTTTACCAGAACAGGGGAAAAGCTACGAAGGTGAGTTGGGTGCCGAAGTTTTCGATTTGCCTGAGGGCGACGCAAAGGCTTTGGGACCCTTAAAATACAGTCTATGGGCACAGCGCTTCGGTTCCGAGCTCTTGCTCACCGGCGGCCTTGAAGCCCCTTTTGAATTTACCTGCGTGCGGACTCTGCACCCATTTACGCAGACCATACGGCTCGAAAATGCGGCCATTTCGATCGAAATTGATCAAGCGGGCGAAATCGATGCCAGCGATGCCCTGCGCGAGGAGGTCTTGATCCACTTCCCAATCGACCCGCGCTGCGATGAGGGTGATGTGCCCCAACACTGCGAAATCGATCCTCGATATTTATCGGTGGACAAACCCGCCGAAGATACTGTACCCACTCCGCCCCGCGGTGCGGGAGCCGACCGATGGTCGGCCCTCGACCAACTCAAGGACCTCAAGGACCAACCCTAACACGAAGCAAGACCATGGCCGTTCCAAAGCGCCGCCAATCCAAAAGCCGTCAGAAAATGCGCCGTGGCGCCAAGCGCTGGCGTGCACCGATCTTTAAAAATTGCCCCGAATGCGGCAGCAAAGTGCCATCGCACATCGCTTGCCCGTCCTGCGGCTACTATCGCGACCGTCAGGTGCTCGATGTCGAGGCGCTCTAAGCCAAGCCCGAGGACTACGCCGGCCCGTGCATCGGATCGTCGCTCCGTCATTTGAGCGATCCCGTATTGTAACCGATCAGCTGTATCAGTTCGCGCATTAACAATTTCCTAACCATATGAAAGTCGCACTGGACGCCATGGGTGGGGATCACGCGCCTGCCGTGAATATCGGTGGCGCGATTGATGCGTTGAGATATTATCCAAAGCTGCAGCACCTTTATCTCGTCGGCGACGAAGCCTTGCTGAAACTCGAGTGCGCGAAGCAAGGTCTCGACCTCGGTGATTCGAGAGTGAGCATTGTGCACGCAGCTGAATCGATCAGCATGTCGGAGCCCGGTGCAAAGTCGGTGCGTCGGAAGAAACAGTCATCGATCAATATCGCCATGGAAATGGTGAAAGAGGGTCGTGCCGATGCATTTGTTTCGGCTGGCAACACCGGAGCCGCTGTGGCATCGGCGACCTTGAAATTGCGCACGCTTCCTGGTGTCGATCGCGCGGGAATTGCTACAGCAATCCCCAACGAGCACGGTCTTTGTCACATACTTGATGCCGGTGCCAACCCTGAGGCGAAGCCCGAACACCTTGTCGCCTACGCGGTGATGGGCACGGCGTTTTCTCGCAATGTTCTGGGTGTGAAAAATCCCAAGGTTGGTCTCATGTCGAATGGCGAGGAAGACGAAAAGGGAACAGCTTTCACCAAGGAAACTTTCAAACTTCTCAAGCAGACTCCAGGCATCGAGTTTGTCGGCAATGTCGAAGGACGCGATCTCTTTGAAACCGAGCTTGATGTCGTGCTTTGCGACGGCTTTGTCGGCAATGTGATGCTCAAGACCGTTGAGGCCACTGCCAAGGCGGTTTCCAAATGGCTCAAGGCCGAAATCAAGGGCAACCCGTTGCGCCTTTGCGGCGCAATGCTCGCCCAAGGCGCCTTCAAGGCGCTTAAGGAAAAAAGCAGCTACGAAACGTATGGCGGTAGCCCCTTGCTCGGCGTAAATGGCGTTGTCATCATCGCTCATGGCTCATCGTCCTCGCTGGCGATCCGCAACGCTGTGCGCGTTGCGATGGAAACCGTTTCCGTAAAGGTCAACACACGCATCGAGGAAGCGATGGCGACCTTGGCACCCAAAGAGGTCGCCGCCGAGTAATGAAAAGACGCTCTCCTGTGGATGATGCGTCACAATCGGACTTGGAAAAATTCGCGCTTGTGAGCGAACCCGGCTGGTTCCAATCTCACGGCGCATGAGCGAGTTGAATTCCAAAGTCGATGTCAGCATCGCAGGCACCGGCAGTTATGTGCCCGAGCGGGTCCTCACCAACGACGAGCTCGCCAGCATGGTTGATACCAGCAACGAGTGGATCCTCACCCGCACCGGCATACGCGAGCGACACATTGCCGCTGAAGGTGAATACACTTCGCACATGGCAAGCCACGCGGCACGACGCGCCCTTGAACAAGCGGGGATGCAGGCTTCGGAAATCGAATTGATCATTGTCGCCACCATCACGCCCGATACGCCGACGCCGGCCACCGCATGCCACGTGCAGCAACAGATCGGTGCCAACCGCGCCGTCGCCTTCGACATCTCCGCCGCGTGCTCGGGATTTCTTTACGCGATGAAAATCGCCAAGCGCCTGATCTCAGATGGCGCATTTCAAAATGCCCTGATCATTGGAGCTGAAAAACTTTCCACCGTCACCAACTGGCAAGACCGCACCACCTGCGTGCTCTTCGGCGACGGAGCAGGAGCTGCGGTGCTGCGTCGCTCGCAGCCCGGCGAAGGTGCCATCGTCGCGACCGAAATGGGAACCGACGGCAACCTCACCCATTTGCTTGAGATTGCCGGCGGCGGCAGTGCTTGCCCGATTACTGCCGCGAACGTGCACGAAAATCTCGCCACCCTCAGCATGCAGGGCAAAGAGGTTTTCAAACACGCGGTCACCCGCATGAAAGAGGCGGCGGAAAAAGTCATCGAACGCGCCGGATGGAAACCCGAGGAAATTGCCTGCGTGATTCCGCATCAGGCCAACCTGCGCATCATCGACGCGATTGCCGACCGTCTTGCGGTGCCCAACGATCGCGTCTTCGTGAATCTCGACAAGTACGGCAACACCTCGGCCGCTGCTGTGGCCATTGCGTTGGACGAGGCCAACCGCAAAGGTGCCTTCCATCGCGGCGATCGCATTGTATTGGTGGTTTTCGGCGCCGGCCTCACATGGGCCGCGGCTGCCATCCGCTGGTGATGTCTTGCAGCTCGGAGCAAGATCATCGCTGAAAAAGCGCCTGATATCTCCACGCGGGAGAAGTACGAGGACTGGGACTCGAACCCAGGACCAATTGGTTAAAAGCCAACTGCTCTACCAACTGAGCTATCCTCGCATTGATGCTCCGGCAGGCGGGGCAGAAGGGTTAGTGGACATCCGCTCGGCATGCAAGCGGATAATTGAATTTTTCCTTATTCCCAAAAAGTGAATGACCGCGACGGAAAAAAATCCCGTCGCGGCCACACACCCATCAACCAAAACACATGAAAAAAGATCAGGCGCCTGCCATGCCGGGAGCAAGGGGCTTGGGGATGGGTTTCTCCTTCTTGCGAAGGGCGCGGCGCATCTTGGTGAGCGCGGAGTTCTGCAGTTGGCGGATCCGCTCGCGGGTCACTCCAAATTCGCGGCCGACCTCTTCAAGCGTCAGAGCTCTGCGACCACTCAAACCGAAGCGTTCGTCGATGATCTTGCGCTCGCGCTCGTCGAGCACGGAGAGCAAGCCGTCGAGTTCACCATGCAAATTCTTGTCGGCGAGCATGTCGAGCGGGTTGACCGCGCGATCGTCGCTGATGACCTCGCTGTATTCAGTGGCCTCGCCTTCGTTGATTGGTGCATCGAGTGAGGTCGGCCGGTGCGAGGCCTGGCGCAGCATGGCGAGTTTGCGGCGAGGCACACCGATTTCATCGGCAAGCTCCTCGTCGGTCGGTTCGCGCCCGAGCGCTTCAGTGAGGATCGCGGCGATGCGGCGCATCTTGGCGATCTTGTCGACCATGTGAACGGGCAAGCGAATGGTTTTCGATTGATTGGCCAGCGCGCGCTTGATCGATTGTTTGATCCACCATGCGGCGTAGGTCGAAAGCTTGCCGCCCTTTTCCGGATCGAAGCGCTCGACGGCCTTCATCAGGCCGATGTTGCCCTCCGAGATCAGGTCGGTGACCGGCATGCCGTAGTTGGCGTAGTCCTGAGCGATTTTCACGACCAGGCGTAGGTTTGCACGGATCATGTGCGACCTCGCTTCAGGGTCACCATTACGGATGCGCTCCGCCAGCTCCACTTCTTCCTCGGCCGTGAGCAGCGGAGTCTTGGAAATCTCACGGAGATAGAGTTTCAAACTGCCTTCTGATTCGTATGCCATATGCGTGTGGGGTTATTGGTTAAACGATACCAACGAGAGATTTATTCTTCTAATTACAGATAAATTCATTGAATCTCATTTGTAAATACAGAAACCGGAATTGAGTGAGGGCGATGTGCCTATGCAAGTACCAATGAGCAGTGCTTGTGCCCTTCTGGTAAAATTCACAAAACATTGATAATAAAGGTATTGCAAAATATGGCTATCGGCTGAGCGCAATAGGATCAGACAAGCTGTCCGATAATTGAGACAGATTGACGCAGAATTCGTTGAATCTTTCCCGCCACCCCTCTGGATCGCGTGAAGCGGACCTTGAGACCCACATTGCGGACCGAATGAGGTTCGACAAAATCCATCTTCCGTGGGCAGGATTTCAAGCGTGACTGATGCCTTGTACCCCCTGTTGCGGCCGTTGATTTTCAAGCTCGATGCCGAAGTGGCACACCATCTTGGAATGGCCTCGTTGAGGTTTGCGGAACGCAGCGGATTGCTGCGCTTGGCTTTTCCCGAGGACGAGTTGATTTCGCCGATCGAGGTGATGGGCCTGAAATTTCCCAACCGGATTGGTCTCGCGGCGGGTCTCGACAAAGAAGGCAACACCATCGATGCGCTTGGGCATCTGGGCTTTGGCTTTGTTGAAATCGGCACGATTACGCCGCGCCCGCAAGCGGGCAATCCGAAGCCGCGCTTGTTTCGCCTCGTCCCGCACGAAGCGATCATCAATCGCATGGGCTTCAATAATCCGGGCATCGATGCAGGTGTTGAAAATGTGCGGCGCAGCAAATCGTTTCGCGGCGTCATCGGATTCAACATCGGCAAAAACAAGGACACGCCGAATGAAAATGCGGCGGATGATTATCTCGCCTGCTTGCGCAAGGCCTATGGCGTGGCCGACTACATCGCGGTCAATCTTTCCTCGCCCAACACGCCGGGTCTTCGCGATTTGCAAGGTGCCGAAGCTAGTGCGCGTTTGTTGGAGACGCTGAAAAATGAGCAGCAAAAACTCAGTGCCGAGCATGGCAAAAATGTACCGCTGCTTTTCAAGGTCGCGCCCGATCTCGACGAAGCACACATTCGTGATCTCTCGCGGGTGTTTCTTGATGGCGGGCTCGATGGTCTCATTGCCACCAACACCACGCTCGATCGCGATGCGGTGCGCGGGCATCGCTATGCTGAAGAAGCAGGCGGGCTTTCGGGAAGGCCGGTGCAGGCCAAGAGCACCGAAGTGCTGCGCCAATTTTCAAGCCATCTCGGCGTGCGCATTCCGATCATCGGTGTCGGCGGAATTTCATCACTCGAGGATGCCCGCGAAAAAATCGCTGCCGGCGCCTCGCTGGTGCAGATCTACACCTCATTGATTTATCAAGGCCCGGCTTTGGTGCGAAAAATCGCGCGCGGCTTGTGAGCGATGATGATCGGCGTTTTTGCCGATCATTTTTGCAGGGAGAGTTTTTTCCAATCGTCGGCGCTGACGCAGCAGGGGTCGGCCGCCACCCAGTGGCCCGGCTTGATTTCGCGCAGCGACAAATCCATGCCGATCGTTTCATCGTAGCGCGGATGTTTGATGCGATGGCCAAAGGCACTGCCGCGCGGTGGATCGATCGGTGAGGGGATCTCGCCTTCGAGCAGGATGCGTTCGCGTGACGCGTTGGGATCCGTCGATGGAATCGCCGAAAGAAGGGCCTTCGTGTAAGCGTGTCGCGGATCGCGATAAATGCTTTCCGATGGCGCGAGCTCGACAATTTTTCCGAGATACATCACCGCTACGCGGTCGCTCACATGTTTCACCACCGAGAGGTCGTGGGCGATGAATAGATACGAAAGCCCGAGCTCGCGCTGGAGCTCGACGAGCAGGTTCAAAATTTGCGATTGGATCGAGACATCGAGCGCCGAGACCGGTTCGTCGCAGACGATGAGTTTTGGTTTCAAGGCAAGCGCGCGGGCGATGCCGATGCGCTGGCGTTGACCGCCGGAAAACTCGAAGGGATAGCGCTCGGCAGCGGAAGAGGGGAGTCCGACGCGGTCGAGCAATTCATTGACCATACGGACCCTGTCCGACCGCGAGCCGATTTTATGGATCAATAGAGGTTCCTCGATGATCGAACGCACGCTCATCCGCGGGTCGAGTGATTCGACAGGATCTTGAAAAATCATTTGGAAATCACGACGCAAGGGACGCAGCGCACGCTGACTCATTTTGGTGATGTCTGTGCCGTTGAATTCGATGCTGCCCGAAGTCGGCTTGAGCAAGCGCACCACCGCTTTGCCCAAAGTCGATTTCCCGCAGCCAGACTCACCCACCAGCCCAAGCGTTTCGCCGGGGCCAATGTGCAGCGAAACCCCATCAACGGCCTTTACCGCGCCAACCTGTCGCGGAATGACGCCGCCACGCACAGGGAAGTGCATGGTGAGGTTTGAGACTGTTAGTAGATTATGCATGGGGTTTGAACATCGAACATCGAACATCCAACATTGAACATCGAAGTAGTGGGCTATTTCTTGCGCGCTTCTGCAGTGGCGATACTGGTGACAAAGATGCGAATCAGTTGGTCGGTTTCGTCGAGAACATGGGGGAGTGCGTCCTGGCGCGTGAGAAGATTGGTTTTTTGAATGAGCTTGAGCCATCTCTCGGATTCGCGAAGTTCTTTCAATGCCATTCTCATCTTGTGGATGAAGTCGGCGGGTGACTCTGCTGCTTGCGCTTCGCCGTGGTGGGATAGCGGAGCTGTTCCCGCCCGCAGCAACTGATTTCCGACATGGCGCCCGGCGTAGTCCGAAGTCATTACGCGCGTGAGGTTGATGATGCTCGCGCCATAGCTCAAAAGGCGCTCATCCAAGTCGTAAGTTCGCGGCAGGTCGCTCTTCATTTCAATGTTCGATGTTCGATGTTGGATGTTCAATGTTCGCCGCCTAGGCATCTCGGGCAATTTTCCACCCAGTGCCCGGGTGTGATTTCGATGAGTGCGGGTCTTTCGCGAAGTTCGGAGGCAGCGATGCCCATGCGTTGGCAGAAGCGGCAACCGTGCACATGTTCGCCGAGTGATGCCACCATGCCGGGGATCACGGGCAGCAGTGATTTGGGTTTGGATTCGAGTGTCGGCATCGATCGCAGGAGACCGCGCGTGTAGGCGTGCAGGGGCTTGGCGAAAATTTCCGAAACCGGGCCTTTCTCCACCACGCGGCCTGCGTACATGACCACCACTTCATCGCAGTTCTCGGCGACCACTCCGAGGTCGTGGGTGATCAGCATCATCGACATGTTCATCTCGCTGCGGAGGCGCGCCATGAGGTCGAGGATCTGTGCCTGCACGGTCACATCGAGTGCGGTGGTGGGTTCGTCGGCGATCACTAGCGAGGGTCGGCATGCCAGTGCGAGTGCGATCACCACCCGTTGGCGCATGCCGCCGGAAAGTTGGTGCGGGTATTCCATCATGCGCTTTTCCGGCGCCGGGATGCCGACCAGTTTGAGCATTGCGAGCGCTTGGTCCCATGCATCGTTTTTGGAAATGTTGCGATGGAGTAAAAACACCTCCGCGACTTGGCGGCCGATGCGGTGCAGCGGGTTCAATGCCGACATCGGCTCCTGAAAGATCACGCCGATTTCGCCGCCGCGAATTTTTCGCATGCGATCATCGTCGGCGCGCAGCAGGTCCTCGCCCTTGAACCACACATGCCCGCCAATGATTTTTCCCGCAGGCTGAGGCAGCAGCCGTACGATCGACATCGCGGTCACGCTTTTGCCGCAACCTGATTCGCCCACGATGCCCACAGTGCCACCGGCTGGGACTGAAAATGAAACTTGGTCGACCGCCCGCAGAAACCCGCGATCGGTATCGAACGAGGTGATTAGCTTGTCGACTACCAGCAGCGATTGTTTTGGATCATTCATGGCGTACCTCCTTCCGCGGTTGCGGTGATTCGGTAGTCATCGACGACGCGGGTGGACTCGGGAAACACCTCGCCATTTCGCCGCGCGTTTTGGGTTTCCTCGCGTGCCTTTTGATCGATCCAGAACACAAAGACCTCATGCGGGTCGAACACCACCGGCGGGCTGAAGCGCGTCTCCGGGCAATCGGGCCATCTCACCCAGCGCCATGATCCGAGGCGCATGTAATCGATGGCGTAGGCCGGCACGAAGATCGCCTCGTCGTGCATGATACGTTGCAACTTCCATGCCGCATCGCGAAGCTCCTCTGCATTGCGCGCGGTGCGTACCTTTTCACTCAGCTCGTCGGTGTCGGCGCGGCGCCATGAAAAGATGTTGTTGGTTTGAGGCTTGAGTGCGCCCTTGTCATCAACTGCGTTCGAGGAATGCAGAAACTGATGAAAGTCGGGGATCGGTGGCGAGATCATCCAACTCGAGAGCGTCATTTCATGCTGCTTTTGCATCACCTTTTTGTAAGACACCGTTGCTTCGAGTCCATCGAGGCGCAGTTCGAAACCGCAGGCCTTGGCCTCCTCGCAAAGGATCGCGAACATGCGGTCGTAAACGGGCATCACCGGATAGCTGACCGAAACAGAGAGTCGTGTGCCGTCGGGTTTGGACAGGATGCCGTCCTTGCCCTCGACCGTGTACCCGGCCTTGCGGAAGGCCCCGCGTGCGAGATCGATCGAATAGGGCCGCGCGCGAATCGATGGATCACTGAAGGTCACATAGCCTTCGTTGAAAGCGTTGAGGCGCTGGCAATCGCCGCGAAACATCACATCGATCACTTTTTGCCAATTCATCGCGTGCTGGATGCCGATTCTCACATCGAGCTTGTCCAGGGGCGGTTTGGCGACATTCAGGTAAAGTCCGCGTGGGATCTTCGGGTAACGGTTGTAAAAGGTTACCCGCTCGATGTAGCCCTTGTGCACCGGTTCGATCTCGGACTTCTCGTACCACAGCTCCGGCCGCGTGAGATAGAAAGTGTCGAGCTCGCCGGCGCGAAACAACTCGAAGGCCTTGGATTCGTCGCGCACGACCGTGTGCACGATTTTGTCGGGATTGAAACGATGTTTATAGTACTTCCGGTCGCGCGCCCACCAATCCTTTACGCGGGTTTGGGTGATCGATACGCCTTTGATGACATCGTCGGGCAGAATTTCGTACGCGCCGGTGGTCGGCGGGAATCGCCATTGGTAGCGTTCGTTGTAATCCGCGCCGTACTCCGAATAAAAATGTGGTGCTGAGGGCGTGATCGCACCCGCGAGCGCCGCGGCGTAGGCCTTCGTTTCGGGCAGCGAGACGGAGACCGTCGTGTCGTCGTAGATCGCGATTTGCGCGATGTTTTCGCGGTAGAACTGCTTGGCGTAGGGGTTCACGATGTGATCCGAAACGCGCAGGTAAACGGCGACGAGGAAGTCACGCGCGCGCACCGTCACGCCATCGGAGTAGCGTGCTTCGGGGTCGAGCTTGAAGTAGACCGTACGTCCGTCGGGCGACTCGGCCCATGCCTTTGCCAGGCCGGGAATCTCTTTCATCGTCTCCGGGTGCAGCGAGACCATCGGCAGCTCGATGTAATCGTAGGCGTCGCCGCGAAACGAGTTGTTCGAGTTGTCGCCAAAGGGGCGGATCGTTGGCGGGAAACTTGGAATGAAGCGCCGAAAGACGCCGCCTTTCAATGCCGCGGGATCGCCGATCTCGGGTTGGTCCATGCCATCCTTCCAAACGAGATTCTTCGGGACTTCGTCGGCCGATCCGATTTTGAGGAAATCACCAAGCCCGAGCCTGAAGTTGAACTTCTCGACATCGAACCGCAGCGCTTCAGCGCGCGTGCGCAGTGAGTTGGCTTGCGCGGCATTTGCCTTGGGGATTTCACTTTCGACCTTGGCGAGTTCGTTTTGCGCCGCTTGCAGTTCCGCCTTGAGCCATCCGGCGATGTGTTGGTTGTAACGCAGCAAAAATTCATCGAAGCCAAGCCCACGGCCGACTGCGACTGACTCACGCCGGCAGCCTTGCATCGCGAGCACAAGCAGTGCCGCCAGCAGCATTCGGAAAATTGCGGAAGGGGATCGCATCAACGGTAAGTGGTGAATTTTTTCGGATCGAAGGCTTCGCGCACGGCTTCACCGATAAAGGTGATGAGCACGAGCAGGCCGACCAGCGCAGTGAAGGTCGAGGTCACGAGCCATGGCGCCGAGAGGTTGGAAAGTCCGTCGTTGAGCAAGCGTCCCCATGTCGCGTGTTCGGGTGGAAGGCCGAAGCCGAGGTAGTCGAGCGAGGTGAGCGATGAAACCAAACCGGACACCGTGAAGGGCACCAGCGTCACGAGAATCGACACGGTGTTGGGCAGGAGGTGGCGAAACAAAATTCGTGGGGCACCCGCGCCGAGCACCCGCGCCGCCGCGATGTAGTCGCGTTCCTTGTCGCGATAGGCCGCCGTGCGCATCAGGAAGGAAATGCCCATCCAGCCGAAGGCCGCGAGAATCGTCAGAATCACCGGCAGACCTTTGAAGCGATCGGGCACCATGCTCGCAAAAATAATCACGACGAAGAGAAACGGGATGTTTGAAAACACCTCGATGAGACGCTGCATCGCAAGGTCGAACCAACCGCCAAAGAACCCCATCATCAGCCCGATCGGAATGCCGATGAGAAACACCACAGGCAGGAAAATCAGGGCTGCCTTGAAGTTTACCTGCAGGCCGCCAAACAGATAGGCGACGACATCGTAACCCTGTGAGGTCGTGCCCAGCCAGTTGCCTTCTTCGGGCAGCGGTGGTGCGGGGTGATACTTTAATGCGCGCAGTTCGGCATTTCCTGCATTGAGAAATTCCTCCCTCGTGCCGCTGCCGGTGAAGTTTTCTTTGATCAATTCGCCATCGCGATAATCGGCGCTGTAGACCGGCGATCCATCAGCGCTCCAGCCATCGACCGGACCGGAAAACTGGCCTTTGCGCAGCGTGAAGCGCGTATGGATTTTTCCGACATCGGAATTGTGATAGCGCGCGGCGAGGCCCCAGTACGGTTTGTCGGCACCCGCTTCGTAAAGCATGCCGTCGCGTTCGATGAGTGAGCGCGATCGCGGTGGCAGCGTGTCGCCGGTCGGATCGTAGGGGACGAGCGGCATGATCACCGTCTGGTTTCCTGATGCGCGAAGTTTTCGGTAGTCCACCGGCGCTTCGGCTGATGCACCGCCGATGCCGAAGTCCTTGTTCTTCAGGTCACGCGTCATGAAAGCAGGAAAAACCCATTGCCCGTCATGCTTCAACGCCAGCGCGCGTTTGCCGACGACCACTTGATCAAGCGCCGCCACAGCGGCAAGGCCGAGTAGAATGATGAGCGAGAGATGCCCTCGTCGGATCGCACGAAAGCGGCTGATGCGTCGTTGCATCACCGGATCAGGCGTGCTGTTCACGATCGAGCGGATCACCAGCATCAATCCACCAAGCACCAGCAAAGCCGTACTCGCCCATCCGAACCACGGAAATGCCGCATCGCCCGCAAGATTGGCATGCAGCCACGGCACTTCGCGGCTCGATTCAAAAAACCAACGCGCGGTCGGAAACGCGATGTCGCAAAGTTCGCCCAGCACCGCGAGCGAACCCAAAAGTATGCAGATGACTCCGATCTTACGCATCATCACTTGAATTGAATCCTCGGGTCGACCATCGCCACGATGAAATCCGAGAGAAGGTTTCCAATCAACATCAGCAAAGCGGCAATCGTCAGCGTGCCCATGATCACTGGCACATCGCGTTCGATCACCGATTGGTATTGCAGCAGCCCGAAGCCCTGAATGTCGAAAACCGTTTCGACCAGCATCGAGCCACCAATAAAAATCGTGACCAAGTCGCCAAGGCTAGTCGCGACGGGGATCATCGAATTGCGAAAGGCATGACCAAACACCGCGCGGCGGAAGCTCGCGCCCTTGGCCACTGCGGTGCGGACATAGTCAGCCGCCAGATTGTCCATCAGGCTGTTCTTGGTCATCATCGTCAGCACCGCGAAAGCACCGGTGAGGTAGCAGAGCAGGGGAAGGGCGGTGTGGTGTGCGAGGTCCTTGATTTTTTCAACGGGCCCCATTTGATCGAAGTCGGGACTCACGATGCCGAAGAGCGGAAACCAATTCATTCGAGCGCCGAAGTACACCAGCAGAATGGCGCCCAGCGCAAAGCCCGGGATCGAATAGCCGATGAAGATGAGCACCGATGATGCCGAGTCGATGAAGGTGCGGTGCTTGAGCGCCTTGAGCACGCCGAGCGGCAGGCTCACGGCATAAGTGATGATGGCGGTGAGCAGGCCAAAGTACGCGGCCACCGGCATGCGCGAGAGAATCATCTCGTGCACCGGATCATTATACACCGTCGAGCGGCCGAGGTCGCCTTGGAGCAATCCCGAAAAATGTTTCCGATGCAGCACCGCGCGTGGCGCGTAGTCCGGCACCGACGCGCTGCCGGGGTTGCGGCGCTTGAAGCGTTGCTGGCGATCTTCTTTCGTTTCGAGCCTCGCCTTCCAATCCTCGGCCGCGATGTCTTTGCCCGAGTCGACAAAAACCGCCGAGCTGATCGCGTTGCCCGCCTTCACAACCCGCACCGCACGACCATCACCGCGCAGCACGACTTCGGTGACATTTTCCGGGTCCGCCGAATTGCCGATCGTTTCATCGCCCTTGGCAGCAAATTCGCTCTTAGAAATTTGCGTTTCGCGCGCCACCACGCCGAGCCACTGGCCGTAAGCGACCCACAGATTTTCGTTGAGGCCAAATTGTTCCTCCAGCTCCTCGAGTTGCTCCTCGCTCAGCCCGCCCTGCGCTTGGGTCGATGACGAGCGCTTGCCCCCCTGGTCCGCCCCACGCGAGGCCTCTTGCAGCATTCGGTCCATCGGCCCGCCTGGAACAAAGCGCGTGATCCCAAACACGATCAGCGTGATGCCGATCAGTGTGGGCGGGATCAGCAGCAGGCGGCGTATGAAATAACCTTTCACGATCTGTCCCGTGGTTTCTAAACCAGCTCCCGAACCATGCAAGCACGGACCCCGATACGACGGCCTGTCGGCGGGCGGGTGACAGCTTGGCTTTGACCCGGGGCGCGAAGCAGGTTATGCCATCCGTCCCGCACATGAAGGACCAAATCCCAGCCATCGAGGCCGACGCACTCGCACGAATTTCCGCCGCCACCGACGAGCGCGCACTTGAGGACGCCCGCGTCGCCGTGCTTGGCAAAAAAGGCTCGCTCACGCTGGCCGCCGCCGGAATGAAGGATGTGCCCAAGGAGGAAAAAGGTGCCGTCGGCCAGTTGCTCAACGCCGCACGCGCAAGCATCACCGCCGCGCTCGAAGCCAAACAATCGGCCTTGCAGGAAATCGCCGACCGTGCCGCGCTTGCCGGCAT
>JAPOLH010000139.1:380-656 GCA_029977225.1 Verrucomicrobiaceae bacterium | reverse complement strand
CCAGTGACCTGACCACGACGCGATGTCAGATCGCCGATGATGCCGCCGGTGTATTCTTCCGGAGTAATCACTTCGACTTTCATGATCGGCTCAAGCAGCTTGGCGCCGGCCTTGCGAAGACCTTCACGCATACACATCCGTGAGGCGATTTCAAAGGCGAGAACACTCGAGTCCACATCGTGGAACTTGCCGTCGATGAGAGCCACCTTGAAGTCGATCACCGGGAAGCCAGCGAGCGGGCCGGAGTCCATAACCGACTTGATGCCCTTTTCAACG
>JAPOLH010000139.1:0-361 GCA_029977225.1 Verrucomicrobiaceae bacterium | reverse complement strand
CACCACCGACGATCTTGGACTCGAACGAGTAGCCTTCGCCTGGCTGGGTCGGCGTGATGACCAGCTTGACCTCGGCGAACTGACCCGAACCACCCGACTGTTTCTTGTGGGTGTAGCTGTGCTCGACCTCGTGACCGATGGTCTCACGGTAGGCCACCTGCGGCGCACCGATGTTGGCTTCGACCTTGAACTCGCGCTTCATCCGGTCGACGAGAATATCGAGGTGAAGTTCGCCCATGCCCTTCATGATGGTCTGGCCGCTCTCGAAGTCGGTCTCGACGCGGAAGGAGGGGTCTTCGGCAGCCAGGCGAGCGAGCGCGATGCCCATCTTTTCCTGGTCGGCCTTGGTCTTGGGTTCAAC
>JAPOLH010000138.1 GCA_029977225.1 Verrucomicrobiaceae bacterium | reverse complement strand
CCCGGACCCGGACCTTCCAGTTCCTGCTGCAGGCGGCGACATCGCCGACCACCGCCCCCCTTCTGGGCCGTGCGGTGCAGGAGCGCTTCCTCGCCCCGATCCGCGAATGGCTGGGCGACGAGGCCGGGCAGGAGCGCGCCCGCGTGCTGGCCGCCATCTACATCGGCTTCCTGGTCGAGCGGCTGATCCGCGACGCCGCCCTTGAAGGCGCCGAGCGCGCCGCCTTCGTCGAGCGCGTCACGGCCGTGATCGATGGGGTGATCGGGGGGTGATCTGGGGGGTGATCGGGGCGGAGTGACGCCCGTCCTGCGCCTCAGTCGAGGAACGGATCCCGCATCATGATGGTGTCGTCGCGCTGCGGGCTGGTGGACAACAGGGCCACAGGCGCGCCGACCAGTTCCTCGATCCGGCGGACATACTTCACCGCCGCGCCGGGCAGGTCCTTCCAGGACCGGGCGCCCTCGGTGCTGTCCGTCCAGCCTTCGATCTCCTCGTAGACCGGAACCAGGCGCGCCTGGTCCCGCAGGCCGGCGGGCAGGTAGTCCACCGGCCGGCCATCGAGGGTGTAGCCGGTGCAGATCTTCAGGGTCTCGATCCCGTCCAGGACATCCAGCTTGGTCAGGACGATGCCCTCGACCCCGCCGACGCGGACCGACTGGCGCACCAGGGC
>JAPOLH010000137.1 GCA_029977225.1 Verrucomicrobiaceae bacterium | reverse complement strand
GAGATGTCATCGACAGACTGAAGCTTGAAGGCTGGATGTTGGTCAATGTTCGCGGCTCTCATCACCAATACAAACGCCCGACCGGCGGAAGCAGAGTCACTGTACCTCATCCTAAGAAAGATCTCCCGAAGGGGACTTTGAGGAACATATTTCGCCAAGCTGGTTGGGATTGGCCACCGCAATAACCATGAGATACCCAGTCGTCATTCACAAGGATCGCGATTCAGATTACGGAGTCACCATTCCGGATCTACCCGGATGCTTTTCTGCTGGTGCCACCGCGGACGAAGCGCTTGGCAATGCGATCGAAGCCATCGAGTGCCATGTGGAAGGCTTGTTGATCGATGGCGAGAGCATCCCGCAAGGAATGCCTATCGAGCATTACCGCGCGAAGCGGGAATTTGCCTCAGGCATCTGGGCGCTGGTAGATGTGGATTTGTCCAAACTTTCGGGAAAGGCCAAGCGCGTCAACATCACCTTGCCTGAGCGAATTCTTGCCCAGATCGATTCCTTTGCATCGCAAACAGGTGACACCCGCTCGGGGTTGCTTGCCCACGCTGCCCTGGAATACGTCAGCGCCCACACGAAATAAGAGGCTCGCCAAGGGATGCCATGTTCGAGCTGGCACTCATGAAACAGTGAGCACATTCGGAGCTTGATCCCTGCCAGCGCGCCTCGCAT
>JAPOLH010000136.1 GCA_029977225.1 Verrucomicrobiaceae bacterium | reverse complement strand
GGTCCCAAACTACGACGAGCAGAGGAAGCGACGCGGATATCGGACTGCCCGAGAGCGTGGAAGGGGGTCTTTTTTTATCTCTTCTAGATTTCTTCTCCCAGGCGCACGCGCGCGCACGAATACACGCATCAGAGACGCGAGCAAAAACGACGATACCGAAGAGGATTAAAAATAAACATCGTCGCGTAAAAAGACGGCATCGCGAGCGCGGAAGAGAAAGAGAGAGAGAGAGAGAGAGAGACGGATTATATATATTCTTACCCTGTCGCTACTCATTTTTTTTTTGATGCGATGCGTGCTGCTGCTTCAAACGAGTGGCGATGTGAAAATCCCACTCGCGAAAGATAAAATAAGCAAAAAAATGTGTGCGTATTTCTCTCGTTTCCCGCGACGAACTGTCGCGCGTAATATATGTGTGGTTTTTAAATGACAATCTCTTTCTAAATAACGCGCACGCACTCGTGAACGTGCACTTCCTAAGTTTTAAAATCGGTTGTTGTTGTCGTTGTTGTAGCTATTGCTTCATAAACAGAACAAAATACAAAAAATATACAGGAACGGAAAGCGCTCTCCCGAAAGCGCACGCCTTCTCTCTCTCTCTCTCTCTTTTCACGTCATTCTCAGCTTCTCGCCAGCGCAGGAACAAGAAAATTCTTCTTTGCATCTCTCTTTTTCTAAGCTGGCGTGACTATGTAGCAGTTGAGGATTTTCAAACCTCTCTCATCAC
>JAPOLH010000135.1 GCA_029977225.1 Verrucomicrobiaceae bacterium | reverse complement strand
CCTCTTTCTAATCCAAACCCTTGCTCTTTGTCCGACCTGACCAGATACAAATTGCTGAAAAAATATATCGCAGCCCTCGCAGTCGCAGAAGGATCCACCAATGCAGGGGACCGGCCGAGGAATCACTGGGCCACCGGACACCTGGAATGCGAGCGCTCTGTCAAAATTAAATCGCTGGAGACTACTAAAATTAATCAAAATTAAATAGGCTCGGTCTCGGCTGTATCGAGGCCAAATTTAAAATTTTTGCAAGTAAATACTCGTTGGAAAGCTCTCGCCGAGATCTACACAATGCACTCCTTTGCACCGTTCTCTAATCTCAATTTTTTCGTCAAAAATCGCCATTTTTTTGCGAGTGAATAATCAATTAATGAATTTCATTACTAAGTACTAGTAATTCAATCGCAAAAAATTCGAATTTTGCATTTTTTCTGCGAATTTTTGATGAAATGGTGTCCAGATTTCGCGACAATTTCCAGAAAAGAATGACGTGTGTCGCTTTTTCAATCAAATTTGCGAAAACAAATTCGAAAATTGCCGAAATTTTTGAAATTTCAAATTTGTTTTCATTATTCAATTTTATTCAATTTTATTCAATCGTGTCCTTACCTGTGCGGCCGCTGCCCGCTCCGCTGCGGCCGTCTTTGCCAATTGTCTCTCTGCGGCCGCTGCGTCTGCTGCTTTCTGAGCGGCGGCGGCCTCCCGGGCTTCTGCTGCTGCACCTATGTGTTTTCTAACTTGTTTTCTAACTTTTA
>JAPOLH010000134.1 GCA_029977225.1 Verrucomicrobiaceae bacterium | reverse complement strand
ATTTTGTTGAAAATTTTAATGATGATGAAAAATCACCACTTTCATATTTTTGGCTTGGTGAGATTGCTCTTATTGAAAATAACCTAGATATTTCAAACTCATATTTTTTAGAGCTTGTTTCTATTTACCCATCTCATTACAGAACACCTCTAGCACATAAGAAAATAGGAGATATTTTTCTAAAAATGAATGAACTAGATAAAGCTAAAGATAAATATAATTATGTAATTAGAGAGTATCCCAATGACACTGCATCATCTTTGGCCTTGCAGTTATTGAAAAATATGGAATAATCACCTTTTTTTATTATGCATTACCATGGGTCGCTAGCTCAGCTGGTAGAGCAGTTGGCTTTTAACCAATTGGTCACAGGTTCGAATCCTGTGCGACCCACCACTCATAAGGCATAATATTCTCATGAAATTAAAAAATACCATTCTTACTAGCTTTTTATTTTTTCTAGTTCTTTCATCTTGGTATGTTTTAAGAGCAGTAAGAAATGAGATGGCTGTTGAAAATTATGGACAAGATTTTCTTCTTATATTGCTGTCCATAACTGCAATAACAATGTTACTAGTTAATCCAATTTATTCATGGATAGCTTCAAGGACTAATTACAAAAAAATTATTATTTATTGTTATTCTTTTTTAATTTTAAATTTATTTATATTTATCTTTTATTCAAGATCACTTGAGGAAGCAGACATATCTCAAGCGATATGGCTTGGTAGAGTTTTCTATGTTTGGTGCAATATTTATTCATTTTTTGTTGTATCAATATTCTGGGTACTAGTTATAAATAT
>JAPOLH010000133.1 GCA_029977225.1 Verrucomicrobiaceae bacterium | reverse complement strand
TGTGGCCTGACTATTCCGTGAATGATTACATCTACAGACCCGATTGTCTGGATGATGTGTGTTTCTATCAGTTTTCTGAAAGCTATGAGAGAATCGCTTTATCATTTCAGAGGATGAGCAAAGTAGACCAACACGGCATGCCAATGTTGAAAGAAGGAGAATATTGTTTCAGAGACGATCATCCCGGACAAAGATATTGTTGCATCAAGAAAGCAAAAAAAATGAAAGTTCCGAAAATCTCCATGCCGAAAGGAATGATTTGTGATTTAGAAGACCTTCAGCTATCCGAGGAAAATCCGAGTGAAGAAGCTCTTCAAAATAGAGAGAATTATGCAAAAGTGGCATTGATACTGTTCTATCCATTTCGGGACAACAGTATTTTCTCTCTTGAAGAAGATGGATGCCTGTGGGAAAAAATGACAAGGCTCATGACAACTGAAATGCCTCATCATAATTTTTTCAGAGGAGGGAAAAAAATACTCCAAAATATGCAAGACAACATCCAAGCAAGGAAATGCAAAATTCCGACCGAATCATTGATGAAAAATACAGTTTCCACGCGAAGTGATGAAAACCAATATCAAGATAGGCAGTATGACTCCGATGACCAATATTCAGATTTTGAAGATGCCGAGTCCGTAGAAGCATACGATGAAAATGAATTATATCAAGATGAAGAGGAAGCAAATGATGCAAGAAACCTGAATGATCTCAAAAAAGGAGAGGAACTGTCAAAAAGCAAGATCATCGATTCAAGACAACTTGAAAATGAATCCATATTTCTGAGTGATACTACAGGTGATGACCACAATCAAGACGGACAGCATCAAGGATCTGAAAATCAGAATGAAGAAACTGTCAATGTTGCCTTTGGTTCCAGTAAATACAAGACACTTCTTGCTTTTGTCAGTGGTGCAATGGTGGGAAGTACAATAAGCAATGAGGATCAATCTGTTTCCTTATCTCGAGAAGATGTACAAGTAG
>JAPOLH010000132.1 GCA_029977225.1 Verrucomicrobiaceae bacterium | reverse complement strand
GGTCTCTGGCCGCAAGTTGCTGGCCGACGCCTTGCGCGAAGATTTCGACATCACCGCACTTTCGCGCAGCGTGCTCACCAAGTTGGCAGAGGCG
This sequence comes from Verrucomicrobiaceae bacterium, assembly GCA_029977225.1. Classification (GTDB taxonomy): domain Bacteria; phylum Verrucomicrobiota; class Verrucomicrobiia; order Verrucomicrobiales; family Akkermansiaceae; genus Luteolibacter. Next base: position 988 of record JAPOLH010000132.1, on the reverse strand, counting down.
ACCGGTTCTGATGCCTTGAAGGCGCTGCTTGCGGATGATGCGAAAGAAAAGCTCAAGGAGTACAATTATGGTCGTGAGATCGTTGATGCGATTGCCGACTTTGCGCCATCGGGTATTTCGGCCGATGCGCTCGCGGGCTTGTTCCGTAAGTTGCCGCCGCGTCTTTATTCGATCGCTTCCAGTCCGCTCGCGCATCCTGGCGAGGTGCATCTCACGGTCGCCGCGGTGCGGTACCAGTCGCATGGTCGTTCGCGCAAGGGTGTCTGCTCGACCTATCTGGCGGATCTCGCGAAGCCGGGTGCGGAGGTGCCGATCTTTGTGCAGCCGAACAAAAATTTCCGTTTGCCTGCCGATGATGCTGCGCCGGTGATCATGGTCGGCCCCGGCACCGGTGTCGCTCCATTCCGCGCCTTTGTCGAACACCGCGCTGCCACTGGTGCCAGCGGCAAGAACTGGCTTTTCATGGGAGATCAAAAATATCTCTTCGATTTCCTCTATCAGCTCGAGTGGCAGGATCATCTCAAGAGTGGTTCGCTGAGCCGTCTCGATGTCGCGTTTTCGCGGGATCAGCCTGAGAAAATTTATGTGCAGCAGAAGATGCTCGAGCAGGGTGCCGAGCTCTACGCATGGCTTGAGAAAGGCGCTTATTTTTATGTCTGCGGTGATGCCACGCGAATGGCGGCCGATGTCCACGAGGCGCTTATTTCGATTGTCGAAAAACACGGCGGTAAGTCGCGCGAAGCCGCTGAGGCTTATGTCGAGGACCTCAAGAAATCGAAACGCTATCAACGCGATGTGTATTGATGCGCCAAAGCAAACCAACCACTGAACAACTCAAAATTTTATGTCCGAAGAAAAGAAACTTTCCGCGAACGAATACATCAAGACGCGCAGCAATTACCTCCGCGGTACGATTGCCGAGGGGCTTGCGGACATGTCGACCGGTTCGATATGTGCCGTGGAATTTCAGCAGTTGCTGATCATCCTC
>JAPOLH010000131.1 GCA_029977225.1 Verrucomicrobiaceae bacterium | reverse complement strand
CATCGAGTCGATCGACCCCAGCGTGGTGAAGGCCTTGCAAGATGACGCCTTTATTCCCGTTATCAGCCCCATAGGCTTTGGCGAAAACAACGAGAGTTACAACATCAATGCCGATGTGGTGGCAGGCAAATTGGCCAGTGTGCTGCGCGCTGAAAAGTTGGTGCTGCTGACCAACACGCCCGGCGTCTTGGACAAAGCAGGTAACCTGTTGACCGACTTGAGCGCCCGTCGCATTGACGAGCTGTTTGCCGATGGCACCATCAGTGGTGGCATGTTGCCCAAAATCAGTGGCGCCTTGGATGCCGCCAAGAGTGGTGTGAACGCTGTGCACATCATCGATGGCCGTGTGCCACACGCCATGTTGTTAGAAATTCTGACCGACCAAGCGTTCGGCACCATGATTCGCAGCCACTGAGGAACAGGCCATGACCACAGAGACAACTTCCGACAACCTGCCCGAGAACGAAGAAGCTGGCGCGGCGCCCACACGCAAGCGCCCCAAGCCTGGTGAGCGTCGTTTGCAAATTTTGCAAACCTTGGCGGGCATGTTGGAGCAGCCCGGCGCAGAGCGCATCACCACAGCAGCCTTGTCGGCCAAGCTGGGCGTGAGTGAGGCGGCTTTGTACCGTCACTTCGCCAGCAAAGCGCAGATGTTTGAAGGCTTGATTGATTTTGTCGAGCAGTCGGTGTTTGCCTTCGTGCGCCAAATTGCCGACCGCGAACCTGCAGGTCCTGCACAAGTGGCGCGTACCGTGGCGCTCATTTTGCAATTTGCAGAAAAGAACCCTGGCATGGCGCGCGTCATGACGGGCGATGCACTGGTGTTTGAAAACGAGCGTTTGCAAGAGCGCATGAACTTGCTGTTCGACAAATTGGAAAGCACTTTCAAGCAATCACTGCGCGATGGCGGCATTCAAAGCGACACCCCCACCGTGGATGCGCAAGTGACGGCTTCTTTGTTGGTGGCTTTCATGATGGGCCGCATGCAACGCTTTGCACGCTCGGGCTTTAAGCGTTTGCCTTCAGAGAATTTGCAGGCTTCTTTGGCGCGCGTGCTTTGAAGTTGTGCAGCATCGAAAAAGGCACCGCGAGGTG
>JAPOLH010000130.1 GCA_029977225.1 Verrucomicrobiaceae bacterium | reverse complement strand
GTGCATGGGCCTTCGTTGCACAAATGCATCACACCCGAGGCCGGACCCTGCAATCCGCCAAAAACCAGAGCAACCAACCACTCGACCAGATCTGGCGTGTAAGTCGGTCGTGCCACTTTGTCGGCAGGCAAAGTCGGGCACTCGCATTTCATTGCCTGTCGGACAATCCACTCAGGGAATCCAGGCTTCGACGGACCGAACAACCACGAAACTCGCGCCACAAGATTTCCAGCTGATGCCCCAAGCACCCTCAGTTCCCCGTCATACTTGCTATGGCCATAAACGCTGATCGGCATCGGTTCATCCGACTCGAGATACGGATCAGCCTTCAAACCATCAAAAACCATGTCGGTGCTGATGTAGGTCACATGAGCCGATTTTTCTGCGGAAATTTCGGCAATGATGCCGGGGGCCTCGGCGTTGATCAGATAGGCTTCGCGCGGATGGGTTTCGCAGTAATCAACATCCGTCAACGCCGCTGTCAGGAAAAGGAAGTCGTAATCAACGGAACCAAGCGCACATTCGATCGATGCGGCATTCGCGAGATCGATCGAGCTGCGGTCGAAACCGACAACCCTCTGTCCATCAGCAATTTTTGCAGCAAGCAGAGAACCAAGCCTGCCGCCGGACCCAATCACCAATACCGTCGGATCGCGATCGACCTGCTCACGGCTGTAATTTTCATCAAACCACATGATGAACAGTTGGTATGCACCATTTTCTTGAAAACCAGTAATGCGAAATCGGATAGGCTGCTATCACCAACACGTTACGCATAAGACACTTCATTCCACCCCACATTCCAAGCCCACCGTACGCATGCGAAATTGCTGCGTCACGACAACCGAGCGCGCAGGCAATCTCCGCAAGCCTCGATGAAAAGTAGGCCATGTTGCGTTTTACAAATCGCGCCGAAACACCATCGATTTTCAAGAGCTTGCGATAGGCATGCACCTGCACGCGCAGATAGCAGTCGTATCTCTTATATGCCACTTCGGCGTCCATGTCGTCTGAGAGACCGGGTTCGAAGCGCCGGCGCTGAACGCACACCAGCGGTCGATTGATCACGACAAAACCATGCGACAAAACAATCTGATAGATCAGCTTGGTATCCTCCGCCACATGCAGCGTCTCATCAAACGGAGCCTTGTCATGCAAACAGGATCTGCGAACCAGCATCGACTGGACAAACGGATGTCGGTGATAAAGAAAAAGCGAACAATCCCCGCGCGGATAATGCCTTATATCCGCCTCATTTGAGCCAGAGTTCATCAGTGGTAAGTCGTCGAGAGCAAGCCCGTCTTCGTCGACACTCATGCAAAAGCAAACATTGGCGCTCGATTCTTGCAGCGCATTCACCTGGTGCTTGATTTTT
>JAPOLH010000012.1 GCA_029977225.1 Verrucomicrobiaceae bacterium | reverse complement strand
TGCAAGCCGTCGGCTGCATGCTGGCAATCGGCCTTTTGGTTACGCCGGCTGCGACGGTTTATCTGCTCACAGATTCCACTAACGCATTGTTCTGGGGTGGAGCGGTGCTTGGCGGCATCGCATCCGCGCTGGCCGTACTGATCGGTTGGTGGATCAACATCGAGCAAGGTCCGGCCATCGTGTTGGTACTCGGGCTTTTGTTTCTCGTCGCATTTCTTTTCAGCCCCAAATACGGACTCATCGCAAAATCACGGCATTCGCGCGCGGTGATGCGATCAAGCAACCGATCAAGCAAATGATGATGAGCAAATCAGCAAAGGTGCTTGCGTTCACAGCGCTGGCCTTCACCAGCACGCCAACCACCCACGCAGCGCCAGCCGACGACTGGGAGAAATTCAACGATTGGAACATCGGCAACCTGCTGTTCCCCAGCTTGCATTTTCATGGTGCGGGCGGCTTCAGCAGCGGCGATACGGAAGAGCTTGCATCCGGTGGCCATGACCCGAAGCGCGATCGGTTTTCCGCGCAAGCGCTGGAGCCGGGTATTTCGCTGCGCACGCAGTATTTCGAGGCGTTTTCGAACTATCTTTTCTTTCAGGATGCCATCGGCAATTGGGACGGAGAGCTGGAGGAAGCGTTTGGAAAAATCACCAATATCCCCGGCGGATTTGAAATCAAGGGTGGTCGATATTTCACGCGCTTTGGTGCGCTAAACGACAAGCACTTGCACGCATGGGACTTTGTCGATGCCGAACTCGCCAACACCCGCATGCTTGGCGAAGACGGGCTTCTGCTCGAAGGCGCGGAGCTCTCATGGACGCTGCCGCTTGGGCTCGACCCCGAGTGGGTGTCGGTCGCCTCGCTTGGCTACGGCAACGCACCGGCACACGATCATGAGGAAGAGCACGCGCATGGGGATGAAGAAATCCCGCACGAGGCCGATGGTGCGTTTGCGGCCGACGATGTCGTCACCGCGCGCTTGATGGCCAGAAACCGGATCAATGATTTCCACAGCGTCACGGCAGGCACTTCATGGGCTGGTGGAACGAATGGACTTGGTCGCGACACGAATGTGTTCGGTATCGATGTCGAATATTTGTGGCGCGAAAACGGCTTGGAAAAGGGCGGACGCGCCTTCCGCTGGCGCACCGAATGGCTGTGGCGTGATGTCGATGCCTTTAGCGAGCACGATGATAACGGTGACGGCGTGATCGATGAAACTTTTGTTGGAAATTACGATGAGGATGGCATCCACACTCATGCGATCATGACGTGGTGTCAGCACTTGGACAGTGGTCTGCGCGTGGCGTGGATTGGTGGCGTGGACGACTTCGGTCAACCTGAGAGGTTTCGTGTTTCGCCATCGCTCACCTGGTGGCTCGACGATGCGCGCCGCGTCGGCCTGCGGACGCAGTACAACTTTGATTCGGTCGCCGGCGAGGACGATGAGCAATCGCTCTGGTTCCAAGTGAACATCGCGCTCGGATCGAATCAGGAGGTTCGTTAGAAGTTCATCCGTGCGGCACTCGACAAATGGGGTGGATTGTATTTAATCCGCTCCCGTGAGACAGTTTGTGCGATCCGAGATAGGAGCTGCGGTCCTTTGGGTCATCAGCTCCTTTGTTTTGGGTGCGGTGATCGCGCCGTGGCTGTATCAGGCGGGTAAAGCATTTGCCGAGTTTACTGCGGCAGGTGATTTTCCTCGCCTTATCGAATCCGTCGGCGGCTCATGCCGTCGCGCCGGATTCGGGCGTTATTTCAATCGTTCGCTGTTGCTCGCGGCCTTGGTGTTGCTGCCTTTTCTGCTGCGTCGTTTGCGTCTCCTTCGTGGCGATGGCACCAAGCGCCTGTGGCAAAAATTGCCGTGGAAAACTGCGTTGACCCAGACCTTGGCCGGATGCCTCATCGCGATTGGCGTGTTGTGGGGATTTGCGTCGTTGCTCGAGTGGATGGGGTATTTTGCGCCGAACAAAAAACCTGTGATCCTTGGACGCGTGTTATCGCAGGTTTTGGTCCCCGCTGTTGGTGTGTCCTTGGTTGAGGAGTGGCTTTTTCGCGGCTTATTGTTGGGCCTTTGGCTTCGCTATGCGCGACCGCTTACTGCATGCATCGGCGCCTCGTTGCTGTTTGCGGTGCTGCATTTTGTCGAGCCGCCCATGGGATGGTGCGTGTCCGATCCCACGCATTGGCTGGCTGGCTTCTCATTGCTTGGTGGGGTTCTTGCCCATTTCGCCTGCGGAATTTTTATCCTCACCGAATTCATCCCGATGTTGGCGGTTGGCCTTGCGCTTGCATGGGCTCGCCTGCGCAGCGGAGCCTTGTGGTTGCCGATCGGCCTTCACGCCGGGTGGATCATCGCGCTCAAGTATTTCACCATGACGCATCATTTCGTCGCTGCGAAAAAACCCAATGAGCTGTGGCTTGGCGTTGGAGATCTTCGCAGCGGACTTTTGCCGTTGATCGCGCTCGCGGTGACGGTTGTGGTCTGCCACTCTGCAATCAGGCGGGTTGATGAAACTACCCGCGCATCACGGTGACCACGACCACCTTGCGAAGGCCTTCGCGGCGCAAGGTTTTGGCGCATTCGTTGACGGTCGAGCCGGTGGTCAGCACATCATCGACCAGCACTACGCCATGCGGGTTTTTGCCGATCAGATTTTCTCCGGCTTTGGAAATTTCGAATGAGCCTTGCAGGTTCTTCATGCGTTGCTTGCGGCTCAAGCGCGTCTGTGTGCCGGTGTCGCGTATGCGGCGCAGGGCGGAAATGACAGGGAGGCCGGTTTGGCGACTGATGCCGAGCGCGATTTCTTCGGCTTGATTGAAGTGGCGATGAATGACTCTGCCGCGATGCAGCGGGACAGGGATCAAGGGCCACTTTTCTGTCAGCGCGATTGCGAGTCGCGGGTCGTTTCGAAATGCCTCCGCCGCAAGCTTGCCCAGCTCGTGCGCCAAGTGCAGCGAGCGTTGGTATTTGAGTTGATGGATAAGATCGAGTGTGCGCGTGTCCTTGAGCATGGCCGGCCGCGCGAATTCGAACGCGAAGGAAAGCCCGCTGCAGTTCGGGCACTCGAAGGCATGATCAATGATCCCTTGATAGGCCATGCCGCAGGTTTGGCAAAATGGTTCGACGATGCGCGGGAGATCACCGGCGCAGGCCTCGCACAGCGAATGATGGCCGTGCAACCGTACATGACACAGAGCGCAATCGGGCGGATAAAGCAGATCGATCACCCGCGCGCTTAGGCTCCGGCCTGCATGACCGAGACAATTGGCGATCGCACTAAAATCCACAGGCATGTAGACCAAGATGGAACTGAAATGAGTGCATTGCAAGCAGGCGCAAGACCCATTTGTTTTCCGTTGTTGAGGAGGGTACTGCTGCTTATCCTCAGCGCATGATCCGCGTTGAGCCTGTAGGACACATTCGCAGCCAGTGGGGTGAAGGCCCAATCTGGTTCGGTACACATTTGTACTATGTCGACATCGAGGGCCGCATGGTCCACCGCTACAACCCAGAGGATGGCAGCGAAAAATCATGGTCGGTCGGCGAACGCGTTGGCACGGTGGTCCCTCGCGCCGGTGGCGGATTGGTGATCGCCGGGGACCATGGGTTTTCATTTCTTGATGAGGAAACAGGCGCGCTCACACCGATCGCCGATCCGGAGGCAGACAAGCCCAATAACCGCTTCAACGACGGTAAGTGCTCGCCCGATGGCAGGTTCTTTGCCGGATCGATCAGCCTCGCGAAAATCACCGGCGACGCAAAGCTCTACCGGCTTGATCCCGACCTCAGCGTCCATGAGGCCTTTGGGCCAGTGACCAACTCCAACGGCATCGCGTGGTCGCTCGATGAGAAATTGGCCTATTACATCGATACGCCGCGCAAGGAGGTGCTGGCGTTCGATTATGAAGACGGAAATTTGCAAAATCCTCGCGCTGTCATTTCTACCGCGCACATCGATGCCTCGCCCGATGGGATGACGATTGATGCGGATGGCAATCTTTGGATCGCGTTTTGTCATGGTGGATGCGTTTCGTGTTTTGATCCTGCAAAGGGCCAGGAAATTCATCGCATCGCGTTGCCATGCCTTGAGACCACCGCCTGCGCGTTTGGTGGCGAGGACCTTACGGATCTTTTTGTCACCACGGGCGTGCACAAGACCGCCAAGGAAGAGCATGCGGGCCGCCTGTTTGTGATTCGCGGACTCGGGGTCAAGGGCGTGCCGGCGTTTGCTTTCAAGGGCTGAGTTTCGCAGCGCGCGCCACGCGGCTTTTGGTGCTGGTCAGCCGCTTGGGCGGTGCTTTAGGCTTGGTGCCGATGATTGTGGCAATGCTGGAACCTGCGGGATTGATCGAGCGCGGTGGCCCACTCGTGTGGGTGCTGCTGGCGATGGCGTTTGTCGGATCGGTCTGCGTCATCGAGCGGGCCTTCTTCTTTTACCGCGCGCGGATCAATGTGAGCGACCTGCTTGTGGGTCTTGCGCAACATGTGCGCCGCCGAGCCTTTGCTGAGGCCTTGCACGAAGCCGCGCGCGCGCCAGGCCCGGTCGCCCGCGTCGCCCATGCCTCGTTGCTTCGCTATTACCTCTCGCGTGCCGACTTGCGCGATGTGACCCGCGAGGCCGGCCAACTCGAAGTGCCGCGCATCGAAAAAAACATCAGGGTCATTCTCGGCGTTGCACTTCTTTCGCCGCTGATCGGAATTCTCGGGACCTTCCTCGGCATGTTTGAGGCCTTCCAACAAGTCAGCGCGCAAGGTGCGGCCAGCGGTCCGGCGCAGCTGAATACTGGCATCACGATCGCGTTGATCACTTCAGTGATGGGTCTTGTCGTCTCCGTGCCGATGTATGTGTTTTACCTGTATTTTCTGGGTCGCGCAAAACGCCTCGCACACAGCATCGAACGTGCGGGCATTGAAATGGTGCACATGATTTGCGACGCGCGCGAGGAGGACGAGTTCGCAGCATTCCGCGGTGAGGTCAGCGCGGGACGGCAGTCGCCAAAACCGCCAGGAGGAGCAAGCCATTGAAACTTGAAATGTCGCTGCCCGAGCGACCGGCCCTGCTCCACGCGTTGCCGGTGGTGAATCTTTTCGCGCTGCTGTGGATGTTCCATTTTGCTGGCGCTTCACTCACGAACCAATCGGGCGTGACGGTCGATCCGCCACCTTCGCGATTCCAGCTCGAGCGCTTTGAGGAGACGCTGGTGGTTACGCTGGTGACTGCGGAAAGCGGCGTGCGCATGTACCTTGGTCGCGAGCCGGTTGACCTCGCCGGCCTTGGGTCGCGTTTGGAAGTTTTGCGAACACAAGGCGCTTCCGCGCGCACGGTGGTGCTGCTGCAAAGTGACGCGGGCATCCAAGTTGGCGCGGAACGCGAAGTGAGTGAGATGATTCTCGCAAAGGGCTTCCGGCTTGCATTGGTCGGTTCGAGCGACACCGACAAAACCGCGAAGCCAAAAACGGAAATTTCCAAATGACCTCGCCGTCCGTCGTTAACGACAAGCAGCCCGAAGAGCGCGGCTTGATCTTTGAATGGCCGCGAAAGCGCGACTCGTCGGTGCTGACGGTGGCCGTGTTTCTATTCACGGCCGCGAGCTTTGCCATCATGCTTTACTACTTGCGCATCGATTTTGGATCCACCTCACCGCTTAAGAGCGATCGAACATCATTGATGCTCGCAGGCAATGATTCCATTGGCATGGAGTTGAAACGACGGGCGCGTGAAGAAGGAGCTTTCCCTTTGCGTTTTGATCTTACTGGTGATGCGGTGATGACGAAACTCGAGGAAGCGGCGATGTGGGCGCTTCGCTGGTCGACCCCGCCCTATGTGCCCGCGCTGCGTCCCCTGCCCGAATCTTCGCAAATCGAAAAACCCCGTCTCGCTGCGACGGGTGAACTTGTTTTTCCGCGACGCGCTTCTGGCAAAATTGAAACTCCGACGGCCCCGGAATCGCGCCCACATCCCGTGCTTTTCCCGCTTTCCGGCATCAATGCCTCGGAAATGCCACGGCAAGTGCCTGAGTTCTCTGGCGTCATTGATGCCAAGACCGCGCCGGATTCGTGGCGTTTCATGGTCCACACCAATGCCTCTGGCCGCGTGCTCGACAGCATCGCGCTGTCGGGCGATGACTCCCCTGCCGCCGCTTCGCTCGGCGACTGGCTGCGGCAACTGGAGTTCCAGCTTGCCCCCGGAAGTACCGAACGCTGGTTCGTACTCGACCTTGGCATCATCAACCAAGCCCCTCATGCGCCTGACCCTCACTGAGTTTGCCGTCTTGGTAGCGTGCGTTCCGATGATCCTCATCATCGTGGCGACCATCATTTCGCGCACTTCCCGGGTCCGGGCGGAAACCCGTGCGGTCGCGCGACGGGTCATTTGCCGCCTTTGCCTGCATGCTTTCGAAACCACGCATTCGGGTGTGGTCGAGTGCCCCCGCTGCGGGGCCGCCAACGAAAGGAAGTGACGGCCAGCGTGATGATTGCTTGCGCGGACCCGTCGAAGCGGGCAGATTCGCCGCCGGAACTATGAACGAAAGACGCGTCGTCATCACCGGCATTGGCTGCCTCTCCCCACTTGGCAATGACCTTACTTCCACTTGGGAAGGCATGAAGGCAGGGCGCAGTGGCATTTCAAGAATCACTCAGCTCGATCCCGAGCCGTTCGATTGCAAGATTGCAGGCGAGGTGAAAAATTTCGAGCCCGACGGTTATTTCAATGTGCCTAAGGACTCGCGTCGCGCAGATCGCTATGTGCAATTTGCCGTTGCGGCCTCGAAGATGGCGATGACCGATTCCGGCCTTGATGTTTCCACGATCGACCCCCGCCGTTTTGGCGTGATGGTCGGCAGCGGCATCGGTGGTCTGGCTACGCTCGAAAACGAGCATACGACTTACATGACACGCGGGCCGAAACGGGTTTCGCCTTTCACGATTCCGATGATGATTTCCAACATCGCCAGCGGCATCATCTCGATGGAGTACGGCCTTAAGGGTCCGAACATGGTGATCGTTACTGCCTGCGCGACTTCGAACCACAACATCGGCGAGGCATGGCGCATCATCAAGTTTGGCGATGCTGACGGATTTCTCTGCGGCGGCGCCGAGGCGACGATCCTGCCGATGGGCCTCTGCGGCTTTGGCAACATGAAGGCCCTCAGCACGCGCAATGATGAGCCCGAACGCGCATCGCGCCCCTTCGACAAAAACCGCGATGGCTTCGTGATGGGTGAAGGCGCGGGAGTCGTGATGATCGAAGAACTTGAGCACGCGAAAAAACGCGGCGCAAAAATTTACGCCGAGCTTATCGGCTATGGCGTGAGCGCCGATGCTTACCACCTCAGCGCGCCATCACCCGATGGCAGCGGTCCGGCCTACGCGATCCAGATGGCTCTCAATCACGGCAAGAAAAATGCCAACGAGGTCAATTACCTCAATGCCCACGCGACGTCGACTGGCCTCGGCGACATCGCCGAAACCAAAGCGATCAAGCTCGCCTTCGGCGATCACGCGAAGAAGGGCCTCATGGTCAGCTCGACGAAGTCGATGACCGGTCACATGCTTGGAGCTGCGGGCGGCATCGAGTTGATCGCCAGCGTCATGGCCATCAAGGACAGCATCGTCCCTCCGACGATCAACCTCGAGGATCAAGACCCCGAGTGCGACCTCGATTGCGTGCCGAATGTCGCGCGCGAAGCGGATGTCAAAGTCGCGTTGAGCAACAGCTTCGGCTTTGGAGGTCACAATGCCTCGGTGCTGGTAAGCCGCTTTGAATGATCATGGACGCCCCCCTTTATCGCCATCATCGCGAGGTCGCGTTTGCCGACACCGATGCCGGCGGGTGGGTGCATTTCCCAAACATTCTTCGCTATGTCGAAGAGGCCGAGCACGCCTTTCTCAAATCTTGTAGTGTGCTGGTCTTCGATCGCGCGCTCGGCGGCTGGCCGCGGGTGAATGTGCATTGCGATTTTGCCAAGCCTCTGCAATTCGGCGATCGCGTTGAAGTGCAGCTTGCTCTTGCTCAAATCGGCAACAGCTCGGTGACATGGAAATTTGAGCTGCAAAACGATGCCGGCGAATGTGCCGCGCATGGCAGCATGACAACCGTGCGCGTCGATCACGAGGGCCGCCCACAACCGCTCAGCGATGCCGAGCGCACGGCGTTGGGGAATCCCCGCGCTTTCTAGAGCATTTTGCTGCGGGTGTTTTTTTCTAGATGCCGTTTTCGGTGTTTGATTAGAAATTTCACATCATGAAATCCACAATCGCGCTTTGTTCGTTGGCGGCTTCGATTGCTGCTTTGTTTCCGATTTATCATGCGGGCGCTTGCTCGCGTGCGACTTGGCTTGGCAAGGATGGCACGGCGATCACCGGCCGTTCGATGGACTGGCCCTATGACTTCAACACGCACTTTTATGTCATCCCGCGTGGCGAGCTTAACACGGGCCTCCCGGGCGGGCACACATGGACAAGCAAGTTCGGCACGGTCGTGCTGGCCGGCGCGATGAATCCGGGTGGCCCGATCAATGGTGCATTCGATGGCATGAACGAAAAAGGCCTCGGCGCCAACATGCTGTATTTGGCCGAGACCAATTTCGGCAGCAATCCTCCCGCCGATAAACCGAAAGTTTCCTGGGCCTCATGGTTGCAATACATCCTCTCAAACCACGGCACCGTGGCCGAAGCAGTCGCCGCCATGAAGGGGGAGCCTGTGTACTTCGTCCCCTGCAATTTCGGCCCGGGCGGCGCGGCCCATCCTTCAGTGCATCTTTCTCTCACCGATCCGACCGGCGACTCTGCCATACTCGAATACCTCGAAGGCAAAGTGGTCATCCACCACGGCAAGCAATACCAGGTCATGACCAACAGCCCCACGTATGAGCGCCAACTCACGCTCAACGATTACTGGTCGCGCATGGACAACACGAGAGTCCTTCCCGGATCGCACCAGAGCGAAGACCGTTTTGTGCGCGCCTCGTATTATTTGAAATTCATGGGCGACGAGGTCACCGACCCGCGCCGTCAAGTGGCTGGCGTTTTCAGCATCATGCGCAATGTTTCCGTGCCTTGGGGCGCGGCCGATCCCGACCATCCGAACATCGCCCCCACCTACTGGCGCTCGGTCCTCGACCACACGCGCATGAACTACTATTTCGAATCCGCGCTCAGCCCCTATGTCGTGATGGTCGACCTCAACAAAATCAATTTCTCACCGGGCTCCGGCGTTCGCAGTCTGGCACTCGAGGGCGAAGAGGGCTTCAAGCTGCAAGGCGAGATCAGCGCTGCATTCAAACCCGCCCAGCCGATCGTTTACTTGGCACCGGAAAATCCCTAAGCACCGAAAGCGAAAGAGCGCTGATTTAGCGCCTGCGGCGAAGCAGGCCGAGCGCTCCAAGGGCACTGAGAAGAGCCGTGGTGGGCTCGGGAACTGCGGTAAGCCCGCCGACCATGGAGATGTCAACCTCAAGGGTTCCGCCACCGGAAAGGCTGATTTTGTTGATCGCGTTCCAGTCGATGGGGCTTCCGCTGTTGATGAAATCCATACAATAAAAGTCTGTCCCTTTGACTAAAATCTAGTCCCTAATTTCCATGGATAAGGCCTCCTGCAGTGCGGCAAAAAACGCAAAGCGTTTGTTTACAGCTTTAACCTTTCACTTCACGCCCGCAGTCCGCAGATTCCGATCGACCACCGACTCATGGAAACCACTGGCCGCATCATTCTTGTTCCAACGCCGATCGGCAATCTTGGCGACATCACGTTGCGCGCGGTGGAGGTTTTGAAAAGTGCCGACCGCATCGCCTGTGAGGACACGCGTCGCACCGCACCTCTGCTCGCACATCTTGGCATCTCCGGCAAAACACTCGTGTCCTTGCACGAGCACAATGAGGCACGCCGCGCACCCGAGCTCGCCGAGGCCGCACGCAATGGAGAGACGATCGCGCTGGTCACCGATGCCGGCATGCCCGGAGTTTCCGATCCCGGCTACCGCGTCGTGCAGGCCTGCATCGAATCTGGAACACCCTTGGAAGTTCTGCCCGGCCCCTCGGCCGTGATCACCGCGCTCATCGGATCCGGCTTCCCCTGCCATGCGTTCCGTTTCGGCGGATTCCTGCCGGTCAAATCCGGCAAGCGCAAATCCGCGCTCGAGGCGGTATTGTCATCGGACGAAACAGGCATCTTTTTTGAATCGCCGCACCGCCTTGTCTCGACGCTCGAAATGCTTGCCGAGATCGACCCTGCCGCACGCGTCTGCGTGGCTCGTGAGTTGAGCAAGAAATTCGAAACCTACCATCGCGGTACGGCTGCGGAAATTCTTGCGCACTTCCAAGCCCATCCGCCCAAGGGTGAAATCGTGCTGCTTGTTCATGCGGCCTGAGAGGCGGCTGGATAGAATTTGCCATCGCCACCACGGGGATGATCTCACAAGATGAACGCCAATGAGCGACCCGGACGAGTCGGCCTTTTTCGAATTCATGGCCACCGAAAGAAGTGCTTCGGAGCGGACATTGGTGAACTACCGCGCGGCCTTGGAAAGCTATCGTTCGTGGAGTGGCGATCGTGACGAAGGTTGGCGCAAAGCCGCGGCGGATGACTTTCGCGATTATCTATTTTTTCTGCTCAAGGATGGTTTGAAAAAATCTACCATCCGCCTGCGCTTCGCGGCACTGCGATCATTTTACAAATTTTTGGTGCTTCGGCGAGGACTCGGGCGAAGCCCGGTGGCGGAGGTGCAACTGCCAAAACCCGAGCGTGGCCTGCCGGTCGTGCTGAGCATTTCGCAAATGGACGACCTTCTTGCCGTGCCGCTGCGGATCGGCACCGCTGCGAAAAGCCTGCCATGGCTGCCGCTGCGCGATGTCGCGATCCTTGAGCTGTTCTACTCGTGCGGATTGCGGATTTCCGAACTGATCGCACTCGACGTGAAGGATCTCGATTTCATCGGCGAGACGGTGAAGGTTTTTGGCAAGGGCTCGAAAGAGCGCATCGTGCCAGTCGGCGGACCCGCGCTTGCTGCGATCCAGCGATACCGCCAGGAGGCTGCTGTCACATCGGGCCCGCTCTTTCTCAGCAAGCGTCGCACGCGCATCACGCAGCAAGCGGTCGACCTCATGCTGCGCAAATGCCTTAAGCACAGCGGCATCCCCTTTACGGTGAGCCCGCACAAACTTCGGCATAGCTTTGCCACGCACTTGCTCGATGCTGGTGCCGACCTACGCAGCGTGCAGGCAATGCTCGGCCACGCCTCGCTCTCGACGACGCAGATTTACACGCACGTCACCAAGGAGCGCCTCAAGCAGGCTTACGACGAAGCCCACCCCCGTGCATGAAGCGATTTTTATTCAACGCTACCTTCAGCATCATCGCATGCCACTTCTTCGCGGCATGCGCAACGAAGCACGCGCCGCCACCGCGACCCGTGGATGTGATACGAGATCATTTGCGGGATAAAAAATCCGTTTCGGTTTTGTTCATAGGCAACAGCCTGAGTTTTGGATTGCCGAAGGAACTTGAAAAACTCGCGCGTGAAAAAGGCGTGAACATTCATGCTGCTCTGCAAGCCCACAGCGGCTGGAACCTCGCACGGCACGCAAGAGATGCAGAGACGCTGCAAATCTTGCGCGGCAGACCTTGGGACATCGTCGTGCTGCAGGAGCAAAGCCGCATTCCATCGCAGCGGATCAAGAGGCACACGCACATGGTTCCCTCGGTGATGCAGCTCGCGCGCGAAGCCCGTGTATCCGGCGCGATGCCGGTGCTTTATCAAACTTGGGGCTACCGCGATGGTGACGAGCGAAGATTTAACGATGATTTTTTCGCGATGAATCAACGACTGCGTCAAGGTTGTCAGGCCTCCGCTCGTATCGAAGCGCTACCTGTCGTGCCTGTGGGTGACGCATGGGAAAGCGAAATGGCAAAGGGCCGAGGCGCGCGGCTATTCATGCCCGATGGGCTACACCCAAGTCGCGATGGCGTGCGGCTCAACGCGCATGTTTTTTACGAGACATTTTTTGCGCATCAGGCCGCACCGAAGAATCGCAAGATGCGCTTGAACGCCGCAAAACCCACCCGCGCAGGCGGGTAACGCATCGCCGGATCCGGCTTGAACGGCCGGCGCATGATTGAGCGCCGGTGGCTGAAGGCATCGAAACTCGCCTTGCCGTGACTCGCGCCCATGCCGCTTTCGCCAAGACCGCCAAAGGGCAACTCGCGGCCGACCAAATGCATGATCGTGTCGTTGATGCACGCCCCACCCGAGCGGATTTCATTCAAGAGCTGGTCCTGAATTTTGCGGTCGTGTGTGAAGGCATACATCGCCAAGGGTACCTGCTGCGTGCGTTCGTTTGTGATGACTTGATCGAGATCATCGAACATGCGCAGTGGCAGGATCGGTCCAAAAATTTCCTCGGCGAGCAGCGGTGCATCTTCGGCGAGTCGCGAAACGATCGTCGGTGCGAGGTACAGATCATCAGCATCGCGCACACCGCCGTATTCGATTTGCGCGCCATCAATCAATGCGCACAAGCGATCGAAGTGTCGGCGGTTGATGATGCGTCCGTAGGCGGCGCTGCGTTGCGGGTCATCGCCGAAAAATTCGCCGATCGCTTTGATGATGGCCGCGTTGAGTTCGCGTTCGATGCGGCGGTCGACCCACACATGGTTGGGCGCGACGCAGGTTTGGCCGGCGTTGAGAAACTTTCCCCACACGATGCGTCGTGCAGTGATTTCAATATCTGCATCGGCACAAACGATGGCCGGGCATTTCCCGCCGAGTTCGAGCGTGACCGGTGTGAGGTGCTTCGCCGCCGCGGACATCACTTCACGTCCCACGCGTGTGCTTCCGGTGAAGAAGATCGTATCAAACTTCTCGCGCAGCAATCCGGTGGCCGTCGTTTCGTCGCCCTGCACAACCGCGATGAATTCCGGCGGGAAAATGTCGCCGATCAAGCGTGCGACCGCTGCACCCGTGTGGGGCGCGAATTCGGATGGTTTCACCACCGCGCAGTTACCAGCGGCGATGGCCCCCACCAATGGCCCAAGCAACAACTGCAATGGGTAATTCCACGGGCCAATGATCAGCGCCACGCCCATCGGCTCAGGTCGCACGCACGAGCTCGACGGCCAAGCCATCCACGATTCGCGGATTTTTTTTGCCCGTGTCCACGAGGAAAGGTGCTTGAGCGCATGGCGGATCTCGCCGGCCACCATGCCGATCTCAGACGCGAAGGCATCGTGCGCACTTTTGTGCAAATCGGCATGAAGCGATTCGAGCAAAATTTGCTCGTTTGATTCGAGCGCCTCAAGCAACGCGCGCAAACTCTGGCGGCGGCCGTTCACATCGAGTGTTTGGCCCGACAGGAAAAACGCCCTTTGACGCGCAATGAGTGCGGAGAATTCCATATTCTGTTTGCCGCATCGAGGCGTTCGCGTCATGTTCCGTCAAGCTATGTTTTGCCGTCTCCTTGTCAGCCTGCTTGCTGCACTCACGATTGCCACAGCCGTGGAGTCGCAGGAGGAATCACCTGTGGAAATGCCCGCAGAATTGGCCAACAGCGGCGTTGCGGAATTTAATGCTGCCTACAAGGCATGGAGCGCCGAAGGCTTCGCCGCCGCCGCCGATTTGTTCAAAAAGGCCGCGCAGCAGGAGTCGGCATCGGCCGTTTATAAATACTGGCTAGGGATTTGCCAGTTTCACCGCATGCTGCAGATTGAGAGTCAGCCGGGCGGCAAAGAAAATCCAAAAGCGAAGACAGCGATGGATGCTGCCACTGCGGCATTCGAGGACGCCCTTGAGCTCGACGTCAACCACGCCGAAAGCCACGCGCTGCTTGCGACGCTTTTCGGAATGAAAATTCACAACAACATACTCAGCGCCGTGCGCTACGGCCCTATGCTGCAGCAACACCAGAAAGAGGCGGTCCGCCTTGGTGCCAAAAACCCGCGCGTAAAGTATCTTCTCGGCGTTGGGCTCGTCCACACCGCAAAAGACGATGAGGATAAACGCAAGGCTCTCGAAACCTTGCTGACCGCAGAAAAACTTTTTGCCGAGGAAGCTGCGCACTTGGGAGATCCGCTCAGTCCGCGTTGGGGTGCAGGCAGTTGCCACACCTTCATCGGCGTTGCCTACAAGATGCTTGGTCGCAATGCGGAAGCCATCGATTACTTCAACCGAGCGCTGGCGGAACACCCAGCCGACCACATCGCACGCCAAGAACTCGCTGCGATCACCACCAAGGAGCAAGCCAAACCATGAGCAAAAAAAATGTCATCGTGATCGGCTCCGGCCTGGGTGGAATTTCCGCAGCCATCTCCCTCGCACAAGAAGGATACAAGGTCACGATCCACGAGAAAAACCCGCAGATCGGCGGCAAACTCAATGTGCTCAAAGCCGATGGTTACACATTCGACCTTGGGCCCTCGATCCTCACGCTCCCACACATATTCGAGCGACTCTTCGAACGCTCAGGCAAGAAAATGGCCGATTACATTCCGATCCGCACGCTGCGCCCGCACTGGCGGAATTTTTTCGAGGATGGCAAGGTGGTCGACCTTGATCCGGATCCTGCCGTGATGGCTGCAGAGGCTCGCAAGGTGGGCGAGGATCCGGTGAACGTGGAAAAATTTCTCAAGTACTCCGCCGACCTCTACGACCTCGTCAACGAAGGTTATTTTGAGCAGGGCCTCGACACCTCGGCGGAATTCCGTGAATTTTACGGGCTCGGGAAATTTCTCAAATTCGATCTGTTTCGCTCGATGCACGGCGGTGTTGCCAAACATCTCAAAACCCGCCACATGCGCGACATTTTCGACTATTTCATCAAGTACGTCGGATCATCCGCTCTGCACTCGCCGGCGTTCATGAACTGCATGGCGACCATCCAGTACCGCTATGATCTCTGGTATGTTGACGGCGGGCTGTACGGCATCGCACTCGGCCTGCAGCGGCTGATGAACGAGCTTGGCATCACGGTGCATCTCAACAGCGAGGTGAGCGAAGTGCGAAAAGAACACGGCCGCGTCACCGGCATTGTCGCGAATGGCGAATTTCATGCCGCCGACATCGTGGTTTCCAACATGGAGGTGATCCCCGCTTACGAGAAACTCCTGCTCGAAGACGAAGCCTTCATGCGCACGCTCGACAGGTACGAACCGTCCTGCTCTGGGCTAGTGCTGGAACTTGGCCTCGATCGGAAATACCCGCAGCTCGCCCACCACAATTTCTTTTTCTCGGCAAACCAGAAGACCCATTTCAAGACGGTCTTCCGCAAGCATCAGCTGCCGCCCGATCCTACGATATATCTAGTAGCAGCGTCGCGCACGGATCCAACGGTCGCGCCCGATGGCTGCGACTGCCTTAAGATCCTACCGCACATCCCGCACATTGACGATGAACGGCCACTCACTCGCGAGGACTACATGGCATTCAAGGACCGCGTACTCGAAAAGCTCGAACGCATGGGCCTCACCGACCTACGCAAGCATGTGGTTTTTGAACATTGCTGGACGCCCCACGACATTCGCGAGCAATACAACTCGAACAAGGGCTCGATTTACGGCGTGGTCTCCGATCGCTTCAAAAACCTCGCCTTTAAGGCCCCTAAGCAAAGTGTGAAATATCCCAACCTCTTCTTTGTCGGCGGCTCAGTGAACCCTGGCGGCGGCATGCCGATGGTCGTCCTCTGCGGCCAAAATGTCGCCAAGAAGGTGGTGGAGTGGGATCGATGATCCTCCCTATATCCCCAACACCGCGCACAAGTGCTGATCTTTTTCATTGCCGCCGTCGCGTTGCTCTGTGTTTCGGGGTGGCTGATTGCCTCCCGGCTCAGGGCGGTGAGACTCACGGTGAGCAGCAGCATGGGAAATTTTTCCAAAGCCAATGTCTCGCTCATCATTCCGGCACGCAACGAGGAACACAACTTGCCAAAGCTGCTTGAGTCGCTCGGTAAACAACAGACGCGTTTGCACGAGCTGATTGTGATCGATGATGGCTCTAGTGACCGCACGGCGGAAATTGCAAGATCGCACGGAGCGCGAGTGATCACCTCTGCGCCCTTGCCTGAAGGTTGGCGCGGCAAGACATGGGCCTGCCATCAGGGCGCGCTCGCAGCAAGCGGCGATCTACTGATTTTCATTGATGCCGACACCTGGTTCGAAGCCGGCGGCCTCGATCGCGCGTTGACGCACTATGCAGGCGGGGCTTTCTCGATCGGGCCCTACCATGCAGTCGAAAAATACCACGAAGACCTTTCGCTGTTTTTCAATCTCGCCATGAGCATCGGCACTTTGCCGCAGGGGCTTTTCGGTCAGTTTCTGATGATCGGTCGCGATGCATACGAGAGCATCGGTGGTCATGCATCGGTGCGCGGCAGGGTGCTGGAAAATTTCCGTCTCGCTGCAGCTTGTCGCGAAAACGCCATCAGCGTGCAAAGCATGATTGGCAGGGGAATGATTTCATTTCGCATGTATGCCGATGGCATGACCTCACTTGTTGAAGGTTGGACCAAAGGTTTTGCCTCTGGCGCCAATCACACACCGCGTAATTCATTGCTGTTGGTCGTCGCATGGATGAGTGCGCTGATGATCCCGCCGCTGGCCGGATGCCTCAGCGGCGAATGGTTGCTGTGGGGTCCTGCCTGTGGGCTGGCGGCTTTGCAAGTCATCTGGATCGGCCGGATGCTTGGTTCGTTTCGCCTGACGAACCTGGCCTTTTATCCACTGCCGCTCGCATTCTTTTTTGCGCTCTTCACCCGCTCGGCGTTGATGTCGGGCAAAAAAGTCTCTTGGAAAGGCCGCGACATCCATGCCGATTGAGCCGTCACTACTTGTCATCGCATTGATCAACACGCTCGCGTGGCCAGCGATCCAGCTTGGGCTGGCATGGACATTCACGCGCATGCCGGATCATTGGTTCGAGCGCGTCGCCATGGCCAAGCCCTGCCCGTGCGAAAACCGCTTTTTTGATCGCGTTTTGCACATCAAACATTGGAAGGATCGTTTGCCCGATGCTGCGAGTTGGTTTGCAGGCGGATTTGCCAAAGCAAAACTGACCGGAAGCGATCCCGAATACCTGCGCCGATTCATCCGCGAAACTCGCCGCGGCGAACTGTGTCACTGGTGCGCGATTGCCTGCGTGGTTTTCTTTTTGCCATGGAATCCGTGGTGGGCTGATCTGGTGATCGTGACTTACGCGATCGCGGCGAACTTGCCATGCATTCTCGTGCAACGCTACAACCGTGGGCGCTTGTCAAAGCTGCTTGCAAGAAGCGAGGCAAAGGCGTGGATGTCACGAAAGTAGCTTGAAACAAGCGATTTTCGGCAATCTTGCAAAGGCGCCTTCATGCAACGCGTGGGCCTCATTCGCGAGTCTTGATCATTCAGCATCAAGGTGCGCGGATGCCCGCTACGCGCATGAAAATTCGACAGCAAATTCGCCGCGCGTTACTCTAAGCGGTTCGCATGGTTTCTCATTCGCATTTGTTTCGCTGCTCAAGCCGACCAGTATCTCATCGGATCTGGCGTGATCCGACCGTGCGCAAGCGCATCGTCGAATACCTCGGCGGCCATCGTGTTGAAGATGCCACCTGTTTGTTTCTTGGCCGGCTGGATTCGGAAAATCCCTCAATCTTCGATCGCCACCCGCCCACCGATCTCGACAAACTTCTCGATGGTGGATGCGAACTTGCACGCTCACTCGAGGACCGCGAATCGATGCTCATTCATCTCGACATCGAATACGTCAACTTCGATGACCCTGTGGCCGCCTACACCGATGCTCATGGCGCGTTCCTAATGCAGGAGCCATTGGTCGAGGTCATTGAAACATGGTTGCTGAATTACGGCATCCGCTATCTCCATCTGGTTACCGGCCAGGGGCATCACTTCGTTTGGAAAATCCATAAGCAATCGGCCATCGCCAAACGCATCGCAAAACTAGGCATTTGCTCTCCACCCGATGGAGCTGCACGCGCAAACGATCCGCTCTTTGCGCACATATCATTGCTCATGGAGCACTTTGCGCATCGCGTAAAACGCGAAGCCGCCAGCCGTTGCGAACTACCGGTCGAGATCACCGCCCAGCATGTCGGCCCCGGTAACTCGGGGATGCGCGAAATGCTGTCCATCGACATCTCCGAATACGGCGATCCGCTTCAAAGCCGCATGATCCGCATGCCGTACACGGTCTATCGCAAGCCGTGGATCTCCGGGCTCTTTGAGCGCCTCGGCATTGAAGATCGCATCACCGAATTTTTCACGCTGCCCTTGCACGAAATGGATCTGACGCGCTTGCTTGAGTTGCGCCATCATCCCGACGAGATCATCGCACTCGCGCGCCACGCCGGTGTTCACATTCCATCGGAAGAACAAGGGACCGCATCTTTGCTTGATGATTACCTCGGCTCATCGCTTGCCGGCTTTCATCGCGAGTTTTACGCGGTACAGCAGGATCCGCCATCGCTGTGGCCGGGAGGCTATGATCGCACGCCACTCGAAAAACTTCCGCCCTGCGCCGCGCATGTGCTTAGCTTTCCCAACGATCTACTGCTCAAGCCCAGCGGCATGCAACTCGTCACGCGCAGCCTGCTCGCAAGCGGTTGGCATCCGCGTCACATCGCGGGCCTGATCCGATCGAAGTTTGAAAATACGGCATTCGGCTGGCACGACAAATGGGTCGAGTACGATCCATCGCAGCGCGCGGAATTTTATGTGCGCCTGTTTGCCGGTGAATTGGCCGAAGGCCTCGACAGCGCCATCGACTTCAACTGCGTTTCACAGCAGGAAAAACAATTTTGCTGGCATCCGCGCGGGTGTTCGCTCGACCCCCTGCGCGCGGAGCTCCGCAAGACCTTTCACCTCCATCCCGAAACGATATGAATGAATGGCCCTGCGGCATCTCCACCGGATGCTTTTACAAAACCGACATCCTCGAAGCTCTGCCGATGGTGCGCGACGGCGGCTTCAACCTCATCGAGGTTTGCTCATTTCCAAGCCATCTCGATTATCATGATCCCAAGCATGTGCGCGAGGCGGCCGAGCTCATGAAGTCGCTAGGCATTGAGGCAAATTCGTTTCATGCGCCCTTTGCCGAACGCATCGACATCTCTTCGCCCGACCCCATCCAGCGCGCGGAAGCCGTTCGCGAGATGCTTGCTGCCTGCGATGCTGCCGCGATGCTTCACTCGCGCTATGTCGTGCTCCACCCGGGGCCCGAGCGCGAGGGCAAGCCGCCTCCGGAGGAATGGTATCACCGGATGCGGCACGCCGCCGAATCGCTCAATCTCGTCGCCGCGCATTGTCGCGACGCCGGCCTCACCCTGTTGCTGGAAAACATGCTGCCACACCTGATGTTTGGCCATGTGAGCGACATGCTTTTCCTGCTTGGGGCGATTCGGGAAACCAATGTCGGCACCTGCCTTGATACCGGTCATGCGTTTCTCTCTCGTGACCTGCGCACGGTTGTTCACAAACTCTCCGGCCATTTGCGCATGCTGCATGTGAATGACAACCTTGGTGATAGTGACACCCATCTCTCGCCTGGCGAAGGGGCCATCGATTGGATCTCGCTCATTCGGCAGCTGCGCCAGTGGGACTTCCAAGGCGCCATGATTCTCGAGCTTGCCGACAGCGGTGAGTGCCCGACCTGCATCATGCAGCGCGCTCGTGATGCGAGATCGTATCTTGGCGAAATCATGGGGCGCTGGAAATGAAGACGCTCTCCATGCTTGCAGGGGTGGTTGCCGAATGATGAGAATCGGCCATGTTCACTCCGACATGGAAGAGCGATGCCCTGCAGTTGGCAAAAAGCGCGCGCAAGTTTGTGAATTACAAGCGCGACCTGCTGAAGGACAACCTGATCGCCGAAATCGAATCGCGCAGAACGGATTTGCTCTCCGCCATAAAGTCGGGCGACAAGGCCAAGGTCACTGAGGCATCAAAGATGCTTAATGCGGCATGTCAAAACTCGCTGCCCTACGAGAAGCCGCTCAACTGGCTTGAGGAAAATGTTGAAGTGATGTTTGTGGCGATCGTCATCGCGCTAGGCCTGCGCGCCTATTATTTGCAGCCGTTCCGCATTCCAACCGGATCGATGCAGCCGACGCTTAACGGCATCATCGGCAAGCCGCTGCCATATGCCGAGTGGCCTTCCCTGCCGCAGCGGATTGTGGAAAAAGTTCTGCGCGGCAGGTCGTATGTGCGCGTGGTGAATGATGAAGATCGCTTTCTCGCCGTGACTCCACAAGGGCGCGTCGACATCCGCGATGTGCAGTTCATGCATTTCTTCAGCCGCTCGGAGCTGCACTTTACCGATTCGCCGCCCCTTCGCCTGCCTGCACCGACCAATCCGTGCACGCAGATTGGTCTCGCCGCAGCGATTCAAACCGCCAGCCGCAATGGCGGTCTTTTGCCCAAGGGCACGGTGATCTGCGAAGGCACGGTTGATTCGGGAGACTTGGTATTGGTCGACAAATTTTCCTATCATTTCCGCAAGCCCGTACGCGGCGAGGTTTTCGTTTTCGACACGCTCGGCATTCGCGGCATTCACGAACGCAGCGGCGAACAGGCTGCGGGCTCGCATTACATCAAGCGCCTTTGCGGCGTCCCGGGCGATACCTTGCAGATCCAGCCGCCCAATCTTCTCATCGATGGAAGAATCACCAAGGAGCCAGGCATCCAGCGCGTGATCCGCGGCGAGGGGGCCTATGCGATCAACCCCGAGGGCTACGAGCTTGCCGATCCGCGTGAAGCGATGGGACGCGCCAAACCGATTTCTCAATTTCTTTCGCGTCCAGATGATGTGTTGGCCCTCGCCGGCGAACATGCGCGTCCCGGCATGCGCGAATACGCCGCACTGGGCGACAACACAGGCAATTCGCTCGATTCACGCTATTGGGGGCCAGTGAAGGAATTCAACCTCGTTGGTCCTGCCTTGTTCTCACTTTGGCCGATCACTACCGGTCACTGGGGACTTATCCGCTAAAAAACCGTGTCGGACGCATCGGATATCACCCGGCGCGCGAAGTCGAATCTGGCATTCGCGTTGCACATTCTGCCACGCGAGCGTCGCGACGACATGGTGGTATTCTATGCGTTTTGCCGCACCATGGACGACCTCGCAGATGATGCCGTGCTGCCGATCGCGCAGCGTGAGCAGGCATTGTTGTCATGGCGCGAGGGTCTGCTTGGTGGCTTTGCGCAAGCGACGCCGCTGCAGGCTCAAGTGATCGATTTGCGCGAACGGCGCGAAATTCCGAATGAATTGCTTATCGCGATCATCGACGGCTGCAGGATGGATCTCGAGCCACGGCGTTTTGCCACATGGGCGGATCTCGATGCGTACATTTGGAAGGTCGCCGGAGCAGTCGGCCTGGTTTCCATCAGGATTTTCGGATGTGTCGATGCGAATTCAGAAAAGTACGCCGTGGCACTGGGTCGGGCATTGCAGCTGACCAACATTCTTCGCGATGTCGGTGAGGATCTCGCGAATGGCGGACGCATCTATTTGCCGCTTGAGGACCTCGAACGCTTTGCTTGCACGGAAAACGATCTGCAAAAAAAATGCGTCGGTGGTGCCGTGTTGGCGTTAATGGACTTCGAGGCTCGGCGAGCTGAAGACTATTTCAATGAAGCAGCAGCGCTCTTACCTCCACGCGACCGCAAGGCGCTTTTGCCTGCCCGCGTCATGGCATCCATATATCGAGAGGTTTTGATGCGCATGCGCCGCGACGGATTTGATGTTTTCCACAAACGTTATGCGCTTTCACCCCTGCAAAAAGTTGCGATACTCATGCGTCATTGGATTGCAGGCTAAGCTTTGTGCCCTGAAAAAATCCCATCCATTCCTTCGCACCATGAACAAGGCCATTCATTTTACCGCCGTTCTTCCTTTGGTCGCCATTCTCAACGGCTGCTCACCCCCGCCCCCGCCGTCGGCACCCTATTTCATTCCAAATTCTCCCTATCCGCCCCAGCCGATCGACCCCACTGTTGCGCAGACATCACAAGCCCCCGGTGTCGATGGAGCCGTCAGCTCACCGGCTCCCGCGCCAGCGACGGGCATTGGCGAATACCCGATGGCCAAGCCCACCAGCAAACCCAACCAAGTCATCAGCCCCTATGAGCCATATCACATCATTGATGTCACTGGCTTCGGCCCGGGACAACTCGCCCGCGATCCGTCCAACCGGAAAATTTTCCGCGTTCCATGATGCGTGGGTCGCTTGAGCGCAATGGTGCAATCGACATTTTGCCTCTTTGACTCGAGCCGGGATACGGTTCAGATTCATTTCTGATGTCACCCTTGGAAGCTCTGGTCGCTCTCAACATGTTGCCCCGGATTGGTCCGGTGCGCGTGCGGCGACTGCTTGAGGCTTTTGGAGATCCCGCAGCGATTCTCAAAGCGCCCGAAGAACTCTTGAGGCGTGTGGATGGCATTGGCAACGAAACGGCGGGTATCATTCGGGCGTGGCAGGATCATGCCGATCCGGTTGCGGAAATCCGCGAGGCGAAAGAGCGCGGGATTTCCATCGTGACACAGCAAGATGAGGATTATCCTGCACCATTGCGCGAGGCTTACGATCCCCCCTTGTTGCTTTATGTATGGGGCAAGATCGAGCCGCGTGATCGTCATGCGATCGGCGTTGTTGGCTCGCGCAGGGCAACGCATTACGGCACGCAGGCAACGCGCAAGCTCAGCTTTCAGCTCGCACAATCGGGCTTCACGATTTTGTCCGGTCTCGCACGTGGCATCGACACGGCAGCACATGAGGCGGCGATCGCGGCAAACGGCCGTACGATTGCGGTGATCGGCTCCGGTCTGGCTAAACTTTATCCGCCCGAAAACCTCGCGCTTGCGGAAAAAACCGCCAGCGGCTTTGGCGCGGTGGTTTCCGAATTTCCGTTGCACACGGCGCCCGACAAACAAACTTTTCCGATGCGCAACCGCATCGTTGCGGCCTGGTCGCGCGCGTTGTTGGTCGTCGAATGCCCGGCGTGGTCGGGTTCGCTGATCACCGCCAATCTCGCTTCGGAATACGGCCGGCCAATTTTTGCCGTACCCGGCCCGATCGACAAACCGACTTCCGCCGGATGCCATCAGCTGATTCGCGATGGCGCGACACTCGTAGCCGATGCCAGCCACATTCTCGACGACCTGGGTGAGCTGCCATTTGTGCAAAGTGCACAACCATCCGAAGCGTCCGAAGCAATGCCCGATCTACCCGCAGATGAAGCCAAAGTGCTCGCGGCCCTCGACAGCTCGGAGTCCGGGATCGATCCCATCATTCAGCGTTGCGGACTGCCCGCCCATGAGGTCACGGCCATCCTGATGAAGCTGGAAATGAGGCGACTCGTTCGAGCTTTTCCCGGCTTTCGGTTTGCGCGGCGTTAAAAACATGGGGCCGCATTGCCGCTCCTCCGTCGCTTGATGCCCCAATCAGATTTCGCTGGGCTCCGCTTCTTCCTCCTCGGCGAGTGGCGCAAGCTTGCGAAAATGGATCTGCCCAACGCGGCGACCGTCGGTACTGGTGACGCGCGCTTCGTAGCCTAGAATTTCGACGGTTTCCCCCACTTCGGGAAATCTTCCAAGTTGCTGGGTGATGTACCCGCCGACAGTCGTAACCTCGCCGCTTTCGAGCACCAATTCGGGGACATGGCCGCCGAGGTCGTTGAGGGTCATCGAACCCTCGATCACAAACTCGTCGCCATTGACGCGCGTGAATGCCGAACGCTCGTTGTCGAATTCATCCTGAATGTCGCCCACCAGTTCCTCCATGATGTTGTCGAGAAACACGATGCCCACCGGTGTGCCGAACTCGTCGACCGCCATCGCAAGGTGCGCATGTTCGCGCAGGAAAAATTTCAACAGCGTGTCGAGCGGCATCGTATCGGGCACGATCTTGAGCTCGCGCTTGATCCGCATGAGGTCCGGATTCGGATCGTTGATGAGCTTGAAGAGGTCCTTGATATGGATCAGGCCGATGGCGTGATCGAGATGGCCTTTCACCAGCGGGAAGCGTGTGTGCTTGCTGCGAATAGCGAGCTCAAGCGTGCGCTCGAAGGGCTCGTCGGCATCGAGCACAACCACCTTGTTGCGCGGGGTCATCACATCACGCACCCAAAGTTCGTTGAGCCCGAGTGCATTGATCAGGATCTCACGTTCGGTCTCGGTCACTTCCTGCGACTTACCGCTTTGCGTGACGAGCAATGCGAGCTCCTCCGCCGAATGCGAGTGCCCGCCTTCGCTGACCGGTTCGATGTTGAAAAGTCTTTTGAGCAGCCAGTTGGCTGTGCCGTTGAGCACGCGAATCGCCCAGTGGGCAGAGCGGAAAAATGCATGCAGCGGAGTCGCCAACGCGAGCGTTGTCGAAACCGAGCGGCTAATGGCCAAGGATTTTGGCATCAATTCGCCGATGACCACATGCAGGAAAGTAAACGATACGATTGCGAGGCCGAAGGAGATCAACTTGACCCACCAGAGCGACATGCCGGTCATCAAAAGCAGCGGCGCGACGAGCGCCTCGACAAATGGTTCGCCAAGGAAACCGAGGGCCAGCGATGAAATCGTGATGCCAAGCTGATTGGCGGAAAGGTAACCATCGAGGTGGTTGACCACATGCAACGCCATCTTGAGTTTCGCAGGGCGGCTTTTTCCTTCGGCCTCAAGCTGGCTCGGGCGGACCTTGACGATGGCAAATTCCGACGCGACGAAAAATGCGTTGAGCAACAGGAAGAAGAGAATGCCAAATAGGTAGAGCAGCGATTTGCCAAGGCTTGGAAATTCCGTGGGCGGCATTGTTGATACCGATGCCAGAAAATCTACAGTGAGGGGGAGTGCCGTCATTGGAGAATGGGTTTAGAGTTTTTCGTACACACCTTGATCTCGCCGCTCAAGAATGGTGAAGCCCGCTTTTTTGGCATCGCTCACCGACAGCGGTTTGGTGATGGCTGGCGTGTTGATGCGCGAAATGATCTTGCGCACTGGATGCTTGCACAAAGGGCAGGCGACCAAGGGGGCGCGATCTACAGGGCGGCGTAGCTCAAAGCCACGCGCACACACGCGGCAGGAGTTTTCAGGATCCTCGGGTGCTTCGGAGCGGTATTCGTAGATCGGCATTTAGAAGGGCGCGGACCGGGTAGTTTCCGTTCCACACCACAGAGAGCGTATTCCGTGCCAGCTTACCAGCTGGACTTGGTCACGCCTGGGAGCATTCCCGCCGAGGCAAGTTCACGGAAAGTGATCCGTGAGAGACGGAAGCGGCGCAGGAATGCGCGCCGACGACCGGTCACTTGGCAGCGGTTGATGACGCGGGTCGGACTCGCATCGCGCGGCAGCATGGAAAGACCAACATAGTCCTTCTCTGCTTTGAGCTTGAGACGGAGCTCTGCGTATTTCTCGACGGTTTGCTTTTTGCGCTCGTTGCGCGCGATCCAACTTTTCTTAGCCATAATGCGGGGGCGGATTAAAGGGGGGGCGCAGTAGCCGACGCAAGTCCAAAGTTAAAAATTTCACTCAAATTTCGCAAAATTTGATAAAAAACGGCGATTTGTCGGCATTTTGTGGCGAATGAACCAGGAATTACCCGCCGATTTCATGCTCCGATGTCGCCTAGGCTCAAGCCAAAGGCTTGTGTTTCATGAGCTTGAATCGTTCGTGGTAGCTGCCGTGATTGAATTTGCGGCAGCAATCGTAGCAGGCGACGGTGCGCTGGATCGGCCGCACGCGATGGATGACGCAAAGGCAGTTGGGGCAAATGTAGGCGTGGTTGCGCTTCATGCGGCGGCGCTTGAAGGGCAGGGTGTGAAATGGCTTCTCGCCGGGGATGCCGAGATCGGCGCACGCGGCTTGCCACTCGTTGCCGTGCGGATCGATGTGGCGACGCCCGCAACGCTCATACGCGATCAGATGAGCCAGCTCATGCTTGAGGGTGCGCCAAAGTTCTTCGGCCTCACAGTTGCGCAATTTCGGATTGAGTTCGATCGTGCGATCCGGCCACCAAGCACGACCGGCGGTGGTTTGCATGCGCGAGTTCCAAACCACTCGCACCTTGCGTGCAAGCTCCGGCAAAGCGAGGCCATTCGATGTCTCCTCACACCATGCGGTGAGCCCGCCATCTTCCCTCGCAGGCTTCTCCTTGGGTGGTGCCGAAAACCTGAAAACCCGCAGCCATGAAGCCCAGCGGCTATCCATCTGCGGCATGCTACGATTCATGGGTCTTACCTATAACAACCATCAGTGAAATTGGCAACAAAACATGTGTGAAAAATCCGCAAAAAATCGCGCGTTTTAGCGCGATGGAATTGGCCGTTCATCATCAACTGCTTACACGCATCAATGCCCCAAAAAATCGCTCACATGCCATCGTGTCGCCACACGCGGCTTTCAACAAACCAAGCTGCAGATACCCCGAAATTTATCCGAAGTTTTTGATCATGTTCCCGTGGAGATCCAATCACTTGCCGATGCCTCATGCATCGAAATTCAAACACAACAATCATCCTATCATCACGCAACCGGTCGGACATGGCATCGCCACCTCGGTGGTTTTAGCTCGATGCAAAATGATCCCAGCCGCCATGAAGGCTGATCCCCTTGCCGCGTTCGACCAGTCGACCGATGGCGGTCAGTTCCAATTTCGGAAATGCACGCGCCCACGCCGCAGCCAAATCAGCTATTCGTTCGGGCGCGACCGCCATCAGCAATTCATAGTCCTCACCATCGCCGAGGGCCTGGTCCACGCCGCAACCCTCATTTTTTGGCAAGGCATCGAAGTCCAACTCGAAACCACAACCCGAAGCCTCGGCCAAGCGCGGCAAATCTTTGGCCAAGCCGTCGGACAAATCCATCATGGCGGTCGGTTTGAAATTAGATACCAACCAGTCTGCTTCTTTCGTGCGCGGCATGAAGTGTAGGTGCTTGTGCGCAATAGATCCGCCCAAGCGACCCGTGACCATGAGAACATCGCCAGCCTTGGCGGTCGATCGCAGGACGAGTTTTTCGCGAGCGACGCTGCCAGTTGCGGCAACAGAAATCACAGCTGCCGAGCCAGCGGGCACCCGTGTGGTCTCGCCGCCGGCAAGCACGGCCCCAAAGGCCTGCAAGCCTTCGCCAATGCCACCATACAGCCCCTCCGCCCAACTCAGTTCCGTCTCAGCTGGCAGGGCCACGGTGACCAAAAAACGCTCGGGCCGACCGCCCATGGCCGCAAAATCCGAAACCACCCGAGCCACGGCCTTCCAGCCGACCTGCTGAGGTAAGGTATTCAAATCAAAATGCACATTGCATACCAACGCATCGGTTTTTAAGAGCTGGACTCGCTGTTTGTCACCGGGATAGTCGGCCACCGCGCAGTCGTCGCCTGGCCCAGCACCCGGCGTGGGGTCTCGAGGAACCAAGGAAATCAGGCGGGCGATGAGGGCGTCTTCGCCGATGTCGCGAAGCAGGCTCATGGTGTGGGATCGAGCGGAATGTTGAGGTGGCGGGCGAGGATTTGGACGACTACCGTGGCGCCGTTGAAGCAGAAATGCACGGCGATCGGGGCCCAAAGGGATCCGGTTTTTTCGTAAATCCACACCAGCAAGAGGCCGAAGAGAAACAGTGGCAACAAGGCGCTGAGGTTGCCATGGGCGGCCGCGAAAAACATCGCGCTGGAAAAAGCGGCAAGCCAAGGACCACTGAATTTTTTCGCCACGGGATACAGAAACCCGCGAAACAAAAGCTCCTCACAGAATGGGGCCACCACTACTGCGGCGAAGCTCATCAGGCCGAGCAGCATCGGATCATTGGTGGTTTGCAAAAGCTTCACCGATTCCTGGACGGTCTCACCGCCGAGCGACTCCATCCACTGCATGTAACCGCAGGCCTGAAGCACGCCAAATATCAGCCACATGGCGAGCACCGAAGCGGGGGCGATGAGAAAAGTTGAAGGCCAAGCGCTCCAACGCAAGCCGAGCCAATCGGCAGCGCGCGTGCGACGAGTCATATAAATCAGCACCATCGCGGCCATGCTGATCTGAAACCCGATGTTGAGCACGAGGTCCGCTGGTGTGAGTTCTCGCTCGGGCGAGGCATCCGCATGCAGCGATGAAATTACCAGTGTGGAAATTGCTGTGAAAACCAGTGCCACCGGCAGCAGGTCGAGCGCGTGATAAAGTCCGGTCGATACTTTCCCAAACGGCAGTGGCGGCGGCATCACGACTTCGCGGCCATCGGCATCAAAAATCGGCTTGCGTGAGATTTTCCGCAGTGCTGCCAGCGATGCCGACCCCAGAAGCGCAAGCGCCGCAGTGATAAAGGCTGCGGATAGCATAAAGGTTGTGGGATCAATGCCGGCAGTCATGAATCGTGGGCGACGCCAGACAGGCTGCGCTGGCAAGCGGCAAAGCGCCAATGGAAAATAAAACTCTGATGACTTGTTTCGCGTGGTTTTGCCTTGAATTGCGGGGATCGAAAAAATTAGCCTGCCCGCGCATGGAAGGGTTGCCAAAGATTTTTTGCGCGTCATGAGCGATCATTCTCAGATTCTTTTCCAAGCACCCGAGATTGATGATCTGGCGCCTCTTTTTCCGGCTTATCAATTTGAGTCCCTCATCGCCATCGGCGGCATGGGAGCGGTCTACAAGGCCGTTCAAAAATCTCTCGATCGCGCGGTCGCCATCAAGATTCTGCCACAGGAGTTCAGCCAGGATCCCAACTTTTGCACCGGCTTTGAGGCCGAGGCCAAATCAATGGCACGCCTCAATCACCCGAACCTGATTGGTGTGTATGACTTCGGCGAGGTCAATGGCATGCTTTTCATCATCATGGAGTTTGTCTCCGGTCAGTCGCTCTTCCATTACGCGCACGGCCACAGGCTCGCGCAGGACGAAGTGATCCAACTCATGGTTGGCATTTGTCAGGGCCTTGCCCATGCGCACGAAAACGGCATCGTGCATCGCGACATCAAGCCATCGAATGTTTTGCTCGATCAGAACAATGAGCCAAAAATCGGCGACTTTGGTTTGGCTCGCCCTGTGGGGAAGGATCATGTGCCGGGTGGCGAAATTTACGGCACTCCAGGTTATACCGCCCCCGAAGTCATCAATGCCCCGCTGACCGTGAATCATCGGGCCGATATTTTTTCGATCGGTGTTCTGATTCACGAGCTTATCACCGGCAGACTGCCCGCCGATGACCCAAGGCCCGCATCGCTGATCGTGGGTTGCGATCCTCGCTTTGATGAAATCATCCGCCGCGCCACGGATCCGATCCCTGAACTGCGCTATCCGAATGCGCATCTGTTGCTCAGCGATATTTTGAAAATTCAGCAGCCCATCGTGGCCGCGCCCCCACCGGCCTATGCCGCACGACCTGCGCCGCGGCTTGTCGCTGCCGCGCCCGTGGCAAAAAAATCATCCGGCATTTTTTCGTCATCCGGCTTGGCCATAATTGCCCTCGCCGCTGTAATTGGATTCCTAGTTTACAAGCACAGCGCCAGCAAACCGATCGCAACCCTGCCTGAAGCCGCTCCCCAGCCCGCCCCTCAGCCCGCTCCAAGCCCCACGCCGCTACCCGAGCCAACTCAAGCGCCCACTCCTGCCCCGGTGCCCAGTCTGCCACCTGCGGCAGAGCCCGCCTCCTCTCCTTCACCCGAGCCTGAGACGGAAGGCCTTTCAAAGGAACCGCCCAAGCCGGCGAATTTGGATGCTCCGCCACCTGAGGCTTTGGTCGAAAAGCCCATTGAGCCGGCATTGCCTTCCGCCATCAGCCCAGCTCCTGCACCCGCCGCCAGCTTCGACACCTCCGCCTATCTTGTCATGGTTCAAGATCGGATGAAGCTTAACAACAAGCGCCTCACTAAAGAGTATCAACAAGCGCTCGCCAAGAACCTCGAGAATTTCGGCCGGGGCATCAAACGCGCGATTCGTGAAGAGGTCAGTCGCCAGAACCGGGAATTCGTCGTGCGGGAGCTCGAGAGCTTTTTGGAGCTGGCCAAAAAAAACGGCGGCAGAATTCCGGAAGATCTCGACTCACAATTTAGTGACCTCGAAGGCATCAACGAGGACCATGCAAAACATCTGACAAAGCAGGATGTGCTCGACA
>JAPOLH010000129.1 GCA_029977225.1 Verrucomicrobiaceae bacterium | reverse complement strand
CATAGCTTGGAATCTTGCTGGCAATTAGCTTTCTAAGGTTCATGTAAAACTAAATCGCCGTGTTGGCCTGAACTTCAATGATCTCAGCTGCTGCCCGCGCTGGGTAGTGTAAAATTTTTTCTGTAAAATCGAGAAGCCGATTTCACCTGTGACCCACCGTGCGAGAGCCCGATGGAGCGTAGCGGAATCGGGCTCTCGCACGGTGCCGCCGCCCTCCCACCTGGTGGGTTGCGGCGTCCGTTCAAGGTCTTTAGTCTGAGGTTACTACGCCAAAAGACCAAGACCATGAACGAACAATTCGACGATACCCTTCAAGACCAACTCCTCAAGATTCTTTTCGCCGAAGGCCTCGGTGAAGGCCTCGCAAACATCGCCCAGATCCTCATGAATGCCGCCATGCTCATCGAGCGCGAAAATCACATCGGTGCCGGCCCTTACCAACGCGGCGTCGAGCGCAATGGCCACGCCAACGGATTCAAGCCACGAAACTTCCAAACCGCCATCGGTGCCCTCCAGCTTGCCGTCCCGCAAGTGCGCGACAGCGACACGCCTTTCCGCACCTCGCTTCTCGAAAAAGGCTCCCGCAGCGACCGTGCGCTCAAGTCCGCCATCGCCACCCTCTATGTCCAAGGCGTCAGCACCCGCCGCGTCACCAAGATCATGGAGGAGCTTTGCGGCTTCGAGGTCTCCTCCGGCCAAGTTTCCAACCTCAACAAGCAACTCGACGAAGAGTTTGCCAAATGGCGCGCCCGCGCTCTTCCCGAAATCCGCTACCTCATCCTCGATGCCACTTATTACAAGGTCCGTATCGACGGCACCGTCCGCGACTGCGCCACGCTCAAAGCCATCGGCATTCGCCGCGACGACGGCAAGCGCATGATCCTCGGCGTGAGCTGCGCGTTGTCCGAAGCCGAAGTCCACTGGCGCGAATTCCTCATCGCTCTCAAGGAGCGCGGTATCGGTATCCCGGATCTTATCATCTCCGATGCCCATGCCGGGCTCAAAGCCGCTCTGCGCGCTGCCTGCAACTCCAGTCCATGGCAGCGCTGTCAGTTCCACCTTCAGCAGAACGCCGGCCACCTCGTCACCAAACAGGAACTGAAGTCCCTCATCGCTTCCCAGATCGCCGCCATCTTCAACGCCGAGTCTCGTCCACAAGCCGAGGAACGGCTGCGCGTTTTTCTTCAAGCCTGGCGAGACAAACAACCAAAGCTTGTTGTATGGGCCGAGGAAAACATTCCTGAAGGCTTTGCGGTCTTTGATCTGCCCGAAGCGCACCGCCGGAAACTGAGAACCTCCAACGCCTGCGAAACCCTCAACAGCCAGATCAAACGCCGCACAAGAGTCGTCGGCCTCTTCCCAAGCGAGGAGTCTTTGCAACGACTCGTCACCGCCGTGCTCGTCGAAATCTCCGAAGCCTGGGAATCCGGAAAATCTTACCTCAAACCATAAACTAACAGACACCAAAACATCCCTCAACTTGATGCCTTGATCACTTTTACAGAAAAAGATTTACGCGG
Source organism: Verrucomicrobiaceae bacterium (assembly GCA_029977225.1). Taxonomy (GTDB): domain Bacteria; phylum Verrucomicrobiota; class Verrucomicrobiia; order Verrucomicrobiales; family Akkermansiaceae; genus Luteolibacter. The sequence continues at coordinate 147 of JAPOLH010000129.1, read as the reverse complement.
CCCATCCTCAATCTCAACTGCGGATTAGAGGTTCATCTGCTTTTAGAATTTCAGCGTTTCAGCTATTCTCCACCCACAACACCCATCAACATATCCAGATATGATGATTTGATTCTTGAAATCACAGCCTTAGGGGCTATTTTTTCC
>JAPOLH010000128.1 GCA_029977225.1 Verrucomicrobiaceae bacterium | reverse complement strand
GGCGGTACGCGCATGCACCCTCGGCTGGACCGCCGGGAAGTGGAGAGCCTAGCCAAGACCATGGAGGTTAAATTCTCCGTCAGTGGTCCGCAGATCGGTGGGGCCAAATCGGGCATCGCATTCGACCCCTCCGATCCCCGTAAAGAAGGGGTCCTGCGTCGCTGGTATGCCGCGGTTACCCCACTCTTGAAGTCTTACTATGGCACCGGTGGGGACATGAACGTGGATGAGATCCACGAAGTCATTCCCATCACCGAGGATTGTGGCATTTGGCACCCGCAAGAAGGGGTATTCAATGGCCATTTCAATGCGAAGAATGCCGAGAAGGTGAAACGTATTGGGCAATTGCGCCAGGGTGTTTCTAAAATTGTGGACGACACGACGTACACGCCCAACTCGTCCAAGAAATACAGGGTGGCGGACCTCATTACCGGCTACGGCGTTTCCGAATCCGTGCGCCATTACTATCGCATCTACGGGGGCCAAGTGAGTGGCAAGCGGGTCGTCGTGCAAGGGTGGGGCAACGTGGGAGCCGCCGCGGCGCACTACCTCGCGCAAGCGGGCGCAGTAATCGTGGGCATCATTGACCGAGCTGGCGGCATCATCGCACCGGAAGGCTTGTCTTTTGAGGAGGTGACGCACCTATTTGAAGCGAAACAAGGCAACAGTTTGAATGCTGCCGACATGCTTTCGTTTGAAGACGTGAACGCACGAATTTGGGACTTGGAAGCGGATGTTTTCTTGCCCTGTGCGGCCTCGCGTTTGATCACACAGGATCAGCTGAACCGCATGGTGAAAGCAGGGGTTGAGGTCATCTCCAGTGGCGCCAATGTGCCCTTTGCGGATGATGAAATTTTCTACGGACCGATTGCGGAATCTGCCGACCGTCAGGTCGCCGTCGTTCCGGACTTCATTGCGAATTGCGGCATGGCCCGGGTATTCGCCTACTTGATGAGCGAGTCCGATGTCGATCTCAGTGACGAAGCCATTTTCTCTGATACCTCGGTGACCATCGAACGCGCGCTCCGCGAGACACACGGAAAGAACCAAGGCCAAACAGGGCTCGCCGCCACGGCTTTCGAAATCGCACTGAGCAAGCTCATGCCGGCGCACGGAAATTAACGACCCTTTAAACCCGCGACGGCCTCCCGTGTTGTAATTTCAGCCACCCGAATTCGCAAATCCTATGGAATTTATCGTTCTCGCCATTTTCGTTCTGGGCTACTTGTTCATTGCCTTGGAACACACCTTTCACATCGACAAGGCGGCGAGTGCATTGCTCACGGGGACCATTTGTTGGGGGCTGTTTGTGGTCGGTGTTCATGAGGTTCCCGCCCACCTAGCCACGGATTTTGCCGCATACGCCGCGGAATACAACGGCACGAATGCCCAGGCGCTCCATCATTTTTTTGAGCACCGGTTGTTGCACCACATGGAGGACATCAGCTCCATCCTCTTCTTCCTGTTAGGGGCCATGACCATTGTGGAATTGGTGGATGCACACGAAGGATTCAGCGTCATCACCGACCGCATTAAGACGTCCAACAAGGTGAAGCTGATTTGGATCCTGAGCCTTCTGACGTTCTTTTTCTCGGCAGTTCTGGACAACCTAACCACCTCGATCGTGATGGTGTCTCTGCTGAGAAAACTCATCGACGACAAGGAAACGCGGTGGATTTTCGCGGGCATTGTCATCATCGCGGCCAACGCCGGCGGTGCTTGGTCGCCGATCGGTGACATCACGACCACCATGCTTTGGATTGGCAGCCAGTTGACGTCCGATGTCATCATCACCAACCTCATTGTACCATCCTTGGC
>JAPOLH010000127.1 GCA_029977225.1 Verrucomicrobiaceae bacterium | reverse complement strand
CGGTGGGCAGATCGCCTCCTGAAATCGCCTGGCGAATCAACCGCGAGAGGAATTGCCCGCGCAGGCCGATGCCATTGGTGGCGATTGCGTGGAGGAAATCGTCGATCAGGTCCTGGTGGCGCTGGTGCATCAGCGCGATGGCTGCGGTGACCGGATGGGGCTTGCCGATGAGAAGTTGGTAGCGAGCGAGGCCGATCCACGCGGCATTTTCGCTGGGGTAATCGAGGACGCCTTTTTCGATCTGGCTGCTTAGAGCATCGCGGACTGGGTTGGGGATGGTGATGGATCTTTTGGTGGAGCGGGACATGGAGGGGATGTGGTTAAGATAAGTTGATTATTGGGGTTCCTGCGGGGTTCCTGGGGGGTTCTTGGGGTGTTCCTGCAGGAACCCCGGCGGGGGCTTTATTTTGATTTCAATGGTGTTCATTTGTCCAGTATGCATTTGCAGCCACTGGCAAAAAACCGCAGACCGAATTCTGTTAGATCGGTCTTCAAAGTCACATCGCGCCCACTCGGTGCGCAACGAAGAGAGTTGCCGATTTCGGGCCGCAGCGTGCCGCGCGTTGACACCGCCCGCATGGGCATGACCAACGAAACGTTGAATTCTGACAAAGAGGTTGCCCGGCTCTGGACGACCAAAGATCTGGCCAAATTTCTCGGCTGTTCCGAGCGCCAGATTCCCCGCCTTCGCGACGAGGGGATGCCGACGGTGATGGTCGGATCGCTCGTCCGGTTTCTTCCGGGGCGCGTGGTGGCGTGGTTGGAGCAAAGGCGAAGCAGCGACCCAACCCTATGACCGATTTCCTGCGTCGGTCGGGCTGTGCCGGTGCGGGACCACTTCATGCAGCCAACTCGAAAAAACAATCAGACAAAAACAAATGAAACTATCCGCAACAGGACACAGCACCCCATTCGAAGCACACCCGGAGTACGACGGCCAAGCCGTCTGCGTGGATGTGACTCCGCTCAAGAAAACCCAATCAAGCTTCGGCGAGCGCGAAACCTTCCGCATCATATTTGAAACGAAGGAACTTCGCCAGGACGGCAAGCCGTATCTCGTCTTCAGCCGCAGCTTCACTCCATCGCTGCATGAAAAGTCAGCGCTTCGTGCGTTCTTGAAACAATGGATGGGTCGCGACCTCACCATTGCCGAGCAGAACGAGTTCGACACCGAGTCGCTCGTTGGTCGTCCGGCCCGCGTGTCGGTTGTCCACAGCGATTACAACGGCAACACCTATGCCAACATCGGCTTGATCCGACCCGACAAGTCAGGCGAACCGCTCAAGACTTCAGGTGGCTATGTCCGCCAAAGGGACCGCCAGAACAACGACGAAAAATTCAGATCGGCGTCCAACCGCGACGAGTCCCCCACCCCATCCGATTGGAGGCGCGTCAAAGTCCATGTGGGTCGCCACTCCGGAATCGACTTGGGTGAACTCGACCGCGAATCGGTGGAAGCCTTGGTCTCCAAGTGGCTGCCAGCCGCCCTTGAAAAAGAAAAGCCGCTCAAGGCGGACAGGGACCTCATCGCCGCGCTCCAGCAAGCACGCGAAGCTCTTGAGAGCAGTGAGGAGCAAGACGGCAACAACCCATTCTGATGAACCGGAAAGGCAAACACGATCATGCTCATCATCCCAAGAGAATCATCATCGCACTGGTATTTCCCGGACGGCACACCGCTCCACGAGGTACCACGTGCCGACGGCTCAGGCAGCAGGCCAACGAGCCTGCGTGACGCAAGAAAGCTCGGACTCTATCCATCGGTCACCAACGTGCTCGCCATCCTTGCCAAGCCAGGTCTTGAGGCCTGGAAGCAAGAGCAGGCCATCTTGGCCGCCATCACCCTGCCGCG
>JAPOLH010000126.1 GCA_029977225.1 Verrucomicrobiaceae bacterium | reverse complement strand
CTGTCGCTCCTGCGTCGCTCCGCATATGGTGTCGAACATTTGGAATGCTGAGTCATTGCCATCGCGAGCGGTGATCGCTGCACGGATCCGGCGTTGAATCTCCTCGGTCTCGCTCTTGAGCATGGTCGTCTGGTTGGCGATGCCGACCTTTGCCAAATCCCTGTCAGGATCAAATCCCGGCGAGCAGGAGTCCGCAAAACGCTTGAGGAATTCCTCTTTATTTCCGCCCTTAAGAATGTAGTCGCAGACATAGTCGACATCGGCCAGCGTGAGGACCACGAGGTAGCGACCACTGCCGTCGTCGCCCAGCGCTCGCGAGGCGGTCGCACGAGTTTCCTCATGACCTGCTTTGCCGTGGATAATCGAGCTGATGCCGTCTTTGGCATAACCGCGGACGCGCCGCCAGACCTTCATGACGTCGCCGCAGGTCGTATCAATCACCTGGCATCCGCGCCCTTCGATTTTTTGCATGAAATGGGTGGGTGCACCAAATGCTGGCACGATCACCACGTCGTCGGCACCGAGTTGGTCGTAGTCACCCGTAAGATCCTTCCAAGGCAACGAGACGATGCCCATCTCTCGCAGGTGACGGTTCACGTCAGGATTGTGAATGATCTCGCCGATCAGAAAAATTCGTTGATCGGGAAAAACGCGGCGTGTGGCATAGGCCAGATCGATGGCCCGTTCGACACCATAACAGAAGCCAAATTGACCGGCGAGCAGCACGGTCGTGTTTCCAACGGAAATTCGACCGCCGGCTTCGCGGATACGGCCTACGATCGAGGAGTGAAAATGCGCAGCTACTTCCGCTGCAACACGCTCCATCACTTCCGGCCTGCGCACGTTGACCCGTTCCCGTTTTGCCTCATTTGTCGGCTTGCTCATCGATAGTGCGGATATAGTGCGGATTTCCGGCCGGTACCAATTCTTTTTCCTGCATCACATCGTATCAATAAACCATCAGCTACACTCACTTTGCGGATCCGATGATGAATTCCATGAGATCTGCTCGAGATTTTTTCAAATCCACGGGGTTGAGGTAAAACATATGACCTCCCTCGTACATGGCCGTGCGGATTCGTGATTTTGCCGATACCGGCAGATCAAGCATGTGGCGCAGCGAATGGGCCATCGACTCTGCGGGGGTTGCCAGATCGGCCAGACCGCTCATTACCAACACTTGGAGATGAGGATTGTCTCGCATCGCGTCGGCAAGCTTGTCGCTCACATCCACGACCGAATTGTTCGCATCCCAGCGCCATGGAAAAACCTTGTCGGTGAGAATCTCGTACGGCCGGTCCTCATCATAACCCAAATCGCGACTCAGGTAATCCATCATCGCGGTCGAAAAAGCTCCGTAAACCAATGCATATGAAGGATCAAATTCAGCCGCACGCGCAGTCATGTTGCCCGCATCGGCCGTCACACGCGCATCAAACCTGCCAATCACCTTGCCTTCTGCGCGCAACAATTCCGCACGAAATACGGCTGGCTCGATTCGCAGACGGTAGCGAAGCCAGACTGAGGCAGGGATTGAAGTGAATTTCTCGAGTCGATTTGCCGTTTGATTCGCAGCATCATCCGGCAGGGCGTTTCCCTTGATGAGGGCTGTTGCGTATTCACCGAAGGCAAATTCCGTGGCCTCGGTGATCAGCTTTTCGCGATCGCCACTGACATTTCCATGAAAGTGGGAAATTGCCGCATAACTAGGCAGGAAAACCGAATGGGAAATTTCACTGCCACTCTCCGAGTCAAGTGTCGCAAAGTCCAGAAGCGACGAAAGCAGGATCACGCCGTTGAGCTGCATGCCATAGCGCGACTGAAGATGTTTTGATAAGCCCGCCACTCGCATGCCACCATAGGATTCTCCCAACAGAAATTTATTATAACTAGATTTGAATTCTATTCAGAGA
>JAPOLH010000125.1 GCA_029977225.1 Verrucomicrobiaceae bacterium | reverse complement strand
GGCCTGTGGTGGAAAAATTTCCAAAGCCCTCGCGCCAGCTTGCGCGGTCGAGCTGATGCATACCTACTCGCTCGTCCACGATGACCTGCCAGCAATGGATGACGACGACCTGCGCCGTGGCCGCCCAACCTGCCACAAAGTCTATGGCGAAGGCATGGCCGTGCTCTGCGGCGATGCATTGCTTACCGAAGCCTTCATCGTGCTCACGCAAACACCAGCGACGAAACGCTACGGTGCTCGCGAATATGTTGCCGAACTCGCGCGCTGTGGCGGCAGCAAGCAACTCATCGGCGGCCAGGTCATGGACCTCGAAGGCGAATCCAAAAAACTCGGCAAGCGCGAACTCGTTCGCATCCACGAAGCGAAGACGGCCGCTTTGCTAACAACATCGCTGCGCCTCGGCGCCATGTCTGCCAACGCAAGCCCCGCCCAACTTGCGGCGATCACCAGTTTTGGCTACCACCTCGGACTCGCGTTTCAAGTAATTGACGACATCCTCGATGTCACCCAAAGCACCGAAGTCCTCGGCAAAACCGCTGGCAAGGATCAGGCTGTCGAAAAAACCACCTACCCCTCAGTCATCGGCCTTAACGCCTCGCGCAAGGAGGCCGCCAAGCTCACCAAGGCAGCCATGGAGGCTCTCAAGCCGCTCGGCAAAAAAGCCTCGAGGCTCGAAGAAATCGCCTCTTACATGCTCGAACGCGAGTATTGAAATTGCGAGAAGGCTCAAGACTCAAGTTCGGCGGAATGCTGAAAACTGGAATCTTGAAACTTCCTCCCTCTTTACGCGACCAGCGATTTGAGACGTCGGCAGACCTCTTCGACATTCGCACGCGAATTGAATGCGGAGATGCGGAAGTAGCCTTCACCGGCAGAGCCGAAGCCGGAGCCGGGGGTGATGACGACTTGGGCTTCGTTGAGCATTTTGTCGAACATGTCCCATGAGCTGAGGCCCTTCGGGCAACCGACCCAGACGTAGGGCGCATTCACGCCACCAAAGACTGGAAGACCTGCGGCGCTGGCGGCTTCACGGAGGAGTTTGGCATTGCCCATGTAGTGCTCGATGAGCGCGGCGACCTGTTTTTTGCCATCTTCGGAAAAGACGGCGGCAGCAGCTTTTTGCACCGGGTAGCTGGCACCATTGAACTTTGTGCTGTGGCGGCGGCTCCAGAGTTGGTGAAGCGGCACGCGGCTGCCATCGGAGGCCTTGCCGGTGACGCTTTTCGGGATGACCACATACGCGCAGCGCACGCCGGTGAAGCCACCATTTTTTGAAAACGAGCGGAACTCGATCGCGCAGTCGCGTGCGCCATCGATTTCAAAGATCGAACGAGGAATCGCAGGATCTTGGATGAAAGCCTCGTAAGCGGCATCGAAAAGAATGATCGCATCATTTTGCTTTGCATACTTCACCCAGGCTTCGAGTTGTTCGCGGGTTGCGACAGCACCAGTGGGGTTATTCGGAAAGCAGAGGTAGATGATGTCAGCTTTCTTAGCGGGCACATCGGCGACAAAGCCGTTGGCTGCATTGCACTCAAGATATAGCAGGCCGCCATAGGCGCCTTTTTCATCCGCGTCACCGGTATTGCCGGCCATGACATTGGTGTCAACGTAGACCGGATAGACCGGATCGGTGATGGCGATGGTGTTGCCCTGGCCGAAGATGTCTAGGATGTTGCCCGTGTCGCATTTTGAGCCGTCGGAGATGAAAACCTCATCGGCCGAAATGCCGAGTTTTGCGAACTGGTTGTCGACGATCGCCTGGCGGAGAAACTCGTAGCCTTGCTCCGGGCCGTAACCCTTGAAGGACTCGCGGCTTGCCATTTCATCCACGCCCTCGTGCATCGCCTTGACCACTGCCGGGGGCAAGGGCTCGGTGACGTCGCCAATGCCGCAACGAATGATGCGAGCGGCAAGATCCGGGTGGGCCTCGCTGTAAGCTTTCACGCGGCGAGCGATCTCGGGGAAAAGGTAACCAGCTTTGAGTTTGAGGAAGTTGGAATTGATAGCAGCCATAGCGGCGCTGGCTTTAACCGCAGACCGCCCACCACGCAAGGGCAGAGCACAAGACTCACTTCTCA
>JAPOLH010000124.1 GCA_029977225.1 Verrucomicrobiaceae bacterium | reverse complement strand
GCTGGCCAATGTCTCTCAATTCGGTTCCAGACTCGAGCTACCACCCCAATCCTCGATGCTCGGCTGTCTACCGCTTTTCCACTCATTCGGCTCAACGGTCACACTTTGGTTTCCGATCATTCAAGGCGTGAATCTGGTCACCTACCCCAGTCCGCTCGAAACCAAACGCCTCGCAGAACTCATCGCGATCCATCAGGTCGATGTCTTGCTCTCCACTCCAACCTTCATGCGTGGATTCATGAAACGCGTGGACCCGACACAGCTCGCCTCGCTGAAACTTGTCGTCACCGGAGCGGAAAAACTCCCGCAGTCACTCTCGGCCGCATTCAGCGAAAAATTCGGAATTCTACCGCAGGAAGGTTACGGTCTCACCGAAACATCGCCCGCCACCAATGTGAACCTACCCGACCCCACTCCATACGAGTCGGTGGTCACACTTCCCTCCTCACGCAGTGGCAGCGTCGGTCAACTCCTTCCCGGCATCGCGATTCGCATCACCGATCCGACAACCAATGAGGAATTGACCATCGACCGCCAGGGCATGATTTGGCTCAAGGGCGCGAACATCTTTCAAGGGTACTTGGGCAAACCGGAAAAAACCGCCGAAATTCTTGTCGATGGGTGGTTCCAAACCGGTGATGTCGGTCGCATCGACGACGACGGATTCCTCCACATCGAAGGCCGCATCTCGCGCTTTTCAAAGATCGCTGGCGAAATGGTCCCCCACGAAACCATCGAAAGCGCGATCAACAAAGTCCTCGGACTCGATGCGGAATCTGAACGCCGTATCGCGGTCGTCGGCGTGCCAGACCCACAAAAGGGCGAAGCCATCATCCTGCTCTCGGCACTTGGAAACACCACCATCGAGCGCGATTGCATCGACCTCCGTTACAAGCTGCTCGAAGAAGGAATCCCCTCACTTTGGTGCCCCAAAACCATCATTCCCGTCGCAGAAATTCCCGTCCTCGCCTCCGGCAAACTCGATATCAAACGCTGCGAAACCCTCGCTAAAAGCGCCCGCTAAATACCCCACTCATTTCCCCATGTCCGATCGTCTCGCCAGCACCTTCCAATCACTTCGCGAAAAAAATCAAAAAGCCTTTGTCGCATACATTGCCGCCGGTGATCCAAATTTCGATTCATCGCTGGCGATCATGAAGTCGCTTGCCGACACCGGGGCTGACATCATCGAACTCGGCCTCCCATTCTCAGATCCACTCGCCGACGGAATCGTCAACCAAATGGCCGCCGAACGTGCGTTAAAATCCGGCATGACGACCGCCCGCGTGCTCGACCTTGTCCGCGAATTTCGCAAATCGCACGAAACGCCGATCGTCCTCTTCACCTATCTGAATCCTATTTTTACCTATGGCTTCGATGCATTTCATGACGATGCCGCCGCAGCTGGTGCCGATGGTATCCTGTTGCTAGACCTCCCGCCCGATGAAGCGGCGCGCAACAAGGACCTCACCGGCGGCAGCGGACTCAAGGCGATTCGCCTGATTGCTCCAACCACCCCACCCGAGCGCATGATCACCCTCGCGCAATCCGCCCAAGGCTTCATCTACGCACTCTCACGCACCGGTGTCACCGGCGCCCACGGCGGCCCCTCCGCGAACATCGCTTCCATGGTCGCCGCCATCAAACAGCATACCGATGTACCGGTCTGCGTCGGCTTCGGCATCAGCACGCCCGATCAAGCCGCGATGGTGGCATCGGCTGCCGATGGCGTGATTGTTGGATCAGCAATCGTGAAACAGGTCGAGCTCAACACCCAAGATCCGGTCAGCGCCGTGGTGAGCTTCACCAAACCGCTCATCGATGCGGTGAAGTCGGTGAAAGCATAAGCCTCAACGCTTGGCTTTGGGTTTCTTGAGAAATGCCTCAATTTCCGCAATCTTGCGGGTGTTGAAGACATCATCTTTTCCAAGCCATCCCTTGCGCGCAATGCGCAAACCGAGGCCCAAATAATGCAGGCCTTCCCTTGAGTGGGCGTCGGGGTTGATCGAACAAAGCACGCCCTTGTCCTTCGCGCGCTTCCACCAACGCCAGTCCATATCGAGACGCTGAGGATTGCAGTTGAGCTCGATGATGGTCCTCGTCTCCGCAGCGCAATCGATCACCATCGCATGATCGACGGCGTATGCCTCACGCTTCAGCAGCAATCGCCCGGTGAGATGCCCCAGCATCGTGACATGCGGGTTCTCCATCGCCCGGCATATGCGGCGCGTCATTTCTTTTTCGGG
>JAPOLH010000123.1 GCA_029977225.1 Verrucomicrobiaceae bacterium | reverse complement strand
CAATCTTAGCCAAGGCGTCCGCCTGCCCGTGACCGCATTCGAGCTGAATGAAACCCGTTTTTGAGGTTCAATTTTGTAATTTCCCTCTATTTTTTGAGGGCTTTTGGAAAAATTTCCAAGAAATAGCAAATTAGGGCTTGTCAGGTCGGGTCCGAAACCTATTTTCGCCGCCCCGCATAGCGACCTGCCTCTTCGAAAAAGGCAGCTCCCGAAACAGGGTAAATTTATCGGGTCAGCTCCGGAGAAAAGCTTCAACGAGGTTTCCTCGTCGTTGCTCCGGTTTGTCCCCAGTACAACCAGAACCACGCAGGAAATCATGCCGACCATCAATCAGCTCGTTCGCAAGGGACGAATCACTCCGGCCGAAAAGTCGAAGTCGCCCGCTCTCGTGAATTGTCCCCAGCGCCGCGGAGTCTGCCTTCAGGTGATGACCCGTACGCCCAAGAAGCCGAACTCGGCTCTCCGTAAAGTGGCCAAAGTGCGCCTCACCAACGGATTTGAAGTCATCGCCTACATCGGCGGTGAAGGCCACAACCTCCAGGAGCACTCGATCGTTCTCGTTCGTGGTGGCCGGGTGAAGGACCTTCCAGGTGTTCGCTACCACATTGTTCGCGGATCGCTCGATACCCTTGGCGTCGACAAGCGTCGCCAGTCGCGCTCGAAGTACGGTGCCAAGCGCCCGAAGCCCGGCGCCGCAGCCGCTCCCGCGAAGAAGAAGTAATTTCAACCACTCAACCCCCAGCCCACCCACGCCATGCCACGCCGCAAGCGAGTTTTCACCAAGCCGGATCGTCGCGATCCCCGTTACGACAGCGCCCTCGTCGGTCACCTGATTTCGAAGGTGATGACCGATGGCAAGCGCTCTCTCGCACAACGCATTGTTTATGCCGCGATCGATCGCGCCAACGAAGGCATCGACACTGTCGATCCGCTCGAAGTGATCACCCGCGCCGTCGAGAACTCGAAGCCACGCGTTGAGGTCAAGTCCCGCCGCGTTGGTGGTGCGACCTATCAAGTGCCGCTCGAAGTTGCCGCCGATCGCTCGGAGTCGCTCGCGATGCGCTGGATCGTTTCCTACGCCCGCAACCGCAAAGGCACGCCGATGCATGTGGCCCTCGCCAACGAAATCAAGGACGCCGCCAACAACCAAGGCGCGGCCGTGCGCAAGCGCGACGACGTCCACAAGATGGCCCAGGCCAACCGCGCCTTCGCCCACTTCCGCTTCTAATTTGCCTCCGCAACTTCGCGCAAATCCCTCGTGAATCCGAACAGTCCAGAACGCCAACATGTGCTCGAACGCACCCGTAATATCGGGATTGCGGCGCACATCGACGCGGGCAAGACGACCCTCACCGAGCGGATTCTTTTCTACACCGGCATGATCCACAAGATCGGCGAGGTGCACCACGGCTCGGCCACGACCGACTGGATGGAACAGGAGCGCGAGCGCGGCATCACCATCACATCCGCCGCCGTCACTACCGAATGGTGGCAGCGCGTGGAGGAGGGGACCTTCAAGCTTTTCCCCGAGCAGAAGCAACGCATCAACATCATCGACACCCCCGGCCACGTGGACTTCACCGCTGAGGTGGAGCGCTCGCTGCGAGTGCTCGATGGCGCGATCGTCGTGTTCTGCGGCGTCGCCGGTGTCCAACCGCAGACCGAAACCGTCTGGCGTCAAGCAACCAAGTACCATGTGCCGCGCATCGTGTTCGTCAACAAGATGGACCGCACCGGTGCCGACTTCGACCGCGTGTTCGGCGAAGTGAAGGAAAAACTCGGCGCCAATGCCGTGCGCATCCTCATCCCGATTGGCTCCGAGGAAAACCTCAAGGGCCAGATCGATGTGGTCAACCGCAAGGCCGTCTATTTCTCCGATGACGACAAGTTCGGTTCGACCTACACCGTCAGGGAACTCGACGCCGAGCAAAAGGAAATCGCCGACGAGGCCTACAGCGAACTGCTCAACGCCGTTGCCGATGTCGATGAAACGGTCGGCGAAAAATTCCTGATGGAGGAAACGGTCACTCTCGAGGACCTCAAGAAGGGCATCCGCCGCGCGACCATCGCCAACAAGCTCATCCCGGTGGCCGGTGGATCGGCCTTCAAAAACAAGGGTGTGCAATACCTTCTCGACGCGGTGGTGGACTACCTCCCCAGCCCGCTCGACATCCCTGCCGCGATTGGCATGGACCCCGAAAACGAGGAAACCCGCATTGAGGTGGAAACCACCGATCACGGGAAATTTGTCGCCCTCGCATTCAAACTCTGGGCCGACAAGTTTGTCGGTAAATTGGTTTTCTTCCGCGTCTATTCCGGTGTCGTGCGCAAGGGCGACACGGTCTATAACCCACGCACCCGCCGCAGTGAGCGCGTTGGTCGCCTGATCCAAATCCAAGCCAACGAGCACAAGGACATCGACGCCTGCTACGCCGGCGACATCGCCGCGATGGTCGGCCTCAAGAACGTCACTACTGGCGACACGCTCGCCGCGATGAACCACGATGTGGTGCTCGAGCCCCCGACTTTCCCCGAGCCGGTCATCTCGATGGCCGTCGAGCCCAAGACCGTGGC
>JAPOLH010000122.1 GCA_029977225.1 Verrucomicrobiaceae bacterium | reverse complement strand
GAGGAGGCTTGGTGTTTTCATGGTGTAGGCGAAGTTCATAGAAGGCTACCCTGCCCCCCCCCCGCAAGTGCAATGGTAAAGTCGGGTTTTCGTGAGTTTTTTCGTCACGCGGCAACATGAGTGAACGCAGATACAGCTGCATTTTGCCAAAACCCCTGGTAGGGCGATGCGGCCCCGCGGCGCCGGCTCCTCCCCGCAGGGGGCAATTCTTCGGCGGACCGAGGCCGGTCACGCCTTACCGTTATTTCAAATCGGTAGGGTGATGCGCCCCCTCAGCGCCGATTCTTCTCTCTTATCTTGAAACTAAACACTTGAACCTTGAAACTCACCTCACCGTCGGTTTCAGCGCGAAGAGCCCCTGACTCGCCGCGTAGGCATCGCTCACCTTGATCGTCTTGAACTCATGACCCGCACCCCATGAGTCCGAAAAAATCAGCCGCTGTGTGCTGTCGTTGTAGCCGATGATGATCCGCATGTGGCCGCCGCTGGTTTGCGGTTTCAGATCCGGCTCCTCCGAGTAGCGCCCAAGCTCGAGCGCCCACAGCAGGGGAATGCCGTCATTGATGAAATCATGAATGCTTTTGATGAACTTGCGCTCATCCACCGGCTTTCCGACGAGATACTCCCCTTTCTTCATCTCGACCTCGACCAATTCTTTTTCCGACATCATCCCCATCACAACCAAGCGGGTTTTGAAACGGTAATCGATGCGGTCGAGTTCCTTGGCCATCGAAAGGGCGCTGGTTCCTTGGCTGGGATCGGACTCCGCCACCTGGGCGATCTGATGCATGTCGGCACCGATGCCGTAGTACTCGAAAATCCGCTGCGTTGATGCCGGCAGGCAGTAGCCTTTGTTGCCTTGGTCGACCATCGGCAAGTTGCGAATGAACACATTCCCCTTGTCGTCGCGCACGACATTTTGCGGCAAATCACTAAGCCTTGCCGCAGCGGCACCACGCCCACTCTTCATGCTTACCGCCAAAGCTCCTTCCGCATCCGGCCGCGCAACTCGCAGCCGAAGAAACTCACGCGCCGAACTGCCCAAAGCACCCTCGTTGATTTCCAGCATGGCCATGCCCAAGGGCGAGGACCAGCTGTAACCCTCGGTCAAGAGTCCCTGCTGACGGTTCGCAGGGCATGCAACCGGTTTGACATTGAACTTCGCACTCATCGCCTTGCCTGCCGCCATGTGACGACTCTTGAAATCCGCTTCATCAATTTCACCCGCATCTCCGCGGTTGAAGATCGACAGCGTCACCATGTTGAGTCGGCCGCCGGAAAAATCCACCACCGCCTCCTCCACCGGAACAGCGCCACCAAATGCGGTTAGTTTGATCTCCACATTTGAATACAGGGCGCGACTCAACTTCGCACGCGTGCGATCGCTTGTGATCCACTTGAACAACTCGGGACGAATTGCATCAAAATGTTTCTCAAAGCTCTCTGGAGTCAGCTCCCAGCACTTTGGCGGATCAAGCAGCACATCCAAACTCGCCGCGATGCCCGACTCGGCGTGAAGTGATGAGGCCATCACCAAGGCCAGCATGCACGCAGAGAGTGAAACTTTTGCCATGGAACAACCTACAAAAAGGGCGCCGATGTCCTCAAGCAAGAACACCGGCGCCAAAACACTTCAGCCAAAGAACTATAAAATCAAATCATGGCATCGGCACGAAATCGATCGCCTTGAGGCTGGCGGCTTTGAGGTTTCCTTCGATGCACGACACGCTCACTTTGTAGCGGCCCGGCTTGGGGAAGTTTACCCATCCGATCGGGAATCCCTGATAGTTGTGCGAGGAGTTCTGCTGGTTTTGGATGGTTTCACCACCCTGCACGGCCACCTTCCAAACGAGGCGTCCTTCACCTGCATAGGTGAGGCCCACCTTATAGTTGCCGGGCTTGAGGACATCCACTTCCCATGTGGCAGCGCCATTGGTTTCCCAGTTGGTCACTTGCTTCAGGTGCTTCCATTCGCCGAATTTTTCCATCCATTGTTTGTCGCTTTTTTTGGCGCCTTGGACTTTGGAGAATGCGGCGGCGATTTCCGTTTTTACGCCTGGATCGATGCCGAAGCAGGGATCCACATCGGGGGCCGCGGTCAGCTCGAGCTCAATGACCGAGATCAGTTTTTCGGGTGCACTTGATGGCAAAGCGATGCAGGTCCAGCCATTCTCGAGGCGGGTTTTGACGACCTCGGACTTTTCGCCATTCAGCAGTTTGGCCGATTTGACTGGCGTCTTGAGTCCGGGCAGAAACAGCTCGCCGGATTTGGGCCATTCGTAGACCGAGAGGAAAAGGCGATTTCCCTTCGTGGTCACATCGCCCCATGGCAGCGCATGTTTCCATGGCGAGGCACCTGCGGAGTAGATCACCTGTGGATAGCGATTGATCCACTCGCCAGCCGCGCGCAGGGAATCTGCCGCACGCTCGGGGATCGAGCCGTCGCCGCGCAAGCCGATGTTGAGCATGTAGGTGCCGCCGCGTGCTACGGTGGCGATCACGCGGTGGAGAACTTCCGACGGAGATTTCCAGTTTTCATCATACCATGCAAAGGCCCATGAGTCGTTGGTGGTATCGACAGTTTC
>JAPOLH010000121.1 GCA_029977225.1 Verrucomicrobiaceae bacterium | reverse complement strand
ATCGGTGTGGCATCCGCCTTTGGCATTTGCTGAGACGACGCTGCGTGCGTTGCCACCCGAGCTTGAGTTGCAGGCCTTGTGGTTTGCTGGTGCTTTTGGCAGGGAGTTTCGCTCGGTTTGTGGCAAACAGGTGCGCATTGTACAATTTGGCGAATGGAATCGCGGCGAGGGCCCGGACTTCATGCATGCGGCGGTCGAGATCAATGGCGAAACGCGTCGCGGTCCGCTCGAGCTTGATCCCACTCCCGAGTCATGGGAAGCCCATGGCCATGCGGTAAATCCGGCGTTCAAGGATGTGATTCTGCATGTGGTTTTTCAAACCAGTGCGCGGCAGTTTTTCACGCGGACCTGTGAGAATCGCGAGGTTGTGCAAATTGCGATTGGTGAAACACAGTTGGTGGATACCCTGAATCGTCCGATGCGTGAAGTGGCGATCGCGCATCCGGGGCGCTGCGTTTATCCGCTCAAGAACATTGCAAGCGCCGGTGTTGAGCCTTTAGACGTGAAGCCGCAGTGCATCGGGCACAATTGAAGGCATCGCGTTGGTTGAAGGTCGCCGAAGCACATGGCAGAGACGCTGCCTTATTTTTTTCCTGCGCCGAGACGCTGGGCTACGGTGGAAATTCCTTGGCAATGAGGCTGCTTGCCCAGCGCGCGCCGCTTGATGCGATGCGTGCCGAGGCGGATTCCATGGAAGCGGTCCTGTTTGGCGTTGCCGGATTTTTGGAGCCTGGTCTGCATGAACGCGCGGAACCGGATGCTCGCGATTATCTGCGAAATTTGTGGGAGCAATGGTGGAAATGTCGCAGCCGATATGAATTTGTGGGCCATCGAGCCATCCCGTGGAAGACTTACGGCCAGCGTCCGGCCAATCATCCGCACCGCCGGGTGGGGGCTCTGGCGGTACTGATTTCTGCATGGCCGCAGTTTCGTAAACTTGCCTTTGCGCGACCCTTTGAGGTCAAGCCGCTGGTAGATTTCCTGCATTCGCTCGAGCATCCGTTCTGGTCTCGTCGTCACACGCTCACGGCGACAGCATCGGCGCGGCATGTTGCGGTGTTTGGTCGATCGCAAGCTTTGGAGCTCGCAGCAAACCACCTCATTCCCTTGGCGATGCATGAGGATGGCATGAACTTTCGCAGTTATCACAAGCTCCGCCAGTCCTCGCCCAATGACAAAGTGAAGCGCTGCTCGCTGCGACTTTTCGGATCAGAAAAAGCAGCGGCGCCCTGGCTCAAGCGCGTGTGTCATCATCAGGCCTTGTTGCAGGTATACCAGGATTTTTGTCTCGAGGATTTTTCGGATTGCAGCAACTGCCCCTTTCCCGAACAACTCCAGCAGTGGAAATGAACGACAGCATCCAACTCAATGGTCAGCCCCATTCCGTGCAATGCCCGCTCAGCGTGAGCGCGCTACTTGCCAGCCTCGGCCTCGATGGTAAGCCGGTCGTCATTGAGCTCGACGAACAAGCGGTCTTCCCTCGCGACTATGCAAGCGTCGAAGTCAGATCAGGCTCGAAGGTCGAGATCGTCACGCTTGCTGCCGGTGGCTAATCGGCTGGTCCTTCGCAGTACTTGGGATTTTTCCGCGATTTGGCATTTTTCCCTTGCCACCATGGCCCTCGCGAATCCATCGTCCGCCCACATTCGCTTCTGCGAAATCCGGCGTAGCTCAGCGGCAGAGCGGGTGACTGTTAATCACTAGGTCGTTGGTTCGATCCCAACCGCCGGAGCCATTTTTTAGACAACGATTTGTACCATAAATCGTCATTCTGTCTCTAGTCTGAACATCCAGGCTAAACACCGGTGTTATTTTTCCAAATATGGGCACTGGGCAATGTATGCTGGAGAAAATGGAATTTTTGATGAAATGGTAACTAGGTGGTGCCACTGGATGAGAATGCCTCATCGCCCCAATATATATTCCGAAGGTATATTCCGAAGGGAAGGTCTTCGATGTTGATCGTTGTGTATTTTCCCAAATTGGCTTGACCGATAAGGGGTAAGTGAGTTTCTTTTCCCCGCCCACTAATGCAAATGAGTCTCAATAACATAAAATTATCCCTTATTTCGGCCCTAGCGGTTCTTTGTGCATCGATGCTTGGAGTGTCGAAGCTTCCTGCGGCGCAGGTGATGATGTTGGATGCGACGGTGGTGACGGGTGAGTCGGAGGCTGTGGCGATTGATCAGCGGGGCTGGTTGCCGGCGGTGCAGGGTGCGGCGATTTTTGCGGGCAAGAAAACGGCGGTGATTGATTTGGACGGTCAGGCACGGAATGTCGGCAACAGTTATCGCAAGGCGCTTTCGCAGACGCCGGGTTTGTTGCTGGCGGAGGAGTCGTCGCCTTTGGTGAGCATTGGCTATCGCGGGCTCGATCCGCATCGGGCGCAGTTCATGCAGGTGCTCAAGGATGGCATTCCGATTCATGCCGATCAGTTCGGTTATCCCGAGGCCTATTACACGCCGCCGCTTGATACGGTCGACCGCATTGAGTTCATGCACGGTGGTGCTGCACTGCAGCATGGTCCGCAACCCGGAGGGGCCTTGAATTACATCCCGTTCAATTCGGCGTCATGATGGTCGCTAATTTATGTATCGGGCTATGTACAC
>JAPOLH010000120.1 GCA_029977225.1 Verrucomicrobiaceae bacterium | reverse complement strand
ACTACTTCGATGTGGGTTATGAACAGAAATTTCCAAACTCGAAGTTGCGGATCATTGCAGGGGAAGCTTGATGCTTAAATCGACAAAGTAAAATGGTTTCTGCATAAAATTATGCAGAATTGATCATTTTTGTTTAATTTGGCGCTCCGCCTCGATGAAATTTGGCTTTTGTGGTATCTCCTTCCGTCCAACCAGCCATCAAAGCGACCAAGCGCTCGAGATGCTCCAAGGTCAGCTCCTTGGGTCCGAGTCGCACCACGCGCCAACCGGCCAAGGACGCCTCGAAGTATTTCTCAAGGTCGGCAGCGAATCCCGCCGGGCGGTTGTGGCGACCATTGATGTAGATGCCTCCCTCGATCTCGAGGAGCGTGCGCGATCCAAGGTGGGCAAAGTCGGCCCGCCATTTTCGAACCGGATGAAATCGAAATTCCTTTTCCAATTCCGGGCCGCTCAGTTGCTGCCACAGCAATTCAAAACGCTTTTCCAGCCTGCTTGGTGGCTTGGCATCCCGGAACAAACTGCGCTGGCGGGTAGCCATCAGAGGGGCAGCTTCGGCTGGGCGGGATCATCCACCGAGCATTCGATCTCGTCGGTCGTCACCTTTGCCACGCGGCATGTCACCTTGAGTCGGGTGGGCGAATGCGAACGATCAAAGCAGACACGAAACCCGAGGCTGAACTTGCCGTCTTCGTCGGCGCAGTCCTCGGCTTCCCTGAAATGGGCATCTAGCAATTCACTCACCGCATCGATGGCGGCTTTGGTTTCCGGTTGGTTCATGATGGGATCAGAGTTGGTTGTAGATCGAGACGATGGGTTCGAGGTCGCGTTTGAGCGCCTCGCGTTGTTCGCGGGTGGCATTGTTGAGGAAGCTCTTGGTCTGCATGCGCCTCCACCATGAAACCAAGCGGTTGATGAATGGGATGGGGTTGTCGACGCCCTTGTCCGATGGCTCCGGTTCGAGGTCGGTTTCGGTGGCCATTCGTCCAAGGCTGATCGACTTGCGGAGTCGGCGCGTTGAGATTCGTCGTCCGGCATCCTCTTCCTCCTCGCAGGTTTGGATCCACCCTTGTTGCTCCGCTTCGGGGAGCTTGGCCATCAGCCGGTGGTGTTCCCATGACAGCCGTTCGCTGCGCAACGAATAGGGGACCTTGCGCGAAACATACGCGTAGTTCTGGAGCGTCGAGAGGTCGAGCCCGGTGGAGGCAATGGCAAGTTGGTAGGATGCCGAGTCGACTCGCTTGTCCGGGTATCCATCCACGCCGAAGAGTTCCTGCCCGTAGACCAGCCAGTCGCCGATGATGAAGCCGATTGAGCGTGATGCTTGGCCGATTGCTTGGGCGAGTTCCCGCCATTCATCGAAGGTGAGTTGGCCTGTGACCTGGAGGCCGACTGAGGTGATGGTGACCTTCGGGTTAGGCAGGGTGATAGGTGCGTTCATGGGATCTTGTGGTTCGGATTCTGGCGTCTCGATACCGCTTGCGTGCTGTCAACGAACGCATGGCCCTCGACGGGCGCAGTCCGAGCAGCTCGGTCATTTCCACGCAGCGTTTCGATACTGCCGCCCTGGTGATGCCGTGGCGCTTGGCGATTTCCGTCATCGAGCAACCGTCGTAGGAAAGCCCGCTGATCAGCGCGATGCATTCAGCCGTGAGGCGCGCGTTGTCGTGGTAAATGATCTCGGCCACCACCCTGCGCACGGCGGAGTTCACGGCGTCGGGGTCACCACGGTCGGCGTCATGTTCCTCCATTTCCGGCTCAGGCATTTCGGCGGGGTCGCTGCCCACGGCCATCATCGGGCTGTCGGCAGCGTCACCGTGTGCGGATCCATTTCCATGACGCTGCACGCAGGGGGCATCCAAACCCATGGCCTCGAGATCGCGGCGTTCGTTGGCGGGAAGTGACTCGACCCACGCCCGGTATTCGCGTTCGTATTTGGCATCGAGGGATTTCTGTTTTTTGGAGTAATCGTCGTTGTTCATTTTTCGGCCCAGCTGTTGCAGATGTTGGCTTCGACTTCGACCGGCACCTCGGGGAAGAGGTCGGCCATGGCTTCGACCATTGCGGTCGTCGAGTGTGCTTGCAGAATTCGGCGGTTTCTTCGGCACACTCGACGACCACTTCGTCGTGAACGGTGGAAACGATGCGTGCGGTTTCAGGCAGGCGTTGGCTGATGAGCACCAGCGCATGCTTCATGCCATCGGCAGTGCCGCCCTGGACCGGCGTGTTGACCAGTGCCGTGAACCGTTCCCAGTCGCTGGCGTTGTCGGGAATGAGTCGGCGACGACCGGTGCGGGTGCGAACCTCACTGGCTTTGGCTTGCGCATGTTGGTGGCTCTCACCGTGCCATTGGCGAAGTCGCGAGTAGGTGCGAAAGAACGCATGGCGGATCTCATGGGCTTGATCCTCGTCGAGCGTGACGCCGTAGGAGGTGGCGGCGTACTTCACCAATCCAGGTGCCGACTGGCCGTAGAGAAGTCCGAAGTTGCAGTTGCCCTGCACGCATACTTTGCCGTTGCGGCGGATCAGGATCGCCCCTGATGGTACTTGCACGCACCAAACTCGTTCACGCCGTCCTGTGGGTTTGAGATTCCACGACGCACGCCATGTTGTTGGGCCTTCATGAATGTATGAGAGGTTCCATATATCCGAATGTTTTTCATTTGTTCGTAGCTCA
>JAPOLH010000011.1 GCA_029977225.1 Verrucomicrobiaceae bacterium | reverse complement strand
GTAAGGTTCAGCGGTTCCGATACGGGCGCCCCGTCGGATCCATCAGTTCAATCTGCACAAGAAAGATCAGTGCCGTCGAGATCGATTCACGGCCTTTCGAAGAAAACATCCTGCCAAGCACCGGAAGCTGACCAACCACAGGAACCTTGTCCTCCACATCCTTCACACTTTCAGTCATCAATCCCCCAACCACGATCGTCGCACCATCCGCCACCGTAAGTTGGGTCGCCAATCGTTGCGTGTTAAATACGGGCATCAAGATCGCGTTCTTGGTGATCTCCACCGATTCGCTGCCAACCAAGCCCTGACCAACCGAATTGATCGGGCTGCCGTAGTTCACAAATCCATCGAACTCGACGAAGGCGGGGTTGAGCGTCACATCGACAAAACGCTTATTGGCATCGGCCACCGGCAGCACTTCGAGCGTGATGCCAACATCGCGTTTGTCAAACGATGTGGGTGTGGCAGGTGTCACCGGCGTGAACCCACCACCTTCAACCGTTTCCGGAACTTCAGGGGGTTCGTATTCGGTGGGATAAATAAATTCGCGAATGATCTGAATGCTCGAGGCCTGCCCACTGCGCGTCACCACCGACGGTCGCGCCATGATGTCGATGCCTTTCTTCTGATCCAGACCCCGCATGATGCTCTTGAATTGGGCGTCACCAAAAACGCCAGTTACCGATAGCACTCCGGGCGCGACCTTCACCGACTGTGAACTGCGATCGGGATTGGCAATCAGCGAATCGATGCTGTCACCGCTGTTCAATCCATCGCCGCTGCGGATTCCGGCCGTCATGATACCGTTCGGATCACCGATGTCCTCACCAGTGAAATCGGCCGCCGTGCGTGGCGTGCCATTTCCTATGGTCCCGCCTGCTGCGGCCAAGCCGCTGTTCTCAATGTTTCCCGCACCATTCAGCAGCCAATCGAAACCAAGCTCCTCGAGATTTTTCTGCTCGGTGCGAATCATGGTCACCTTCACCGACACGGCCACAGGCTCGCTTTGAGTGAGGGCATCTATAATCTGCGCCACCGTCTCTTGGTGTGCTTCGGTATTGACGACTCTAAGCGAGTTGGTCGCCGCACTGTAATTGGCGCTCGCGCCGTCGGGAAACGGCACCCCTTGCTTTGCAAGGGCCTCTTGTGCGCTGAGCCGTGCGGTGAGCAATCCGCCTTTTTCCGGTGCCTCCGCAAATGGATCAACCGCCGCCTTTTCCACCCCTGCAGCATTGCTCAGACTGCTCAGAAAATCCGGCGGCACACGGTAGCTTCGAACCACGAGCTCATCAGAGGAAAATCCCGCCGGCGTAATCAGCACCGAAAAATCATCGGTCTTGAAATCGGTGTGTGTGATCTCGGTCAAATACCGCAGCACCTTGGAAAGCGGCACCTGCGTCAGACGAAGATCAAAACGCAATGCGCGGATCCGCTTGGCCGCCTCAGAGTCCGGCGCGCCGAGATTAACCGTGAAGTTGACACCTTTGCGCGCAGCGTCCGACTCGATCGTGTCATTTTCCGCAGCCTTGATCCGCAGAAAATCCAAAGCTTCGTCCAGTGATGATTGCTCGAGCGCGATGTTGGGAATGATGATCTGATCGAGCTTTGCCTTAAGGTTGAGTGCTTCTGAAAAAGCATCGCCCCCGCCAAGTTCAGGCAAAACAGGCGCCTGCTCCGAGGGAGGCACCTGCAGCTCCCAAGAGGCATCAACCTCTTCGAGCATTTCCGCACGCGCATCATCGCGGGCGGCCACCGCAAATCCACTTTTAGCCGCCGCGGTTTTTTCCATTCCACGACGCGCCGCGCTGTTGGTGGGATCGATCCTCAGCACCTCCTCATATCGCTGGGTCGCCTCATCAAATTTTCCGAGATCAAAGGCCCCTTGCGCGGTGTAAAGCAAACGCCTCACTTCATCGATATCCTTCGCGTGTTCGGCATTCAGCGCCGGATTGCTGCGGATCGGGTCATCGAGTTGCGCACGAAATGCCAAAGCTCCCGCATGACGCGGCGCGACCCCTTCAGCGAGCACCTTGTCCAACAAAGACTTGGCGCCATCCATGTCGCCTTTTCTCGATAGAATTTTACCCTGCTCGGTTGCCGCCTGGGCATATCGATCAGTCGCCGCCGCCCGCAATTCTGCCGTCTGCGGCGCATCCGGGATCAAGTCCCGCGCGCCTGCAAAGGCCTCCACCGCCTCGGAAAATTTCCCTGCCGCATACGCCTCATCCCCCTTCAACAACAATTCCTGCGCCTCCTGCACCGCCACCGAACGACGCGCCTGTTCGCGCAAGGCCAGCTCATCTGCAGCACCCACACCTTCGGCATGGATCGAGGCCGACAGCAAGGCCGCCCACCACCACGCCACCACGGGCCGAATCCATCTCCTGGGTCTGAAAATCAACATTCGAACGCTTGCCCCACAGCCTAGTGAATCGGCCCCGCGAGGGTAAGCGCAAAATCCGGAAATTTCATCTTTTGCGACCCCAGGCAAATTCCAGCTGCACCTCGACCCGACGCGCCCTCACCGGCTTGCGCGGCTGCGGCACCCCAAGCTTGTCGACCAATATGGGCAAGACACGATCAATCAACGCGTGAATGGTGTTCATGAGAAAAGTGTTCAAAAGAACTCTTTCACCGTCAATCGAAAAAATCACGATTCTGCCCGACCCGCAAAATACCCCCTCACCGCCTCCACATCCCGCGCGATGGCAGCCTTGAGCTCATCCAGCCCGGAAAATTTCCTCTCCCCGCGCAGGTGGCATAGAAATTCGACCTCTATCTCGCTTCCATACAGGTCCTTGGCGAAATCCAGCACATGCACCTCCAGCAGGCGTTGCTCGCCGCCAACGGTCGGCCGCGCACCTAGATTCGCCACCGCTGGCATCCAATCGCCGTGATTGATCCTCGCCCGCACGGCCCACACACCATCGGGTGGGATCTGCAGCTCAGCGACCGAGAGGTTGGCCGTTGGAAATCCGAGTTGGTGACCAAGCCGCGCCCCCTTGAGCACCTCACCTCGCACCGCGTACGCACGACCTAACATCCGCTCGGCCGCCGCAAGATTTCCATCGCGAATCGCCTGGCGAATCCGCGTGCTGCTGATCCGATCGCCCTCGGCCATCACCGGTGGCACGGCCACCAGCCTGTACCCGTGCCGCTGCGATTCGGCCCGCAAAAACGCCACATCGCCTGAACGACCGCGACCAAAGCGCCAGTCCTCCCCCACCGCGATCGTCCTCACCTCGGCCCGACAAAGACGCCCAAGAAAATCCGCCGCCTCCATCGCCGCCATTTCGGCGTCGAAGTTCAACGCGACAAAAAATTCAATCCCTAGCTCACCCGCCAAATCCATCTTTTGCCCCAGCGCGGTCAGCATCATCGCCGGCGCCTTGCCCGGCGCAATCACTCGGATCGGATGCGGATGAAAGGTCAGCAATCCCGCCATTCCCCCCTCGCGACGTGCCGCCTCCACCGCTGCACCAATCACCGCCCGATGCCCCAAGTGCACGCCATCAAAAACCCCCAAGGCCAAATGCAATGGCTCATCCAACCCAGCAAGCTCCTCAAGGTGACGCAGCATTAACACGCCCACTGGATAAACCGCGCCCCACCACTTCACAAGCCCGCGATGCACGGCACAGCGCTCACTCCACCCCGCCCAATAGCACCTCGACACCCATCGCCTGCAAATCCGCCACAAACCCGGCGTCCGCTTTACCATCGGATACGAGGCAGCTCAAATCACCCGCCTCGCCAAAGAAATACGAGGCCTTGCGCCCCAATTTGGAATGATCGGCCAAAAACACGACATCTTCCGCACTGGCGATGACCCGTTCCTTGAAGGAGGCCTGACGCGAATTGCTCTCGCTCAAGCCCCGCTCCAGATGCAATCCGTCGCCCGATAGGAACATCCGGTGAACATGGTAGCGCTGTAGAGATTTTTCCGCAGCCAAACCCACAAACGACTGCGACTTGGCCACATGCAGGCCGCCGGTACAGATCAGGTCGAGATTTGGCCGGTCTGCGAGCGCATTGACGACATTGAGGGCGTTGGTGATCACCGTCAGCGGCATGTCCAAGGGCAAAAACTCGGTCAGGGTCAGCACGGTCGAGCTCGCATCGAGGAAAATCGTCTCATTGGGCAGAATCCTGCCCGCCGCCACCCGCGCGATGGCTTTCTTTTCCTCCCGCCGGATCGCCTGACGCTCGTTGAATGGCACATCGCCGCGGATTTTCTCGGGCAAGCTCGCCCCGCCGTGGCTCCGCAGCAATTCACCACGCTTTTCCAGGACCTCAAAGTCCTTGCGCACCGTCTCATCGGTCACCCCCAGAGCCTCGGCGGTATCGGCCGTGCGCAGGACTCCTGCCTCAATGAGGAGCTCCAAAATTCGGCGTTGACGTTCGACAGCGAGCATAGAATTGGTTTTTTCTGTATTTTTTTGGGAAAGTTTGGGAAAAATGCTTGACCCGTCAATCTAAATCCAGAAAAACAAAACCCGTCCATGGCCGAAACGCTTTCATCCAAGACCCCACGCGCAGTCGTCGAACACCTCGTTCGCGAGCAAATCTACGCCAAAATGGGCCTCCCGCTGCCCGCCGCCTCCAAGGCCCCCAACGCCCTGCTGGTGAACATTTCCGCCCGCCATTGCCACCTCACCCAAGAAGCGGTCGAGGCACTCTTTGGTCCCGGCCATCAGCTGACCCCAATGAAGGGTCTCTATCAGGAAGGACAGTACGCCGCCAAGGAGTCGGTCACCCTCATCGGCCCCCGCAGCCGCATCATTTCCAACCTCCGCATCCTCGGTCCCTGCCGCAACCTCAACCAGGTCGAGCTGGCCTACACCGATGCGATCTCGCTCGGCTTCGACATCCCCGTGCGCATGTCCGGCGATATCAAAGGCACCCCCGGCTGCATGCTGATGGGACCTCACGGTTACTTCCAACTCGACGAAGGCGTCATCCGCGCCCAGCCGCATGCTCACATGCACCCGGACGATGCCTCTTATTATGGAGTCAAGCACCTCGACACGATGAAACTCAAAATCCACGGCCCGCTCGCCATGACTTTTGACAACCTCGTCGTGCGCGTCGACCCGTCTTTCAAACTCGAAGTCCACATCGATACCGACGAAGGCAACGCCTGCGGACTCAAACCCGACACCTTCTGCGAACTGATTTCCTGATCCACCACCTCACACTGATCCACCAACAAACAACCACAACTCACTCCTAACATTATGAACCACGCAATCGGCATGATCGAAACCAAGGGCTACGTCGGCAACGTCGAAGCCACCGACGCAATGGCCAAGGCCGCCAATGTGCAAATCGTTAACCAAGTCCAGATCGGCGGCGCTTTCATGACCGTCCTGATCAAAGGCGACGTCGGCAGCGTCAAAGCCGCAGTCGACGCAGGCGCTGAAGCCGCCGGCCGCGTCGGCGAGCTGATCTCCGCACACGTGATCGCCCGCCCGCACGCCGAACTCCTCGGCCAGTTCGGACTTGCGTAAGCATCCCCACCAAATCCAACCATCAACCAATCACCAACTAAGACCATGGCCAAACAAGCAATCGGCATCATCGAAACCAAAGGCTTCATCTCGCTCGTCGAAGCATCCGACGCAGCACTCAAAGCAGCCGACATCAAAATGACCGGCTGGGAAAAAATCGGCTCGGGCCTCGTCACCGGATTCTTCGCCGGCGATGTCGCCGCCGTGAAGGCCGGCCTCGACGCCGCAGCCACCGCCGCCTCGACCCTCGGCTCCGTCAGCTCCGTGCAAGTGATCCCACGCCCGCACGACGACCTCTCGAAGTTCGGTACCTGGATGGGCTGATCCATCGCACGCATCAACATCGACAGCCATGCTCGTTCTCATCGCCAACCTCGGCTCGACCTCCTTCAAGTACCGCGTCTTCCTGATGGATGAACGCGGCGGAGTGGTCGTGGCCAAGGGTGGCTACGAGCGGGTCACCGACCACGCTGCGACCATCGACGACGCACTCGCCACCCTGCAGCGCGATGGCGTCATCGACGATCCCTCCGAGATCGATGCGGTCGGTTTCAAAACGGTGCTTGGCAAAAACCTCAGCGGCTGTGTGATCGCGGATCAAAAGGTCATCGACGCGCTCGATGGATTTGCCGCTGTCGCGCCGGCGCACAACCCGCCCTACGCGGCCGGCATCCGCCAGTTCGGCAAATCGATGCCGCACGCCAAACTCGTCGCTCTCTTCGAAACCGCATTCTACCAGTGGATCGATGAGGCCTCCGCGCAATACGCCCTGCCAAAGTCATGGCGCGAAATTGGCATCCGCCGCTACGGTTTCCATGGCGCCAGCCACAAGTTCATCGCCGAACGCTCGGCTGAACTCTGCGGTCGCCAGGACGTTGCGGAAATTTCCCAACGCCTCTACCTCGATGGCCCCGCGCCTGTCGCCGGCAAACCCTTCCGCGTGGTCTCCTGCCATCTCGGTGGATCCAGCTCAGTCACCGGCATCCTCAATGGTGTCGCCATCGGCACCAGCATGGGCTTCTCGCCGCAAAGCGGACTCCCGCAAAACAACCGCGTTGGCGAACTCGACTCCGGCGCGCTGCCCTACGCCATGCGCACCCTCGGCCTCAGCCTCGAGGAAGCGGAACGCCAACTCACCAAAGAATCCGGCCTGCTCGGACTCTCCGGCGTCTCCAACGATGTTCGCGATATCGAAGCCGCCGCCAACGACGGCAACCCGGACGCACAACTTGCTCTCAATCACCTCGCCGCATCAATCCGCCACTGGATCGGCGCCTACATGATCGAGCTCGGTGGCATCGACGCGCTCGTCTTCACCGCAGGCATCGGCGAAAACGGTCCTAGGCTCCGCAATGCGGTCTGCGCCAACCTCGAAAACTTCGGCATCAAACTCGATCCCGATAAAAACGCCGCCTGCCGCGCCACCGAAGCGGACATCAGCACGGACGATTCTCCCGCGAAAATTTTTGTCATCCCCGCCAACGAGGAACTCGTCCTCGCGCGCGAAGTCTACCGACAAATCTCGAACCAACCATAACCAACCAATACCATGGCCAAACAAGCACTAGGACTACTCGAAACCCGCGGCCTCGCCTGCCTCGTTGTCGGCGTCGACGCGATGCTCAAATCCGCAAACGTCGAACTCGTCGGACCCATGAAACAAATCGGTAACGCCCTCTGCAACGCAGTCGTCGCCGGTGATGTCGCAGCGGTCAAAAGCGCAATCGACTCTGGCGCCGCAGCCGCAGCTGCAGCCGGCGGTGAAGTGATCAGCGCCCATGTCATCGCCCGTCCCGACGAAGCGACCGACATCGTTCTGCCCAAGGACAACGCCGCCCGCGCCCCGCGCAAGTAAACCAATCATCGCGCCCGCGATTGCGAAAGCAACCTCGCGGGCGCACCTCCCACCCTCACGCCGATGTTCCTCGCTGAAGTCATTGGACAGGTCGTCTCGACCAAAAAAGACGAGCAAATGGTCGGCAGGAAACTCCTCCTGCTGCGCCCCAAGCTTGTTGACGAGAAGGACCCCACGAAATTCAAGGACGGACAAAACACCATCGTCGCCGTCGATACGGTAGGCGCCGGTGATGGCGAACTCGTCATGTTCTGCCAAGGCAGCTCGGCCCGCGCCGCGCAAGGCCTCAAGCAGATCCCGGTCGATGCCGCCATCATCGCGATCGTCGACCGCGTCGAGGTGAAGGGCAAGACCCTCTACAAGGACGCTTGAAGCCGTAGGCACAAGCCCATCCATTCCATTTCGCAACACCCCGTTACTCCAGCTCGATCCAAGGGCCGGATCACACGCCGAACATGAAAACACTCGATCCCGATACCCTCCGCTCCGTCGTTGAGTCGGTTGTCTCAAGACTCTCCGCCACCCAAGCCAGCGCTCCCGCCGCAAGCCCCGCCGCCAAAGCATCTTCATCGCCCGCAGGCTCCTGCGGCTGCGATTGCGGCCAAGGCCAAAACGCTGGGGTCTTCGGCTGCGTCGATAAAGCCGCCAACGCTGCCAACGACGCTCACCTGCAACTCAAGAAGCTCGGCGTCGCAGGCCGCGCCAAGGTGATCGAAATCGTGAAAACCCTCGCCGTCGGCAACGCCGATGCATGGGGGCGCTTCGAAATGGACGAAACCAAGATCGGCCGCGTCGACCACAAAATCGCCAAACTCCAGATCACCAAAAATGTTCCCGGCACGGAGTGGCTCCACCCGGATGCAATGAGCGGCGATGGTGGCATCACGCTCGAAGAATACGCGCCCTTCGGTGTCGTCGGCGCAATCCTGCCCGTCACACACTCGGTACCCACCCTCACCGGCAACGTGATCAACATGGTCGCCGCCGGCAACGCGATCGTCTTCAACCCCCACCCAGGTGGCGCCCGCAGTGCGGCGATGGCCGTGCGCGCTTACAACGAAGCCATCAAACGCGAACTCGGCATCGAGAACCTCATCACCACCATCGAGGAACCAACGCTCGAGTCCTTCGACTCGATCTGCAAAAACCCGCTCATCCCGCTTCTCGCCATCACCGGCGGACCCGCCGTGGTTGGCGCCGCGATGAAGTCCGGCAAACGCGCGATCTGTGCTGGCCCGGGCAACCCGGTGGTCGTGGTCGATGAAACCGCCGATCTCGCAAAAGCCGCACGCGGCATCGTCGAGGGCGGCGCTTTCGACAACAACCTGCTCTGCATCGGCGAAAAAGCAGTCTTCGTCGTCGCCTCCGTCTTCAACCGCTTCTGCGAGGAACTCGAAAAAGCCGGCGGTGCACGCATCAACGCGCAACAACTCGAAAAACTCACTGCTGCGGCATTCACCTTCAAGCCCGGCGAAGGCGGCGGATGCTCCCACGCCTCAGTCAACCGCGCGCTTGTCGGAGCCGATCCCTCAAAGCTCGCCGAACACGCAGGCACCACGGTTCCCTCGGGCACCCAGTTGCTGTTCGCGGAAACCGATGCCGATCATGCCTTCGTCCAAGAAGAGCAAATGATGCCGATGATGCCGATCGTTTCCTGCCCGGATTTCTATACCGCCGTGAAGGAAGCCAAACGCGCGGAACACAACTACCGTCACTCAGCGATCATCCACACCAAGGATGTCGATCACATGACCTACATGGCTCGCGAAATGGACACGACGATCTTCGTGAAGAACGGCCCGTCCGTTGCTGGCCTCGGCCTCGGCGGCGAAGGTTATCTTTCTTACTCGATTGCCACCACCACCGGCGAAGGTATCACCACCCCGAAGACCTTCACCCGCATACGCCGCTGCGTCCTCGTCGAAAACCTGCGCATCGTTTAACCCCTTCTTTCAAAATTTCAGTTTTTTAGCGTTTCAGCATTCACCCCATGATCCCCGCCCAAGTCGTCGGCCACGCGGTCAGCAGCCACAGCCATCCCTCACTCAAGGGATGTCGCATGTTGCTCTGCCAGCAGCTCGACGCCAACGGCACTCCCGGCGGCGCACCCATGGTGGCCATCGATCACTTCGGTGCCGGACTCCACTCCAAGGTCTTCATCTCCACGGATGGCATCGGCGCACGCGACCTCGTCCACGACAAAAGCTCACCAGTCCGCAATTTCATCCAAGGTGTGATCGACTGAATAAAAGCTGAAAAACTGAAAATCTGAAATGCTGAAAGAAACCTTCATGACACCGCCATTTCGACCATTTTCTGAAAATCATCCGCAGAGCTCCCACTCTTCAATTTCAGCGTTTCAGCTTTTCACCTTTTCAGCTTTTACCCTCTAAATGCGCATCGCCCAAGTCATCGGCCGGGTCACACTGAGCCACCAGGACCCCTCCTACAAAGGAGGCCGCTGGTTGATTTGCAATCCGCTCGCCGCACGCGACTTCAACACCGCTTGCAGCACCCCACCCGCCATTTCGAGCGAATCGTCGCTCGTGACCTATGACTCACTCGGCGCCGATGATGGTGCCATCGTCGGCATCGTCGAAGGTGCTGAAGCCACCGCACCTTTCGATTACGACATCCCCATCGACGCTATCACCGTCGCTATTTTCGACTCACTCCACTATTCACCACCCACGCTATGACAAAAAAAGTGTTCACCGCCGCTGACATCGAAGCGCTCCTGAAGTCCGGCAAATCCGCTGCCGACATTCCTGCCGACGCTGTCCTCACTCCTTCCGCGAAAGACACGCTGCGCGACGGCCTTGGCCCGATCCGCGGCGCCGCAACTGGCCCATCCACCGCCGCTTCCGCCGAGCCGATTCTGCCCGATTACGAGTTCACCTGGAAACCCGGCGCCGATCCGAAAACCCCCGCCGAAATCCAAGCCTTCTTCCGCTCACCCGCAATCGAAGTGCTCAAGCAACGCATGGTCGACATCGGCAAACGCATGTGGGCCCGCGAATACACCGACGGCAACGGCGGCAACCTCACGGTGCGCGTCGGCGACGGCCTCGTCCTTTGCACCCCCACTCTCGTTTCGAAAGGTTTCATGACCGTTGAGCAAATCTGCCTCGTCGACCTCGATGGCAACCAGCTCGCCGGCAAATTCAAGCGAACTTCGGAGTGCATGACGCACCTTGCCATCATGAAAAAGCAGCCCAAGGCCAAGGCCTGCTGCCACGCCCACCCACCCCACGGCACTGCTTTCGCGGTCGCCGGCGTCCAGCCCCCGACTTGCATGATCCCCGAAGCGGAGGTCTTCCTCGGCCAAATCGGTATCGCCGAGTACCGCACTCCGGGCACTCCCGCCAACGCCGAAGTCGTCGGCAACGCTGCAATCGAACACATGGCCGTGCTCATGGCCAATCATGGTGTCATCACCTGGGGCAAGGACATCGAGGACGCCTACTGGAAAATGGAAAACGTCGAGGCCTACTGCAAAACCGTCTGGGTCGCATCTCAGCTCAACGGCGGCAGACTTCTCACCATCACCGGCGGACAAGCCAAGGAGCTCATCGCCCTGCGCAAAACTCTCGGCATGGACGACAAACGTGCCACATGGACCGAATGCCAACTCTGCGACAACTCGGACTTCCAGCCAGGCACCGTTTGCCAAATCGGCGACAGCAAAGCGGCAAGCTCCGCCAAAGCAGCCCTCGATCCCGAAGCGGAAAAACTGGTCCAAGCCCTCACCGATCAGATCATCGCATCGATGAAGTGAGCGCGTGAGACTTCGTGAGCGACATCAAATGTCGCTCACGCGTCCTGCAGCCATGTCTTTGGCCGATACCACAAGGCATACGGCAGATACGCGATCGATGTGAAAAGCATCAAGCCCGCGAAAAACCAAAAGTAGGCGGCTCCACGCAACCTTGTTTGGCCACCACAAAATGCACTGCGCGAAATCCCGCCGGGCGCGTTCTGCGCGGCCACTTCGCCAATGCCGCTTTCACGCTTGTGACGCTCGAGCCAAGTCTCGGCCGGACGCAAGCGGTCCATCCATGAGGTCTTTTTTTCCAGCGGTTTTTCCGCCAATTCGATCGTCAGACCGGCATCCCACTTGGTGCCGCTCTTGCGGTCCGGCCCATCGCTGATCACCCGCAGCCGCGACGCATTGAGCAACTCGACGCGCAGCGGATTGCCCCACGGGTCGCGCAAACCCGAAGCGCATTCATTGAGCAAGCGCTCCGCCGGAAAACTTCCGCCCCGCGCGATCACCAATTCGCCAATCCGATCGGCGGCCTGATGGTAAATTTCTTCGCCGGGGATTTTCAGCGATGCGACCGCGCCATCGATCAACTCAATGCCGATGTCGTCCATCGTGCCTATCACGCCGTCTTGACCCGCCACCTTGATGATGCCCGAGCTATTTCTTTCGCTCGCAGAGGCATGATGTTTCTCAAATTGCTCAAGTGCCGCCTCAGGGATCTGGATGTAGTGGTTCACGCCCGCGACGAAGAAATTCCCCATCGCCACCGCGCCCAAATAAAAGCACATCACAAGCGATTTCATCGTCCTCGGCGCCTGCGTGTAGGCAAATTCCAAAGCCACGATGACACCATCACCTCCGCCGCCGTCAGCAACGCAAAGGCAAGGATCTGCCACGAAATGTTGGGCCGCTCGCCGGCATCGATCCATTGCTGGATCTCCGCCACCAAAACGAATGATGTGGTCATGACGAAAAGGCCAATCCCGATCTTGCGCAGCGGCGTGAGCGACCACACGCGATCCATCCACGGATAAAGCCCGTGCGAAAAAATCGGAATGAACAGCAACACAAACACCGAGTTGAGCGCCTGCACCTGCGAGGGCAACCACTCAAATCCGAGGAGCTGACGATCCATGTCCTGCGATTGGAAAATCCAGGTCGAGCCGGTCTGGTCGAACAAGGCCCAGAACATCGCCACAAAGACATACAAAGGCAGCAGCTTAAGCATCACGCGAATGCCACCACCCTTGAACACCTCACGCACAAATCCCATGCCCGCGGCCGGCACATGCACGAAGCGTTTGCGCCCAGCCCAAAATACCCATGTCGCCAAGGCCATCAAGACCCCCGGCACACCAAACGCCCAATGCGGACCATACCACTCAAGCAACCAAGGCGTCAGCAACATCGACACAAAGGCACCGATGTTGATCGAAAAATAAAACCAATTGAAAACCCTCGGCAATAGATGCGCGTTACTGGCGCCAAACTGATCGCCGACATGCGCCGACACACAGGGTTTGATTCCACCCGACCCCAACGCAATCAGCCCTAAGCCAAGCATCAGCCAAACATAGGGATCACCCGTCAGCCCCATCGCCGCCAGCGCGGCATGACCCGCACAATACACCAGCGATAGCACCATGATCGTGCGGTACTTGCCGACCACCGCATCGGCGAGAAGAGCACCCAGCAGCGGCGTCAGATACACCGCGCCATTGAAGAGGTGCACCATCTCAGTCGCCTCGACCTCACTGATCCGCGCCCCTCTGGCACCACCCATGTGATGAAGGTACTGCACCATGAACACCGCCAGCACTGCCTTCATCCCATAAAACGAAAACCTCTCGGCCGCCTCATTGCCAATGATGTGCCCCACTCCCGACGGCATGCCCTCAATGTCACCCGGCGACTTGCGATAACTCATGCCAGCATCCTCAACACCGACGAAATGATTCCAAGCCTTCTCTGTGTAAGGAGTTTCGATAAACCCAGGCCGCCAACCTGCAGACTTGCAGGCAAGCATGGCATGAGGTAGCATCAGCCAATGGGAATTGCCGAGTTAATGGGTGAAATCCGGAAACTGCCGGACGACGAGTTGCTTGCACTTGCGGCGCAAGTGGATGCGGAGGCGGCGCGTGCGGTGGACACGAAATTCACTGCTTTGGTGAGAGAAGGCGAATTCGATGAACTCGCGGCAGAAGCATTGAAGGAACTGAAAGAGGGCAAATCCATCCCGCTGCATGAAGTCCTCGACGAGCACCGCATTTCGTAAGCAGTTCGCCGCACTGGCGCCGGATGTGAAGCGGCAGGCGCGAAAATAGTTTCGCCTTTGGCTGGAAGATCATTGGCATCCGTCACTGCATTTCAAACGAGTCGGTCCGTATTGGTCCGCCCGGGTGGATAGAGATCACCGAGCACTTGGTGTTGAGAGCGAAGGAATGATCGTCTGGTTTTTCATCGGGCGTCATGATGCGTATGAACGACGGATTTGAAAATCGATCCACACTCTTCATCTTCCGTCTTCAAGTCTTGCATCTTGCGTCTTCTCCACCCTTGCCACTTGAAACTTGAACCTCTAATCATTCTCGCATGACCCCCCAAACCCTCCAGCAATGGGCCGAGGAAGAAATCAAAGGCCTGCTGATGGCCTTGCCCGACGATGTCCGCGAGGCTGCGACTTCACTGCCTGTTTCGATGGAGGAAAAACCCGGCCAAGGCCCCTTCGACCATGAACTCGTG
Organism: Verrucomicrobiaceae bacterium; assembly: GCA_029977225.1. GTDB lineage: Bacteria > Verrucomicrobiota > Verrucomicrobiia > Verrucomicrobiales > Akkermansiaceae > Luteolibacter. Next base: position 16,379 of record JAPOLH010000011.1, on the reverse strand, counting down.
GGCGACGAACTCGGGCTTTTTGAAGGTCCGCCAATTTACGAGGAAGCTGATCCTTCCGACCTTCCGCGCATCCGCCTTTTTCTCTCCAATCTGTGGGAATGGACCGATCGCGATGAGCAAGACTTCCGCGATGAGGTCGGCACGACTTTTCTTCACGAGCTCGGCCACTACCTCGGCTGGGACGAGGACGAAGTCGCCGAGCGCGGGCTCGAGTGAATCGTTTTATCGACCAACAATCTTGATCGCCTCGGGATACAAGCGATGCTCAAGCACCTGGATCCGCGCGTGCAGAGATTCGGCGTTGTCTCCCTGCAACACCGGCACCCGTTCCTGCAAAATGATCGGACCGGTATCCATGCCCTCATCGACATAGTGCACGGTGCAGCCAGTTTCGCTCACACCCGCGTCGAGCGCTTGCTTCCATGATTCAAGCCCAGGAAAGGCCGGCAACAGCGATGGGTGAATGTTGAGAATCCTTTGCGGAAACGCATCGAGCAAAGGCCGCTTCACCAAACGCAAAAAGCCCGCAAGACATACTAACTCGACGCCCGCAGCCTTGAGTCTCTCGGCCGTTTCATGCTGCGCCTCATCGGGAAATCGTGTGGCATAACCGCGGCAATCAATCACCCCGGTCTCAATCCCCCGCTGCTTGGCTCTCTCCAGAATGAAAGCATCCGGTTTGTCGGAAAGCACCAACGCGATTCGCGCATCAAGCCCCCCCGCATCAATCGCATCAAGGATCGCCTGCATGTTCGAACCCGACCCGGAACCAAGTACGCCCAACACCATGCCCATGGTGTAAATCGGAACACCCAACAGGCAAAGTGTTTTTCCGCACGCTGCCCACTGAAAACTTGAAACTTGAAACTCCGCTCTTATCAAGGAACCCATGCACGACGCCCGCATCGACGCACTCGCCCGCCAACTCGTCCGCTATTCGACCGCGCTCAAGAAAGGCGACAAGGTCCTCATCGACCTCCACGATGTGCCCGATTCGATCGGCCTTGCCCTGATCCGCGAGACTCGCGCCCGCGGCGCCACGCCGATTTTGCGCGTACACCACGGCCGGCTTTCGCGCGAAATGCTGATGGGTGCCGACGACACGCAGTACGGCATCATTTCCAAGCATCTCCTGGCGGAGATGAAGGACATGGATGCCTACATCGCGCTGCGCGGCGGGCACAACATCGCGGAGAATTCCGATGTGCCTGCCGATCGCATGCGTTTGGCCATGAAGCACATGCGACCCGTCCTCGACCACCGCGTCAAGAAAACCAGGTGGTGCGTGCTGCGTTGGCCCTCGGCATCGATGGCGCAACAAGCCGGCATGAGCACCGAGGCCTTCGAGGATTTTTACTTCAAGACATGCCTGCTCGATTACAAGGCACTGCTGCCATCGATGAACGCTCTCAAGAAACTCATGGATCGTACCGACAAGGTCGAAATCAAAGGCCCCGGCACGGATTTGCGTTTCTCGATCAAAGGCATCAACTCGATCGTCTGCGGCGGCAATTACAACATTCCCGATGGCGAGGTCTTCACCGCGCCGGTGCGCGATTCGGTCGAGGGCTTCATCAGCTACAACGCGCCAACGATCTATCAAGGCATCCCCTTCGATGCGATCCGCCTCGAGTTCTCGAAAGGAAAAATCATCAAGGCCGAGGCCGGCGCAAAAACCAAAGCGCTCAACCGCATCCTCGATAGCGACGATGGCGCGCGCTACATCGGCGAGTTTGCCCTCGGCTTCCACCCGATGATCCGCGAACCGATGCGCGACATTCTCTTCGACGAGAAAATCGCCGGCTCCTTCCATTTCACACCCGGCCAAGCCTACGAAGACGCCGACAACGGCAACCGCTCGCAGGTGCACTGGGACATGGTCAACATCCAGCGCAAGGACTACGGCGGCGGCGAAATCTATTTCGACGGCAAGCTGATCCGCAAAAATGGCGTCTTTCTCGCCAAGGCGCTCGCGAAGCTGAACCCGTAAGCTGGGCCCCTCGCCTCCCGGGCTTTACTTCACCTGCGGTCTCACCCAAGCTCCGCGGCCTTCACCCGCACCTTTCGCGCACCCCCATGACCGCCGCCGAGATCCGCAATTCATTCCTCGATTTCTTCCGCGAGAAACAACACAGCATCGTGCCCTCGGCATCGCTGCTGCCACAGTCGCCCGGACTTCTTTTCACCAACGCCGGCATGAATCCTTTCGTGCCCTATTTCCTCGGCGTTGAAAAAGCCCCCTACAATCCGCCCCGCGCGGCCGACACACAGAAGTGCATCCGCGCCGGCGGCAAACACAACGACCTCGAGGATGTCGGCTACGACACCTACCACCACACCTTTTTCGAGATGCTCGGAAACTGGTCGTTTGGAAACTATTTCAAAACCGAAGCGATCCAATGGGCATGGGAGCTCGTCGTCGAACGCTGGGGCCTGCCCGCCAACCGCCTCTACGCATCGGTCTACGCACCGAAACCCGGCGACCCAGGCGAGTTCGACCAAGAAGCATGGGATGTATGGGCCGCGCTGTTTCGCTCAAAGGGAGTCGATCCTACGATCCACATCGTAAATGGAAACGTGAAGGACAACTTCTGGATGATGGGCGAGACCGGCCCCTGCGGCCCCTGTTCGGAGCTCCATGTCGATCTAACTCCAAACGGCGACTCGCAAGGCAAGCTCGTCAACAATGACTCCGACCTCTGCATCGAGATTTGGAACCTCGTCTTCATTCAATACAATGCCGAAGCCGATGGCACATTCCGCGAACTGCCCGCGAAGCATGTCGACACCGGCATGGGCTTCGAACGCGCGTGCTCGATCATCCAAAACACCAAGGGTTTCACCGATTTCTCGAAAAAACCCTCGAACTACGCTACCGATGTCTTCACCCCGATCTTCCGCAGGCTCGAAGAACTCAGCGGCAAGACTTATGTAAACATTTACCCCGAGCTCGGCGCCGACCGCTCGGCATTCAACGAGGAAATGAAAACCGCGATCGCCTTCCGCGTGATCGCCGACCACCTCCGCACGCTCAGTTTCTCGATCGCCGATGGCATCATGCCCGGCAACAACGGCAGAAACTATGTCCTTCGTAGAATCCTACGCCGCGCAGTGCGCTACGGACGCCAACTCGGATTCTCCGGCGACAAGCCATTCTTCGGGGCACTCGTCGAAACTCTCGTCGCCCAAATGGGCAGCGTTTTCCCAGAACTCAAAACCCGCGAATCCGTCATCCGCCAAACCCTCGAGCAGGAGGAAGCGAGCTTCAACCAAACCCTCGACCGCGGATTGAAACGCTTCGAAGAAGCGATGGGTGACGTAAAAAATGATTGCCTCTCCGGAGACATCGCGTTCGAACTCTACGACACCTTCGGCTTTCCAATCGACCTCACCGAATTGCTCTGCGCCGAGCGCGGACTCAAGGTCGACATGCCACGCTTCGAGGCACTGATGGAGCAACAACAGGAACGCTCCCGCGCCGCGAAAAAATCCACGGTCGTACGCGCACTCGAGATCTCAACTGATGCGATCACTGAATTCACCGGCTTCGATGCGGATGAATGCGAAGCAAGCGTCCTCGAAGTCCACCCCCAGGACGATTCGCTTTTCGTCATCACCGACAAGACCCCCTTCTACGCCGAGATGGGCGGACAAAGTGGCGACACCGGCACCGTGGCGGCGGTTTCCAACCGCCAAGCCCCGATACCCGTCACCGGCGTCCAACAAATCGGCAAGGCCCGCGCGATCATCGTCGCATCATCGAGCGAAATCAAAGTCGGCGACCAAGTTGTCCTCAAGGTCGACGCCTCACGCCGCCGCCCGATCGAAGCCCATCACACCGCAACGCACCTGCTGCACTGGGCCCTACACGAAGTCGTGTCGAAGGATGCCGCACAGCAAGGCTCTTCGGTCGATGAAAACCGCCTGCGCTTCGACTTCAACAGCGCCGCTGTCAGCCCGCAGCAAATTGCGGAAATGGAGGAGATGGTCAACGGCGCCATCAAGCAGGGCCTTTCGGTTTCATGGACCGAAGTGAAACACGCCGACATCAAGGGCCGTGCCGACATCATGCAATTTTTCGGTGACAAGTACGGAGATACGGTGCGCGTTGTTCAAATCGGCGGAGAGCCGAATCAGCTCAATGGTCCGTCGATGGAGCTCTGCGGCGGCACGCACGTTCGCAACACTCAGGAGATCGGGCTATTCAAAATCAAATCTGAAGGCGCGATCGCATCCGGCGTCCGTCGCATCGAAGCAGTTTGCGGTAATGCGGCATGGGCCTACCTGAACGAGTCGGTCGAGAAATGGGATCAGGAACTCAAAGCCGCCCGCGCGAAACTCGATGCGGCCAATGCCAAACTCGCCACGCTCGGCGAAGCCGCGGTGGCTGTAAACGACTTCCCACACATCATGGCCGCGATGCTCGCCGAACGCGCCGACATCACACAAATCAACGCCACCTTCGCCCACGGCCAACGCACGCTCGAGGAAACCCAGCAAGCCGCAATCGAAGCAGAAAAGCGCATCAAAAAAATCCAGTCGTCACAAGCGGCCCGACTCGCTGACGAAGCACTCGCCGAACTCATCGCCAAAGGCGAGCCGATCATCGTTTCCTTCGAGTCCGATGCCTCGCTGCTGCAGGAGCTTCAAAACGGCCTCAAGAAAAAGAGCTTCTCCAAAGCCGCGCTGCTCGTCGTCGACGATGGCGATAAGCTCCACCTTGCCACCCACTGCGGCCCCGACGCGATTGCCGCCGGACTCAAAGCCGGCGACCTGCTCCGCGACCTCGCCGCCATCGCCGGAGGCAAAGGCGGCGGCAAGCCGGATCAGGCACGCGGCGCCGCACCGCAGCGCGAGAAGCTCGCGGAAATCAAGGCGAAGGCGAGTGAACTACTAAGGTCTTAGTAAAAATAAGTCATTTCCCCCTCGCATCGAGCAAGCCTGCGGCATACGCCTGGAAAACTCGTCGGATTTCGTCGCGCACGCGGCGAAAAACAGCCATCTGCTCATCCTCGGTGCCAACAGCGTGTGCCGGATCATCAAAGCCCCAATGGTGTCGGTTCATTTGACCCGGAAACATCGGGCATGCCTGATCCGCGTTGCCACACACCGTGATCACCGTCGCAACTTGATCGTTGAGAAACTCGTCGAGGTGTTTCGAACGATGCTGACTAATGTCGATGCCGATTTCAGCCATTGCCTTGATGGCAAGCGGGTGCACATAGCCGGCAGGCTTTGATCCGGCGCTCTCAACGCGATAATCATTTCCCAAAGCAGATTGCAAAATGCCTTCGGCCAAATGGGATCGGCAGCTGTTGCCGGTGCAAAGAATGAGAATGGCAGGTGATTTCATGAATGTTTATAGGTAAAATTTTCAGCAGCAGCCGCTTGGACCGCAACAGGAGGAGGACCCGCCAATCGATGGCAGGCGATCAATCGATGGTAAACCGCACAACTCCGGAGCGAGACACTCGGTGTGTTTGTGGGCGAGACGTAGGACGACCGCATCGTCATTTAGATCAAAGCCATCAATGGTGTACTGCGAAATGACACGGTCCTCATATTCAATCTCAACGGGCACGCTGTCATCGGGCAGCAGGGCTTTACCTTTCTCAAGGATGCCGGCCATCTTACCGGTCTCAATGCGATGGTTGTAATCCTCGCCCACCCACACCTGCAGTTGGCAGGTATCACGCTTGCGCAGCTTGCCCCCGCAATCGATGAAGGTCTTGCTGACGGCACCAATCTCGGTGATGTGAAACGACACCGGCACCGCCGACCCGTCCGGCAAGGCCAGTCGAAAATAACGCTCCGAAAGCTTTGAAAGAAGTGATTTGAGTTCGGCAAAGGTCATGACTGGACGATGTTTTTTCTGGTTTTGGCCAACTTCACCGGCCCAGGGCAGCAGCTGCTTTCCCGCCGCGCCATGCGAAGTTCCGCCCGCTTCACATCCGCCAAGCGAACCGACGGAAAACTCTTCGCAAGTACCTTCAGCAAAGGCAGATGGGCCCGGGCAATTCGAAAATAAGTCCACTTCCCGCAGGTCTCACTCTCAAGCAATTCCGCTTTGCGGATGATCTGCACATGACTCGAAACCGAAGATTGGGGCATTTCCAAAATGTCCGCCAACTCGCACACGCACAACGCCCGATCGCTCACTAGGCGGATAATCCGCCAACGCGTCTCGTCGGCCAGCGCACGAAAAAATGCATGGGGTTCTATCATGACGAGATTTATCGTCACGATATTTGACGATTTGTCTAATTCAAAATCACCTTCCAAATGAAATTTTAATCCGATTTTTCCTGCTCTTATTTGCGCCAATAAAAAAACCCAACGGTTTCCCGTCGGGTTTTATTGGAGAAATGGAATGTCGAGAATTTTGTCACCAGACGCTCTGTTTCACATAAATCACATCAAATGGTCTCACATAAAACGGGCTGCTTTGTGCCGCAGTGAGCGCATCATTCATATTGAGCACATAACGCATGCTCCGGCCATTCTGGTTGCGCACCAGGACCACCTGCTTCGGATTGGCCATGCGCGTGAAACCACCTGTCTCCATCACTGCCTCAAGCGCGGTCATCGGCCGATCAAGTGGAATCCGACCCGGCCGCAACACCTCACCGGAAACATAAACGCCAGCCGCAGCGTTCTCGAGCGACACTTGAACATTCGCATCTTGCAAATGTGGTTGATAGAGCGCAGTCAGATACGACTGCAGGCCGGCAATGGTTTGCCCAGCCGCCAGCACGTCACCAACCGTCGGCAAACTGACCCGACCATTGGCAGGAATTTTTTGGCGCGTATCCTTTTCTGGCGCCCCTCGAAACGAGACCTTGATCTCATCTCCCGCCGATAGGACGCCGCCAAAACCAGCGACCCTCGCTTCTGCAGGAACCGCAGCCGATCCGCCGCCATTCGTGCATCCGATCATGCCGGCGACCATGGTCAGCACCGACAAACTTCCAACGATCAGGCAACATGTCCGCCTGCCGACACTAGTATCTCTTTTTGTCTTCATGTTGTTCATATGTTTTTATCAATCATCCAATTCGAAAAAATTGGCCGCAACACACCTTGTCATGGCTGCGCGACCACACGGTCAGATCCCCCACTCAAGGTGGTCGATCCAGTCCTCCGGCAACGAAGCATTCTCAACCCGGCTAGCAATACGCCCCTCCCAATCCGGATTGAACAACGTGCTCGTGCCGTAAACCATGATCAGATCCTCAGCTCCGATGCTGCGGATCGCATGCCCCACACCCGGAGGAATTACCACTCCCCCGGTATCGGGACCACTGCGCATGTCGCCGGAAATGATCAGGCGCATCACGCGTCGCCGCATGCCCTCCCTCTCATCCACCAGAATCATCTCGCAAATCCCCGTCAGGAAAAACATCACATCCCATTGCTCGAGATGATAAGGACGGCGCGAATAATCCTCGGAGTTTGCGACATACAAATCGTTGAACCATTCACTAGGGGAGACATCGTCTGGCAAATACGGTGGATGAATGTGAAAACCTTTCGCGCTGTCGCGATGCATCATGGCCGAAGCCCATTGCCGGGGAAGCAGGCCGATCCTTGAAAGCACGCCGTCATCGAGCCGCGCCAACTCGGCAAAATGTCCTCTGCCCTTTTGCGGGTACACCCTTCTCGGAAACACCTCCACGCCGGGGATCCAACAATCATTCAGTTCGGCCCGGGCCGAAATCGCGTCTGTCACACCGATGCCGTCTCCGGCCACCCGGCTGGCAAGCTCTCCATTGGCGTAATTTCTCGTCTCCAAGCGCAACTTCGCTTGCGAGCGCAAGCCCCTCCACTGGTTTTGAATCACGCTGTTCATCAATTGTTGGATATGGGTCTGGACTACAAGGTCTCAAGGTATTCGCCATACGGCGTGCCCTGATACTTCGCCACAGCGTCACCGAGTCTGCTTCGATCGATCCTCCCCTGGGATAGGGCGATCTCTTCCGGGCATGCGATCTTGAATCCGTCGCGCTGCTGGATCTGCTGCACAAAACGCGACGCATCCGCCAAGGCATCGGGAACGCCGGTATCAAACCACACGATGCCCTCGTCGAGGATTTCAACCCGCAACTCACCGCGCTCAAGATACAGGCGGTTGAGGTCGGTGATCTCCAGTTCGCCACGCGGCGATGGCTCCAGCATCTTGGCGTAATCAACCACCCTATGGTCGTAAAAATAAATTCCCGGCACTGCGAAGTTCGACTTCGGATACTCGGGTTTTTCCTCGAGCGAAAGCGCCACACCGTCGCCGTCGAAATCAACCACGCCATACCGCTCTGGATAATCGACGCGACAACCGAAAATTGTAGCTCCCTCACTTCGCTCCGATACTGCCAGCAACAAATCCGCAAGCCCATCGCCATGAAACAGGTTGTCGCCAAGCACCAGGCACACCGGATTGCCGTCAATGAACTCCTCACCAATCAAAAACGCCTCGGCTAAACCATCCGGCCGCTCCTGCTCGGCGTAATAAATATCCAGACCCCATTGCGAACCATCACCCAACAACCTCGCAAAAAGACTGATATCCTCGGGCTTGACGATCACAAGAATGTCGCGAACCCCGGCAAGCATCAACGCCGCGAGAGGATAATAAATCATTGGCTTGTCATAAACTGGCACCAACTGCTTGCAGACGGAATGAGTGATGGGAAAAAGCCGACTGCCGGTGCCACCCGCCAAAATGATCCCTTTTCGAAGCGATCGCTTCGCTTCAGGAAGGCCAATTCCGTTGGTGAGGATATCCTGAATCATGCCTCCACACCCCGCAATCCCAGTCGCTGCCCGAGATATTTCCCGTGCTCAATTTCACCAACCCAATCCTCATGCTCGATATACCATTGCATGGTTGCACGAAGACCATCATCAAATTTCGTCTTCGAACGCCATCCGAGTTCGTTCTCCATGCGCGATGGGTCGATCGCATAGCGACGGTCATGGCCCGGACGGTCCTCCACAAACCGGATGAGATCGTGGCTGATGGTCTTGCCACCGGTAGGAACCAACTCACGCGCGGCCTCAATGATTTCATGCACGACATCGAGGTTGCTTTTCTCACACCTCCCGCCGATCAGGTAGTCCCGACCAGGCACACCTTTGTAAAGCGCCAAGCACAATGCGCTGCAATGATCCGACACATGGATCCAATCACGCAAATTGCCCCCATCGCCATACACCGGCAACTCTTCACCGCGCAAAACTTTCCGAATCATCAGTGGAATCAGTTTTTCTGGAAATTGGTACGGACCATAGTTGTTCGAACAATGGGTGGTAATCACTGGCAGACCGAAACTTTGGTGATAGGCGCGCGTCATATGATCCGCAGCAGCCTTGCTCGCGCTGTAGGGGCTATTGGGCGCATAGGGTGAATCCTCACGAAATGGTGCATCACCGGGTTCCAGTGATCCAAAAACCTCATCGGTCGACACATTCAGAAAAATCCCCGATCCGCCATCCGCCATCGAACACGTCCGTCCATCTCGCGTGCCAGTTTTCTCAAGATGACGATGAAACGACTCAAGCAGACGCTGGGTGCCAAGTACGTTGGTCGTGATGAAATCTGCCGCATCGTCAAGCGACCGATCGACATGCGATTCGGCCGCGAGATGCACCACCGCATCTATCCGATGCTCCTGTAACAACTTTTCTACCAACTCGCTGTCTCCAATATCACCTTCCACGAACACATGCCTCGAATCCTTTTTGATGTCTCCAAGGTTGGATAAATTTCCCGCATAGGTCAGTTTGTCGAGGTTCACCAACGCATCAACGACCATGCCCATTTCACCCGGCGTGCTGCCGAGCAAATGCCTGACGAAATTCGAACCAATGAATCCGGCGCCGCCGGTGACGAGTATTCTCATGAGTGCAAATGGTTGGATGAACGTGGACGCACCGCGCGCAGAGACGGATCAAGCCCACGACAAATCATTAAACCCGGAACTCCCCGCTTTGAATCACGAAATGGCGTAATGCCTCTTCCCACGGGCGAGGCTCGATCCCCGTAAGCGCGGAAAATCGTTCCGTGCACAGCGCGGAGCGGAGTGGCCGCGACGCGACAAAGGCCTCGACCTCCGCCAATCGGACCCCGGTGATGCTCTGCGCCAAATTGGAAATGCCAAGGTTTCTGGCATGCTCCAAGCAGGCCTCACCCCATTGCATCCATGTGCATGGGCCTTCGTTGCACAAATGCATCACACCCGAGGCCGGACCCTGCAAACGCTCCGACACTTCGCGCAAAGGGAAATTGAAGACATCCCATGCCATCAAGCCCATCCATCACCGCGCATGATGCGGCACAAGAACTTGCCCGCCGGCTGAAGTCATCCGGCCATGAGGCATTGTTCGCCGGCGGCTGCGTGCGTGACCGTTTGCTCGGCCACGAACCGAAGGACTACGACATAGCCACCTCCGCAGTGCCATCGGAAGTACTCGATCTTTTTCCTGGCTCAAACGAAGTCGGAGCGCACTTCGGCGTCGTGATCGCCAAACACGGCGGCCATCATGTCGAGATCGCTACCTTCCGCACGGACGGATCCTACCGCGATGGACGCCGCCCGGAATCGGTGGAGTTTTCCAATCCAAAGGAAGACGCCCAACGCCGCGACTTCACAATCAACGGGCTTTTCGAAAATCCCGAAACCGGCGAAGTGATCGACTTCGTCGGCGGCCTCGCCGACCTCAAGGCCGGAGTCCTTCGCGCGATTGGCGATCCGGTCAAACGCTTCACCGAAGACGGCCTGCGACTGCTGCGCGCCGCACGCTTTGCCAACTCACTCGGCTTTACCATTGAGCAAAACACCGACGCGGCGATTCGCCAATGCGCGCCGCTGCTCGACCGCATTTCACCCGAACGCATTCGCGACGAATTTTCAAAAATCATCAGCACACCACGCCGAAGGAAAGGCATCGAATACCTCGTCGAAACCGACATGATTCGCCACTTCATACCGGAGGTGATTGCTTTGATCGGCTGCGATCAACCGCCGGAATGGCATCCCGAAGGCGATGTTTTCATCCACACGATGATCATGCTCGAAATGCTCGCGCCCGATGCGCCACTCGAGCTGTGCCTCGCCGTGCTGCTTCATGACATTGCAAAGCCCCCCTGCCGCAGCGTCGATGCGGATAGCGGCCGCATCCGCTTCAACGGACACGACGCACTCGGTGCCCGCATGGCGGAATCCATCCTGCGCCGACTGCGCTACCCGAACGACACCATCGCCGCCGTCGTGCCGATGGTCGCACGCCATATGCAATTCATGAATGTGCAAAAGATGCGCGTGGCAAAGCTCAAGCACTTCATGGCCGAGGCCACCTTCGACATGGAAATGGAACTCCATCGCGTCGATTGCGGATCCTCCAACGGCTTCACCGACAACTACGAGTTTCTCCACGCCAAAGCCGCCGAGTTCGCAAGCGAACCACTCATCCCACCCCCACTCGTCAGCGGCCGCGACCTAATCGCCCTCGGCCTCAGCCCTGGCCCACGCTTCAAACAAATCCTCGAAGCGATCGAAACGGAACAGCTCGAAGGAAGAATATGCGATCGCCCCCATGCGCTCGAATTTCTGCAGAAAATCGCTGCGGAATAACGAGGGCAAAGAACCCGCGGCGCCTTCTTCAATGTGGCGGCGCTATCCAGGTACCATGCCTATCTTCATCATCATTCGACCACTGATTGCTTAGCCCCCCATTAGCACCAGCTCTTCAAAATAAGTTCAACCAGTACCATCAGTGACCCCCACCAAACATTTACCATTCACCTCGGGCTCACGCTCCCTCAAGTCCATCGCCCAGCGGCAGGGCGGGGCTAGGATTCCCTTGTGAGCGGACCCGCCTTCGACATGGAGTTGATACACATGCCAGTGGAAGTCGTAGGCGTGACTCCAGTCGGAATCAAACACTCCCACATTGACGAAATAAGTACCGGGCGCGAGGTCGAGGCGGTCGATGTTCAATCGGATGCGGCCAGCACCATCGAGCTGCGTGATGGGTACGCGTGCGGATTGGGTGTTGGTGTCGAGGCAGACCGTTCCGTCGGGCCGGCTGATTGATGCGGAAAAGATTGGAGATTTGAGCGCCGATTTGCATTCGTAAAAAATTTCAATCCCAAGTGGCTCACCACAACCGATCTTTGCACCCGGATGCAGAATGACATCGGCGATCTCCATCTCCATCGAACCAAAACGGTTTTCCTTCGAAAGGAGATCAACACCAGCGGTGATCTTGCGTGATGAAATTTTCGGCGTGCGCCTCAAGGACCCTTCGCGCATTTCTTGCTCATAATAAGTCGCCACGGCCTTGGCCGAATCACAGGCGGCCACCATCCCCTGCCGTAGCCACAACGCGCGATCACATTGTTCACGGATCTGATCCATGCTGTGTGAAACCAACACGATGGCACACCCTCCCTCACGCAGCTTCGCAATGCGCGCGTTGCACTTCGCCTGAAATGCAAGATCACCGACCGCGAGATATTCATCGACCAACATGATCTCGGGTTCCGTATGAACCGCGACGGAAAAAGCCAAACGCATCGTCATCCCAGCGCTGTAGGTCCGCACAGGCGCATCGATGAAGTCCTCCATCTCTGCAAAGCGAACAATCTCCGGCAATCGCGCTACCGCCTCATCCTTGAGCAGGCCCGCCACCACGCCTGCAAGGATGCTGTTTTCCCTGCCGGTCAGATCACCCTGAAATCCGCCACCAAGATCGAGCAACGCACCGATGCGACCATGCATTTGAAGGCTGCCCGCAGTCGGCTTGCCAATGCCGCCCAATAATCGAAGCAAGGTCGACTTTCCCGCACCATTGGCACCGACGACCCCCATCATCTCACCAGCCGCAACTTCAAAGGACACGTTGCGCAGAGCCCACAAAGGTTCGCATCGACGCGACCTCCACGCGAAGTCCGAAAGATGCAGACGCCTCGAGGTGACCGGTTGCGAAGTGAAGGTTTTTCCCAAACCTTCCGCTTTGACCAATGTTTTCATCACAATTCCTCAGCAAAGCTGTCGCTTTGATTCACGAAAGTTCGGCGACCCACAAACAGCAACATCGAACCCACCGCGAGCAGCTTGCCCATCACGAGCAAGTCCGGCCAATTCCCATGCAACAAGACATCACGCCATGATTGGATCAGGCCCACCATTGGGTTGAGATGAAACCAATCATGCATCGATGGCGGCACCTGATCGAGACTGTAAAACACCGGCGTCACAAACATGATCAACTGCAACAGCACCGCCACGATGTGCTGGGTGTCGCGAAAAATGACATTGAGCGCCGCCAGCGGATACGCGAGCCCAACAATGAGCAAGTACTGCACCGCCATCAGCCCAGGCAGCGAAACCCACGACCATGCCGGGCGAATGCCCTGCCACCAAAGCAGACCAAACAAAATCGGCAGCGCAATGAGCAAGTGAAACATCCGCACGCTCACCATCACATGAGGCAATAGCGTGAGCGGAAAACCCGGCTGATTAACGAGTGATTTGCTACCGGTGATCAATCCGCCGCAGAGGCTCAAAGCCCCCTGAAACCAACCGAACACCAAGACGCCGATGAAGACAAAGGAGGCGTAGTTTTCGACATGCATCTGCAGGGCGTGACGAAAGACAAATGAGAAGATGAAGAGTTGCAGCAATGGCGTCACCAAAGCCCAGCCAAAGCCCAATGAGGAACGCTTGTAGAGAATCTTGAGATCGCGCGTAAAGAGGACGGAAAAAAGATCCGCCAAATGCCGCCATGCATGTTCATGACTTGATCGTTTGATGACGCTTACACTCATGGGCAAATTTCCAATTCCGGATTAGCAACGACAGCTGAAGATTTTTTCTCATCGCCGCAGACCGGTGATGCTTTGCCGCGCATTCGTCTCACACGACGCCGCGATTTCCATAGTGCGATCGGACCCAGTGCATGGCCCCGAATTTCGAGCATGATGGTGCCGATCGATGTTTGGCTACGGCCGAGTAGGCAGCGCCAAAGTTGCCGAGCTTGATGCATCGGAATTTCGGCAAGAACCCTCACCAATCCGCGACCATCGCAATCACGCAGAAAGGTGGTGAGGTGATATGCAGCATGACCTTTGCTATAATTCAAAATTTGCCGATTCAATGCATCAGAGTCCATGCGGTGACGATGCCAAACAAAGGCTTTGGGTTCATAAACGATCGTGTGTCCGGCCTTGAGTGTTTTATAAAAAAGGTAAGTGTCCTCACTGCATCCAGTTGGTGTACCGGCACCCAAAGTTTCGTCCAACAAACCGACATCCGGATCATTCAGCAGCGACGCCCTCAACGCTGCATTGGCTGTGGCACCAATCGTCCATGTCGGCACCGCCTTGCGCCGAAATGAGTCGAACCATTTACGATCATAGTCGATGCGATCATAACCCCGGCCAAGCCCACCATAATTTTCAAACTCGATCTGCGAGCGAGTCTCCAACTCAAGCGGCAACACATGACCAGTCACCATCACCACATCACTACGATCAAACGGCTTGAGCAAGTTTTCCAACCAGTGAGGCGGAACTGTTACATCATCATCAGTACAGACGAGAATCTCACCCTTGCTTGCGGCAAAACCGGCATTTCTTGCAAATGAGAGTCCCGCACGCGCTTCGTCGATCTTTCTAACCCCAGGAAATTCGATGAGGACCGGAGCTGTCAGCCCTGATGCAGGATGATTGTCGACAACGATGATCTCGAATGAATGAATCGTCTTCTGTTTGCTCAGCGAACGCAGACATTCACGCAATGATTCTGGCCGATCACAGGTGGCGATGACGACGGATGCGGAGAGCCTTCTTGCTCGCTGATCGCCGGAATTATCATCGGCAACAAGAGCGATATTTTTAAGGTCGGCCATCGCTTGCGACCATATCAAGGCGCCACTTAGGGATGAGGCCGGATCCAACAATTTCATGCCTAGGATCTGCACGGCCTCATCCGCAATTCGATCAACAGAAATGGCGCAGCGCAGGTTTCTGACGAAAACTTCCGCAATGGCATTGCCATCGAAGGTGATAATCACGCGCGTGAGATCGTAATCCTTCACATCGTCGATCGCAGCAGGCTCGCCGGTGATCTCCCATGTGCGCACCGCGACACCTTGCTGTGTGATGTTTCGCTGCTTATCACTGACGGAATTGATACAATCATCATGCAAGAGCTCCCCACTTTCTTTAGAAAGCTCTTGTGCTTGTTTTTTCGCCTTGGGATAACGAAACAAGCCGGTAAGAGAGCCCTTCAACTCGGCGCTGATCAATTCGTGAGGAATCTCGCCGGGCTTGAACTTCGATTGCAGCCAACGTCGAAGGTTCCATTCTCGCAGCCACCACCACGCAAGCCTCGCGAGCCCGCCTCTTTCTTCCGGAAACTCAATGGCATTTCGAACCAGATGCGAATAAAAGCCTATGCCATTGTTCACAATCTGCGTGTGAAGATGCTCGAAATCCCGACGGTGCCGATGTCGAACCATCGCTGCCGGCTCATACACCAGTGTATGACCGAATTTCAGCACTCGGAAAAACATGTCGAGATCACCGCCACCATTCGTGACGGTGCCCACATCCAGCGCCGGATCAAACATTCCAATCTCACGAAACACCGAGCGCCGGTAAGCCATGTTTGCCCCTGTGCCGAACTTGCCTGATCCCGCATGCAACATCGCCAATTTCGAGCGCTCAGCATCACTCGGCCGATACCACTTCCGCACAAAACCCCTGCCAAACCCGCCGTATTTCTCGAAAATCAACTGCGGTTCTGTCTCCAGTTCGTATGGCACCACCAGCCCGGTTACTGCCATGACATCTTCATTCCGAGCAAACATCCGCAAGATGGCACCCGACCATCCCTCGTCGACCACGACATCATCATCCGTGTAAGCGACAATATCTCCCTTGGCCTCAGCAATCGCACGGTTGCGCGCCCAATCAAGCCCAGGCGTCGGTTCAAGGAAGTAAGTGACCTCAGGAAACGAGGTTTCAATCAGCTCCCGCGTCGCTAGGGTTTTCGGTGCATTGTCGATAACTAGGATCTCCAAGGGCGGGCACGAAAGTTTTCGAAGCGCCCTAAGACAGATGGCAAGATGCTCCGGTCGATCGCGCGTGCAAACGGCAACCGAGAGAGTCGGCAACGAAGCCAATGGCGGCTTTTGAAGCTTTATCATGTTCTCGATCTTCCAGGCGGATTTCGATACCGCATTCTCCAAAGCCAGATGAATCAGGTGATGAATCAACGCCATGGCGGATTGATCCATCAGCACCGCCACGATTTCCGATGCCGGACAAAAATCCCCTCTTGCCGGAATAGTGACGGTATCAATTGGTTGCCCACGCC
>JAPOLH010000119.1 GCA_029977225.1 Verrucomicrobiaceae bacterium | reverse complement strand
CCACCGACGGTGTCATCCAGCAACCGCCGCCATCGGTGCGTACCTTCAATTACGCCGATTTTTCGATCGTCTATCGGCTATCATTCACCGTCGATAGCATGGAGGATCTTCCGGAGATCCGCGACAGCATCATGACGCGCATTTGGTATGTGGCAAAACGCGAGGGTCTCACCATTCCGTTTCCGATCGCTTTCGAATATGGCCCCGGCGAAAGCCCGTCGCCAACGCCGCCAACGCCAGCCCAGCTGCTCGGTGCTTATCCGCGCTTCAAACCCGCGCTCAAACACGAGGAGTCGGAGCCTATGGTTAAGGTGTACGCCGCCGGCGAAACCGTGCAGGACACAGAGCTCAAATTCAAAGGCTTCGCGCTCATTCTCGAAGGTCGTGCGAGATTGCTTTCGACCGATGCCAACGGCAATGCGATCCAGATCGGCGAAATCGGCGCGGGCGAATGTTTCGGCGATCAGCTCACCGCCGGCGCCTCGGTCACCGACATCGGCATCATTGCTGTTGAAGACCTTAAGATTATGGTCTTTGAAGACGACGTGATCAGTGACCTGCTCAATCAATCACCTATTCTCGCTGATGAAATCGGCGACGCCATCGAACTCAGGCGCCAAGCTGCACAAGCGGCGAGGAGGATGAGAGGGTAGGGAGCGTCGAACATCTAAGTGGAAGAAAATGAAGAGGCAGCTTCTTTTCTCTCATCGGTAGGGCGTCGCGGCACGCTGCGCCGATTCTTACGAATAAATTACCGATCGATGCCTACCACAAGAGGCATTTGGTACCCCGGCTTGGATTCGAACCAAGGACCAATTGATTAAGAGTCAACTGCTCTACCAACTGAGCTACCGAGGCATGGGGTGTGGCGGATTGGCATGGAGGCCAATGTCGCTAACGGAGTTGAAACTAGCTTGGTGAATAGGTGTGGCAAAGCAAAAAATTCTGGGTCATGGGGCGAAATCGCGTGACGGCGCAGAGTGGGCGATTCGGGCATAATTTCGTTGGAGTCGTGCGACCTTTCGCGCATCACAGGTTTGCATTCATGAGTTTCTTTCACGAGTCCCGATTGACCCTGCGTTTGGCAGTGCCGCTGATGATTGGTCAGTTGAGCCAGATGCTGATGGGTGTGGTCGACACGCTGATGGTTGGAAAACTGGGCGTGACCGAGCTGGCGGCGCTGACCTTTGCCAACTCA
The DNA here is from genome assembly GCA_029977225.1 of Verrucomicrobiaceae bacterium. Classification (GTDB taxonomy): domain Bacteria; phylum Verrucomicrobiota; class Verrucomicrobiia; order Verrucomicrobiales; family Akkermansiaceae; genus Luteolibacter. The sequence continues at coordinate 1,620 of JAPOLH010000119.1, read as the reverse complement.
TTGTTTCATGTGCCGTTTGTGTTTGGCATTGGTTTGCTTTCGGCAGTGTCGGTTTTCAGTTCCAACGCGCGTGGGTCGGGTGATCCGACGAAGGCACGAGGCAGTTGCCTTGACGGGTTGTGGATGGCTCTTTGGATAGGTCTCTTGTTGTTTGCGGTCGCATGGGTTTTGTCGATGCGGCTGGATTGGTTTCGTCAGCCCCCCGAAGTGGCAGCGAGCATGGTCGGTTATTTTCGGATTGTGATGGCCTCGATGGTGCCGGCGCTGGCCTCGATCGCTTTGAAGAACCATGCGGATGCACTGAACCGCCCATGGCCGCCGTTTTGGATTTTTCTCGGGGGCGTCTTGCTCAATGTCGTGCTCAATTGGTTTTTGATTTACGGGAATATGGGGTTTCCGAAATTGGGCTTCGAGGGCGCCGCATGGGCGACGCTGATTGCGCGGACGGCGATCCTGGTGGTGATGCTGGTGTGGTTGAGGCATGCCGGGCTGAACGATTGGGTGCCTGATTCGTGGCTGCGCTTTGGAAAATTGGCGGGCATGAAAAAACTGATGACGATCGGCGCACCGGCGAGTTTGCAGATGCTCAGTGAGGTAGCGGCATTTTCGGTGACTGGCTTGATCATGGGTCGCTTCGGGCGCGAGGCGATGGCAGGGCACCAGATTGCAATCACGCTGGCGGGGGTGGCCTTCATGGTGCCACTGGGGCTATCGATGGCGTTGACCGTGAGGGTGGGTGAGGCGCATGGGGCGGGTGAAATGCATCGGCTTTCGCCGATCGTGCGATCGGGTTGGTTTTTACTGTTGGTTTATGGGGTGATTGCGGCGGCAAGTTTTCTGCTCTTTGGCAGGGAAATGGCGTTGGCCTTCACGCCAGCGACGGAGGTGGTGGGTATCGCGGCGTCGATATTGATGATCGTGGGAATTTTTCAAGTGTTCGATGGTTTGCAGGTGGGTTCGTCGTCGATGCTGCGTGGTTTGCACGATGCGCGGATGCCTGCATTGATTGGCTTTGTGGCTTATTGGATCGCGGGTCTGCCGGTGGCGGCATGGCTGGCGTTTCGAGGCGGGCTTGGAGCTCCGGGTGTTTGGTGGGGTCTTGCTGCGGGATTGTTTGTAGCTTGTGCGACTCTGGGTCCGCGCTTGTGGTTGCGCGTTCAGCGTAGTACACCATCCGCGTGATAAGGCTCGTGCCCTTGCTGTGGATGATTCTGACGACGGCCCTGTTTGGCCAGTTGCAGACATTTCGAAATTGCAGCTTTGTAGCAAAAGATTGGGCGGATGGTGACAGCTTTGCGGTGAAGTTTCCCGATGGCAAAGAACGGACGGTGAGGCTTTACGGGGTTGATTGCATTGAGGTGCATGTGAAGGGCGATGACACCAATGCGCGGCGCTTGCGGGATCAGCGGCGGTATTTCGGCATTGCCGACATCACGACTGCCAAATCGGTGGGCGAGGCGGCGAAGGTGAGTTCCGCCGGGTGGATGCAAAAGCCATTCACCGTGCGCACGATGTTTGCCGATGCGCGTGGTGACGGTCGTTTTGAACGGGTCTATGGATTTGTGGAATTGGCCGACGGGCGTGATCTGTCAGAGGCCTTGGTTGAGGCGGGTTTGGCTC
>JAPOLH010000118.1 GCA_029977225.1 Verrucomicrobiaceae bacterium | reverse complement strand
TAGCAGGCTTGGCGACCTTTGCAGCTTTGCCTTTTTTCTTGGAAACGCCGGCAGCTTTGAGCCACGCGACCAATGGTCGTGGTGGCCAGAGTGCAGCTGCAAGGAAGTTCAACATTTCCATTCTCACCGTTTCCGCATGGCTCAAGAAGTCGGGCAACAAGGTGGCAAAGGGCGGTAAAGCCGTTGCTGCAAGCAAGGCATCAGCGAAGGTTTCTTCGGGGCTTGCCTCAAAGGTGGCAAAGCTTCTTGAGATGAGTGATCGCGTACGCAAGGCAGAAGTCGAACTCGACAAGCTTCGCGCTGGCTACGAGTCGTTGAAGGCTTCGGTCAAAGCGTCGATCTGATCCCGAGCATTTCATTTAACTCAATCAAAGCCGTCTCTAGTAATGAGAGACGGCTTTTTTGCGGATTGAGTGTCCTGCGATAAGACTGGCAAGCCGTTGTTCAGCCCGCTGTGGGGCGATCACTGAAATATTACGAAGGAATGAGTGAGGGGGGCTTACTCATGATAAATCGCTGATACCGATAATGAGGGCTTTATCGGATCTAACACTCAGGCCCAGTTTACCGAGGTGTCCATGTCCATCCATTGCATGGATTCGCCTTCGAAGATAAAGCGTCCGTGGAAGTGGGTTTCTTCTAACAGAAGAGGTAGCCAATGGCGGTCGTCCTCCCACATTTGATCATAGGGAATCGATTCGATTGGCGTCCATAGCGGCACGGCCTCGTCGGTTTCGGTAGGGGTGCCGGTGTGATCGTCTGCGCGGAAGACATGACAGAGGATGTGCGGTGAGTCGGACATCGAGAACCAGAGCTCGCCGATCTTGCGCGGGTTGAGAGGGGTGATGAGCAGCTCTTCCTGGGTTTCGCGCATGACGCATTGGAGGGGTGTTTCACCCGGATCGATCTTGCCGCCGGGGCCATTGATTTTTCCTGCGCCGAGGCCGCGTTTTTTTTCGATTAGCAGGATGCGGCCGTTGTTGACGACAAACATCAGGGTGGCGTGGATGCCGCCTTGCCACTGGGACCAATCGATGGGTGATGCGGCCATGAGGTGATGGACTCAACTGGCTGAGCTGTATGCCTCGACGCTGTCGCAGGTGCAAACGAGGTTGCGATCGCCGTGGACATTGTCGATGCGTCCGACCGAGGGCCAGAACTTGTGCTGGCGCAGGTAAGGCAGCGGGTAGGCGGCTTGTTCGCGCGGGTAAGGGTGGGTCCATGCGTCACCGCAGACGACTTCGGCCGGATGTGGTGCGTTCTTAAGTGGGTTGTCGTGCGGGTCGAGTTGGCCATTGGCAACGGCGTTGATCTCCGCGTGAATCGAGATCATTGCGTCGCAGAAGCGATCGATTTCCGATTTTGATTCCGACTCGGTGGGTTCGATCATGAGTGTTCCGGCGACCGGCCAGCTCATCGTCGGTGCGTGGAAGCCGTAGTCCATGAGGCGCTTGGCGACATCCTCAACGGTGATGCCGCTGGCTTCGCTGAGCGGGCGGACATCGATGATGCACTCATGAGCGACGAGGCCGTCGTTGCCAGTGTAGAGGATTGGGAAAAATGGCGCGAGGCGTTTGGCGATGTAGTTGGCGTTGAGGATCGCGACTTCAGTGGCTTCCTTGAGTCCTTGTGGTCCCATCATCGCGATGTACATCCAAGAAATCGTATTGATCGACGCACTGCCCCAGGGCGCGGAGCAAACTGGACCTTCGTGCGATGTGAGTTCGCTGTGGCCGGGCAGGAAGGGGACGAGTTGGCTGGCGACGCCGATCGGGCCGACGCCTGGTCCGCCACCGCCGTGCGGGATGCAGAAAGTTTTGTGTAGGTTGAGGTGGCAAACATCGGCACCGATGACACCGGGGCTGGTGAGGCCGACTTGGGCATTCATGTTGGCGCCATCCATGTAGACCTGACCACCGTGCTCATGGATGAGTTGGCAGATGTCCCGTATGCTGGATTCGAAAACACCGTGGGTGGACGGGTAGGTGACCATCAATGCAGCGAGATTGGCCGAGTGCTCGATCGTTTTTTCTGTGAGGTCGTCGACATCGATGTTGCCAGATTCATCACATTTCACGCCGACGACTTTCATGCCGACCATCACGGCGGATGCCGGGTTGGTGCCGTGAGCGGAGACCGGGATGAGGCAGATATTGCGGTGGGTGTCGCCGCGGGAGAGGTGGTAGCGCCGAATCGCGAGGAGTCCGGCATACTCGCCCTGTGATCCGGCGTTGGGTTGCAGCGAAACAGCGGCAAATCCGGTGATTTCGGCAAGCCAGCCTTCGAGACTTGCGAGCATTTCGCGATAACCCTGCGATTGGTCCTGCGGCACGAAGGGGTGCAGTGATGAAACTTCGGGCCAGCTGAGCGGCATCATTTCGGCAGTGGCATTGAGCTTCATCGTGCAGGAACCGAGTGGGATCATCGATTCGTTGAGCGCGAGGTCTTTCGATTCGAGGCGCTTAATGTACCGCAGCATTTCGGTTTCCGAGTGGTAGGAATTGAAAACCTTTTGCGTGAGGAAATCTGTCTTGCGGGCGAGCTCTGCTGGTAGCTTGGTGTCTCTTGCGGAATCGACCAATTTCACACCGAAGGCCTTGGCGATGGATTTCAGATCGGCAGTGGTGGGGGTTTCATCAAGCGAGATGCCGACATGGTCCTTGTCGATTAGGCGGAGGTTGATGTTTGCATCGACTGCGGCCTTGCAAATCGCGGCGGCTTTGCCTGGGGATTTCACCACGATCGTGTCGAAGAAGGCGCCGCTCTCGATGTTGAGTTCGGCCTTGATGAGTGATTGCGCGAGTTGGTCGGTTTTTGCG
>JAPOLH010000117.1 GCA_029977225.1 Verrucomicrobiaceae bacterium | reverse complement strand
TGATCAAAGGCGCGTCTCCTGACTCATATTGTCCAGACAACTCGTATTCTGACCGATTGTGGGTAGAATCAATGATGCATAGCACGGGTAGATATCAAGCTTGACGCAATGAGTCGGAAAGCGGCATCGGAAGTTTTTTGAGCTAAAGCGGGACGCTGAAAAGTACGGCGCCAAAATTCGGGTCACATGGGCATCTGGGAGGCGCGGATCGATGATCACTGCCGACCTCGCAATAGAGGCAATGAAGGCAACGAATGTACTGGCTGGCACCGGCATCGGTCTGCTTGAGGCGGCCAAGATTGTTGCCAAGCAGATCAAATCCACAGGGGCCATGGAAACCTTTCGGGATCGTTATGCTAGGGCTGTCGCTAATGGCGAGGCGCGATGGTCTCACCGTTACCAGATCGATGTGGCTAAGATCCCTCGGTGGTTGCCGAAAAAATTCATGGATCAGCCATGCGGTACGATCGACCGAGCAACCATCGAGGAAGCGTTGGTCGAAGACCGTCCATTGGCGCGCTCCACGATCGACGCCAGGACAACGCGGGTGCTCGCCGTGCTCAACTACCGCGAACGGCACCGGAGGTCGGGTGAGATCCAGATTCTCACGCTTGCCGAGGTCGAGGCGGTGCTTGGGCATTGTAGGACGCCCGAGGAACGCCGCGTGGTGGCGCTGTTGGCGTTTGCAGGTATCCGACCCGATGCGGAGAGCGGAGAGATTGCGCGGCTCGACTGGGAGGCTGTGGGAGCAAAGGAGATCTACATCGCGCCTGCGGTCTCGAAGACCGGCAGCGACCGGCACATTCCTCTCACGCCGAGGCTGCGCGAACTGATCGACGGCCACCCTGCAAGCGGGCGGGTTCGTCCGGCACAATGGAAGCGGTCATGGACGCGGATTCGGAAGGCGTCGGGCCTCGAAGGGCAAGATGTCCTTCGGCATTCGTTCGCCTCGCATTATCTCGCGGCGACGGATGAGGCCAAGGCCAAGGCGGCGATGGGTCACACGGCAAACTCCCAGACCCTCTTTCGCCATTACCGCAGGGCCGTGACGCAGGCCGATGGCCTCGCGTACTTTTTACTCAAGCCTTCGAGTAAAGGTTGATGATGGTGCCGTTGCGCCGGATTTGTCGCTTTGTGAGCAAGCCATCCCGTTCCATCCGAATGATCTTGTTGCGAACAGACGGCAGAGTGATCTTCGGGTCTTTTTGCCGTGCTTCCAAGAAGGCATCCTCCGCTGAAAACTCATCCGCCTGCTGCGGCTCTTCGAGGATCTGCGAGAGCGCAAACTGAAGACCGCTCATCTTTCCGATTTTCTTGGCCATGTTACTTTGCGGTGTAGACTCTGGGATGGACGATTGGCAGCTCGCCTTTCTCGACGGATCGCCAATCGAGGATCACGGCTGATGGCTGCGGGACGGCTGCTGGTACGACCTTGCGGCCAAAGCGGGTGATACCCTGCCATGCGCCGGTGACGATCGACATGGAATTTCCATCACTCCAGATGCCGTGGCGGTGCCGGTGCGCCCGGCAAATCACTTTCGGGATCGGTCTGCCCATCCGCGCCGCCTCATGGATCTCGACGCCGAGGTTGATGCTGTGCTGGGCGGCTTCGAGGTAGGGGCGTGAGGTGGTGCCGATATGGTGGGCGAAAGAAACAAGGCATCCATGCACATCGAGGTCGAGTCGATCCCATGCGTGTTGACCCGTGACTGAATCTTTGGTGCCGCCGAGGGCTTGGCCGATGCGGATCTCGTCGTTGCGGGTGTGGCACTCCGTCCCTTTCACCACATGCACGCGGCCTGCGCTGGTTGAGAGCGAGGAAAGCACATCGAGCACGGCGGCTGTCTGGTCGCTGACATCGGCGCTCATCACTTGTAGGGTGCGGTGGTGGATGCCTTCCACAAGGTCACCATTGAGGACTAGCTCGAAATCATCCTTGCCGATCGTGGTGGAGGCCCACTTGAGCATGTCGTGCCAGCATTTCCACAACCACTTTTGAAATTGATTCTGCCCGATGGGGAATCCTTCATTGCAGACAAAACCTTCGGGCCAAAGGCCGACGGTGCTGCCGATGTGGAGATCGGAGAGGAGTAAGACGACCTTGGCTTTAGCTTTCATGGTTTGCAGAGTTTTTCCCACGCGGGAAAGAAGATGTTATCGAAGCACCTCACGATCGCTTCCTCGGGGAGTCTTTCGATGAATGAGATGCCGGAGATCGAAAGGGCGGCGTGCATGAGTTCGTGCCGGAGAGTGACGCGCATGGTTTCGGCGTCGGTTTTCTTGAGTTGGATGGTGAGCGTGTCTTCGGTGAAGTTGCCGTACTCTTCGAGGTCTTCGACGATGGTGATCTTGACTTGGCGCCCACCGATGCGAATCGACTTTGGAATGTCACCCATCGCACAAGGTACCGAGTCAAACGATCGGCCCATCACAGAGGATGTAGCTGAAGGTTTTCTGATTCGCTTTCTTCATCTCTGCGCGGGTGATGGCGTAGAAAGCGTCCCACTGATCCGGCGGGATCGTCTGGCAGCCAAGTGAGCTAGTGCCGTTGCGGCCACCGCGATGGATATTGATCGCGATGCCTTCCTTGATGCCGTCCATGCCGTCGCGCATCACCGGCAGGGCTTCGTTCTTGGTCGCTGGGCGGAATGCCGGATAGCCGCCACCTGGGCGACTGATGCCGTGGTTGCCGGGCTTGTATGGGTGAACGCCGGAGATCAGCGAGGCGATGCCTGGGCGATAGCGGCTCGGGTCGGTGTTGGCGTTGAAGGCAGCGAAGGTTTCTGGGCCGACGACGAAAATAGCGTCATCATAGATCCCGCGATCATTTTTGCCAGCGACGCCCATCGTGTCGCGGTAGTAGCCACGGATGCCGACCACAAACATGGGCGGCAGCAGTTCATCGGGGTACGCCTTGCACCACACCTTGACGGCGGCGGCGACTACGGCGAATTGCTTTGCCCGTGGTTTCATTTTTCAGCGATGACTTCAATG
>JAPOLH010000116.1 GCA_029977225.1 Verrucomicrobiaceae bacterium | reverse complement strand
CGGACACGTTTCAGATCATCATGAACACTTTTCACCGGAACCTGACCCCCGCCTTTTCGCTCAGCGCGTTGAGGACGCGCTGATGAGCGGTATCGATCTCCTCGGCCTTAAGCGTTCGATCGCTGGCGCGATAGTGGAAGCGATAGGCCAATGACTTGCGATCCGCTGCGAGCTTGGCACCGCTCGGATCGGTGAAAACATCGAAGCACTCAAAATCCACCAGCAATGCCTCGGCGCATTTGATGATGACGCCCTCGATCTCGGAGTTTGGCAAAGTGCTGGCGACTTCCATCGCCGCGTCGCGCGAGGAGCCAGGAAATTGCGGCAACTCGGCGACATGCTCGATGCCCTTGAGCAACTTGCGGACCTTGCCGAGATCAAGCTCCGCCACAAACACTGGCGTGTTGAAATCCAGCTCGCGTTCGCGCGATGGCAAGAGCCTCGCGAAGACACCAATCGATTGATCGCCAGCACGGATGTCGCAAGCGATCGCAAAGCCTTCGCGATCTTTGGGCGAAAAACGGATGCTCGCTCCCGGGATCAACGCGGCGACGAGGCCTTTGAGATCGAAGGGGTCGGCGATCTTTTCGGCCTGATCCCAACCGACCGGGCGCGTCGGGCCGGAGAGCAGGATGCCGAGGGTTTCGCTTTCCTGATCCTTCGATTTGCCACCGCCCGCATTGCGAAACACGCGACCCATTTCAAAGAGCCGCAACGATTTCGCCTGCTGGCGCACATTGCGCACGGCAGAGGCGACAAGGCCAGGGATCATGCTCGGACGCATCACCGCGTGATCTTCACTGAGCGGCAGCTTCACGCGGATCGTGTCGCCATCCTGCAGCGGGCGCAGCGGCAGGGCATCGGCGACTTGCGCGTCGGAAATGAGCTTGATCGTTTGGCATTCGTAAAGCCCGAGCGCGGCGAGTCGTCGGCGCAAAACCATATCGGCATCGTAAGCGGCATCGATCGCGCTAGCGGGAACAAAGGTGCCAAGCATCCGCGAAGGGACATTGGCGAGACCGTGCACGCGCGCGATTTCCTCGACGAGGTCGATGTGACGCTGGAGGTCAGCGCGGAATGATGGGATTTCCCAAGCACCATCGGAGCGCTTGGAAAGACCGAGGCGAGTGAGGATTTGTTCCGCATCTGCGAGAGTGATCGATCCACCCATGAGTTGGTCGAGCTTCGCGGCATCGAGCGCGACCGGCTTGGTAACCACCGGAGCCTCACCCGCAAGCTGGATCGCGGCCTCGGCGGATCCGCCAGCGGTCTCGAGAATCAACTTCACGGCAAGCGCCGCAGCGGGAATCACACCCTGTGGGTCAACGCCACGCTCGAAGCGATAGGAGGAATCAGATGAAAGAGCGGTGCGGCGCGAAGTGCGGCGAATGCCCTGCGAGGCGAAATAAGCCGACTCAAGTACGATGTCCGTCGTAGTTTCCGTCACCCCACTGGCAAGGCCACCCATCACGCCGGCAAGTGCGAGGGTCGCACCGCTCGTGTCGGAAATGATGAGGTCATCGGCCGCAAGTGAGTGCTCGGATTCGTCGAGAGCGATGAACGGCTCGCCATCGCGCGCACGGCGCACGACCAAGCCGCCGCCAACCTTTGCCGCATCGAATGCGTGAAGCGGCTGACCCAACTCATGCAGGACAAAATTTGTGACATCGACGATGTTGTTGATCGGCCGCAGTCCGATGGATTCGAGGCGTTCTTTGAGCCATGCCGGACTGTCCTTCACGGTCACACCCGAGATCCGGATCGCGCTGTAAAGCGGGCAGGCATCTGGCACATCGATTTGGATGGATGTCGCGGTGGTGGTTTTTGCGGATGGAATTTCCAGAGCCTTAAGCGGCGTCTTGAGCAAGGCCGCAAGTTCGCGTGCCATGCCGTAGTGGCTGAGCAAATCAGGGCGGTTCGGCGTCACCTCAAGCTCGAGCAACACATCCGAATCAAAGAGCTGTTTGACCGGTCGACCGATTTCCGCATCGGCGGGAAGGATCAGCAATCCATCTTCGCCCGCAGGCAGGCCGATCTCCGAAGCAGCACAAAGCATGCCCTTCGACTCGACCTTGCGCATGACGGTTTCATTGATCGTAAATCCACCCGGCAGCTCAGCACCAGGCAAGGCGCATGGGACTTTGTCGCCGACCTTGTAATTCTGCGCACCGCAAACGATCTGGCGCAGTGCGCCTTCACCCGCATCAACCTGCGTGACCTTGAGCCGATCGGCATTCGGGTGCTGCACCGCTTCCTTGATCTGCGCGACGACGATTTTTTCCGAGCTAACCCCCTTCGGGACAATGCCTTCCACCTCAACTCCGGCAAAGGTGAGAAGATCATCAATCTCCCTGATCGACTTGCCTGCGAGATCAAGGTGAGTGGAGAGCCAGTTGAGTGAAATGTTCATAAAAGAAGATAGGAGATCGTGGATAGCGGATCGTGGATTTTGAAGATGCGACTAAGCATTGTCTTCGTTGTGATGAAATCACAAGTTCATCAGAACTGTTTCAGGAATCGGATGTCGTTTTCAATTAGCAAGCGGATGTCGCGGATGCCCCAGCGGATCATCGCGAGGCGGTCGAGGCCCATGCCGAAGGCGAAGCCAGTGGTGGTTTCAGGATCGAATGCCTGATCCTTTCGCGACTTGTTGATCGCTTCAAAAACCGCGGGGTCCACCATGCCGCAGCCGGCGACTTCGATCCAACGCGGTTCCTGACCTTTGACGGTAAGTTTCACATCGATTTCAAAACTCGGCTCGGTGAACGGGAAAAAGTGCGGGCGGAAGCGCACCTCGGTGTTCGATCCGAAAAGTTCCTGAAGGAAATACTCCAGCGTGCCTTTGAGGTCGGGGAGCGAAACATCGCTCGCGACATAGAGGCCTTCGAGTTGGTTGAAGACCGAGAGGTGGGTGGCGTCGATTTCGTCGCGGCGGTAAGCCGAGCCGGGTGCGATGATTCGAATCGGTGGCTTGGCAGACTCCATCGTGCGGACTTGCACGCTCGAGGTGTGGGTGCGCAGAAGTTTGCCCGAGTCAAAATAGA
>JAPOLH010000115.1 GCA_029977225.1 Verrucomicrobiaceae bacterium | reverse complement strand
CTGTTCGGCGCTTGCGGTTTGGTCGGAGCAACCCGGGTATGCAGGTCAGGTTGCTTTGAAGGAGGCTGCCAAACTCGCATCGAAAGATCTTGAGGTACCTAAGGAGATGATTGCCTTGGCGGTCAAAGAAGGCCTCACCGAGGTGGTGGGAATTCTGGACAAGTTATGGGACAAGAATCCTTCCGCGTGGGAGTCTCTCTATGCGGACGTGGGATCTGCTGCCGAGGCATCGGTTTTGGCGCACACTGGGACCAAAGACGAAGGCAAGCGCAGATCGGTGGTCAGGATTTTGGGCAAAGTGGGCGGTGGTGACAGCAGGCAGGCACTCCAAGCGATGAAAGAGGGCGCTGAGCCTGAGCTCAACATACTCATCGATGCGTCGCTTGCGGCGATCGGGGCACGTGTATCTCGTTGATGTTACAGCTATTCGTTGCGCGGATCCGTTCTTGATGCCGGTTGTTTCACGCTTATCATCAGCAAGTCATCATGTTTAGCAGCAAGCAACTTTCTCAGGAACAAATCGCATCGCTTCATCAATGGGCCGCGGAGGGAGCGTCGATGTACGACCTTCAGCGCCGTGTGAAGGAGGAATTTGGCATCTCGCTCACCTACATGGACACGCGTTTTTTGGTGTTGGATCTGGGCATCAACTTGATCGAAGCCGCGGTCGATGAGCCAAAGTTAGATGAAAAACCTGCGCCGGTGCCGACTGGTAAAGTTTCGGTAACGATGGACACGCTCGCGCTGCCTGGGGCATTGGTCAGCGGAAAGGTCGAATTCTCCGATGGAGAGACGGCGATCTGGATGCTCGATCAATCTGGCCGGCCTGGGCTTGACCCCGACACTGCGGGCTATCGTCCGTCTCAGCCGGATATTGTGGAGTTTCAAAATCAACTCCGCACGCTGCTGGAGAGCAGTGGAAAATATTGATTTTTTGGCGATCAAAAAACCGACAGACATCTGGTCGCGGCGGCGGCTTTGTTCCATGAGCATGCATCTTGAGCGATTGATTGTTTCGCCGAGTCCGTTGTCGGTGATCCTGTGCTTGTCGTTGCTTGTTGCCTGCAAGCCAAAGCAGCAGCAGGAGGTGCAAAAAAGTCCAAGCTTCGATGAGGCGGCGATTCGCCGAAGTGTTGAAGTGCCGCTGCGGCAAAGCTTGGCAGAGGCACGCATGGCGGTGGCTGGGCAGAAGCGAGTGGCGGGCGCGGCGGATCATGCTTTGTTGCATGCGGTTTCGGCGTTGGAGGTAGATCCCGCCTCGGTCAAGGCGCGTGACTTGGTGGCGGAGATTGTTGCGGGTCATGCCTGGGCGATGCATGAGGCAAGAATCGATGTCGGCAGCAAGGTTGATCACTTGATCTTTCGCGAGCCCGATTGCCTGTGGGTCGCATCTTCGAACGAATGGAACACCGTTTCGAGGTGGAATGCTGACACGCTCACGGTGGAAGCGGTGCTTTTTCCGCTGAAAGGTGGCGCGGTGCGCAGCATGGTGCTTGATCCGAGCGGTCAGTGGCTGGTTGTTGAGCGGCATGGTCGTGCGCTGTTGTGTGATGCGCGATCGCTCAAGCCGATTCGTGACATCGGCGCTCTTCCCGAGGGCATGACGCCATCGTCGGCGATTGCTTTCTCGTCGGATGGGTTGCTGATGGCGCATCCAGCGCTTGATGCTGGTGGATCGCGAAAAATAGTGTGGCATTTGCGCGATTCAAAATCTGGTGAGCTCATTCGCAGTTCGGATCCTTTTACCGAATCTGCGCGTCGACCGCTTGCTGCATTTCTCGACCGCAAGGAATGCAAGGTCATGCATTCGGACGGTTCTTTGTGGCTAATGCCTGTGTCGCCTTTGGAGCCTTGCCGCTGGGAAGATCCCAAAGGTCCGATTGATTTGAAATATGCACACTACGCGCCGGATGGTAAGTCGGCGCATGTTTGGGCGGAGAAAAGCCCGCATGATGCCGGGGTTGTGATGGTGCTGCCATCCCGCGCCTTGCTTGAGCATTCGGCGGAGCTTTTGAAACAGCATCCGTGGAGCATGCAGCCGTCAGTTTGGAACGGTCTTTACCGTGGATTTTCGCGAGCGCCGCGCATTGAAGGCGATTGCTTACGGGTAGAAAATGCCGCGCCGATTCGCAGTGAGGCACGCATCAGTGCGGCGCATCAATCCGCCAATCATGTGCTGGTTGCCAATGAGCGTGGACACATTGATTTTTTCCGGATCATCGAATTCCCGACCAAGCATAATAAAAACAATGATCCGCGCGTCGTTGATGCGGCGGTGCTTGGATCACTGCAAAGCTTGGCCGGTGCGCTCACCGGCTTGGGTTTTGGTGCGAAGTTGGATGATTTTGTGAAGCATGACGCGGACGCGAGGTTCGCTGCGGCTCGTGCCTGTGATTTCGATTTGTTGTCCGATGTTTTTTCCGAGGTGGATTTCAGCGGTTTTCATGAGGCACTTGATGGCATGAAATTTCGCCAGAGTAGCGAGCTGTCGGTTTCGATGCTTCAGTCGCGCTTGGCTGATGCTGCCCCAGAAAGTGCGGGTAATGGTGTGGAAATTGCAGAGCTGTTTGCGTCAGGTGATGTGCCGCGGATTATTGCGTCGATTGAAAGTGTCGATCCAAACGGTGCCGTGGCGGCGAGGCATTTGCAGTACGCATTGGCGTCGACCGATGCCTCGCTCATCGAAGCCTGCGTGAAGCGCTTTTCCGTCATGCCAACGGTGTTGCAGAAGCTTGCGCATTCGCGCATGGCATGGTTGCAGCAGCGCAAGGCCGATGCGATTGTGGCGTGGCCCGAGCCATTTCCCGAATATGAATCAATCCGCCTTGCCGAGGACTGGCAGGGCTGGGAACAAGCGGATTTTTCAACGGCATTTCATGCCTTGCGCCAGTGTGTGACACAGGAAATCGAATCGTTGAAATTTCCCTCAGAGCCATCGGTCGAGCAATTGCAGGGATTGGCCGCGCGTTTTGAGGATCAGGAAACCATGCGTGCCGTGGGCCGCCCGCGTTATGCCAAGGCATGCATCGAAGCCGAGTTTGGATTTTGCAAATTCAAGGATTATGC
>JAPOLH010000114.1 GCA_029977225.1 Verrucomicrobiaceae bacterium | reverse complement strand
GGAGGGCAAATGGCATCGGCCATAGACGCTTGCGCATGTCGACGGTGAAAATCCGGTTTTCATGCTTGATGGTGAAAGGGTGGAAACTTGCACCCGCAAGAATGAACGGTGCCTGCTTGCTGCCATCACGATTGACGACCCGCGCATAGCAGGCCGCAGCGTTGGACTCAGCATTCACTTCCTCCGGCCGCGGCATGAGGTAGTAGCCATCGACCAACAAGGGGCTGCCGCTCGGCGCACGCTCAACAACGGAGACTGGCAAGGCGTTTTTTTCGTATCCGGCAATCTCCAGATCAAAGGGCAAATTCGGGAATCGGAAAATACGCTGCTTGCCGCGCGTGAGGTCGGAAATGTCACGACCGCCAATCACATGGATGTCTGCCGACTTGCCATCTTTGAACTCAGCGACCTCGACGACATATTCAAAATAATCTTCCGCCGCGTCATTGGTCTCGCCCTCACCCACCGCCATGTTTCCACGCTGCGAAAAATGGTGCGCCACACCGCCCGCGATGAGCATGAAAATGATGCCCAGGTGCGAGATCAGATTGCCCACATGCTTCCATCCCTTGCGGATGCGAATCACGCCACCGAGCGTGAGGTTGATCACCAACAACACGCCGACCCAATAACCTCCGGGCAGAGGCAAGGGCACCAGACGGCCACCAATCTCGGGCAAAAGAAACGGCGTGCGCCAGTCAAAATACTTTTCCAGCGTCGCATATAGCCCCCTGTCGATTTGCTCCAAGGTCGCAAACCAGGTCAGCAAGCCAAGGATGATCAAGAGGATCGTCGCGAGACCAAAGCCAGATAAGATATCAAAAGCCTTGCCATGCCAGCTTCTCGATTCGCGTTTCGATGACGGGGTGGATTGAGTCATGCCAGTAGTTTCAGCGGGGACTTTGATCGACAATTTTCAAACTTTTCGCAAAGACCTCGAGTGTGGCGGCAGCCGCTTTGACCTCTGCCTTCGGCCCTACCATTTTGACTGTGAGAATGCGCTCGCCGGCAACGCACACAACGCCTGCCAGCGCGTATCCAGGCTTGGGTCCGGCACCCATGCCCGAGGCATAGGTTCCTTCGGCCTCAACCCACACGCCCTCGAATCCGGCCACCGGCACCTTGCGCATTTGCGCCAAGTCCTGCGGGCTTATTTTTCCAACCTCGAACTGTCCCAACCAGCGGTTGATGTTATCCAACACGCTGCCCGATGCGATCGACACCCATGCCTCGCCCAGGCCGCTCTCACCAAATCGATAATTGAGCTGACGAAACTGCGAGGGAGGGACCTCGAGCCAACCGAGCGGTGTCTCGCCCTTCACCGGGCTTGGTTTCGCGTCGCGAAAACGCTGATCGCTCGTTGCGTTGAGCATAGGCGACTTATCGCGAGTCGAAACCACGCGGGTCTCGGTCACGACGACCTCTTTTTTTTCACTGCAAGAGCAGAAAATTATGCCGCAGACGCCAAGAATGGGTGCGATACGCATGACGCAGAGGCTGTAAACCCGCAATTGGGACCGCGCAAGCGGAATCGAGCAATTTCACCGCCGGATTTTTTGTGCATGCACTGCCAATCCCACCCGCCTAGAATCCGCAGCGAAACCCGCTCGCATGCCCGCCTTCTCCACCTGCTGGAACAGCTACCGCCACACCGATGGCGAGCCGATGATCGAGGAGATCGTCGAGCTCGGCTTCGATCGCATCGAGCTTTCCCACGGCATGACGATTGCCAAGCTCCCCGGCATCCGCAAGGCGTTCCAACGCGGGCTCTTCACCTGCACCGGCATTCACAATTTTTTTCCCTCGCCCGTCGAGGTGATGATCGATTCGCCCGATGCCTATCAGTACACCTCGCACCGCCCGGCCGACCGCCAACGCGCGATGGCAATGACGCTTCAAAGTTTGGAAAGCGCCGCGGAGTTTGAGGCGCAGTACCTCGTTCTGCACATGGGATCGGTCCCAATGAACCCCAAGCGCTGGACTAAGGCACTCACCTCACAGCTTTCGGAAAAAGGCTCGCACGACCCCTCATACATCAAACGCAAATTGCAGTTCGTCAAAAAACGCGAAAAAATTTCCGCGCTCTACTACCAGCGCGCAATCGAATCACTTGGTACTCTCGCCACCCGCGCCGCCGAGCTCGGCGTGAAACTTGCCATCGAATCACGCTCACGCTTCGAGGACATGCCGACCGAGCGCGAAATGATCGCGCTGCAAACCCATTTCGCCGACAACCCATGGGTCGGCTACTGGCACGACTTCGGCCATGTGCAGCTCAAGCACAACCTCGGCCTGCTCGATCACGCGCAGTGGCTCGAGACGATTTCACCGCACCTGATCGGCGCCCACGTCCACGATGTGAAATGGCCCGCATCCGACCACCGCCCGCCCTTCACCGGCACACTCGATTACGCCGAGCTGTTCAAATTATTTCCCGCAAATTGCCCACTGGTTTGGGAAATCAACCCCGGCCACGACACCGCAAAAATCAAAGCCGCCCTCGCCAAATGGCGGGAGATTCTACCCGAGCGGAATTGATTGAGAGCCATCTCTCTAACGCGCCCCCCTGCTCACCCCTCATTCTATCCAGCAAGCACGTGGGCATCGCGGTGAGGAAGGCGCTGCGCCCCATTCTCGCCGTGAACAAAGAGGCTGATCTACTGCGGAGCAGCGTGCTCAATTTCGCGGCGCAAGGCATGTTCCACCATTGCTCGAGCATGAAGATGCCGTCGCGGCGTATGAGCATGCACGGCAGGTGGATCGGGAGTGGTGGGGGCAGAGTGATACCTTACATCTAAAAAAAGAAATCTCCCGGTCAACACGGCGCCGACCAGGAGCAGGGGGAATCAAAACGACCAGACAACTCAGGCCGCTCGTCGGCGTCGCAGCAGCAGGCCGCAAATACCCAGTCCAGAGAGCAGGGCACTGGAGGGTTCCGGCACAATGTTCATGGTGATCGTCTCGCCACTTTCAGTGATCGTCCAGACATACGAACCTGGCGTGAGGCCCAAGGTGTCGAAATCCGTGGAGTCAAAAGTCATGGTGCCATTCAGATCGGTGTTGCTGACATATCCAGGATCCAAAAGAACGTAATAAGAGCTAAACTCAAAAGCACTGCCAGTTGAAGAACTAG
>JAPOLH010000113.1 GCA_029977225.1 Verrucomicrobiaceae bacterium | reverse complement strand
CAGGCAATTCAACCGGCGATATTGAGGCTCGGTTCTGGGCGTGTCGGGAAACAAGGCAATCACCTATTCTCACGGGAAAACAAGCCCAGATGTGAAATATCGGCCGATTCCGGCATCTTTCATGCGATATCGTGCATGATTCTTGGGTGGGCAATGAAGTGGTCCCGCAAAACGGAGCCAGTGGATTGTTGAAACTTTAGCTGGTCTGAGAGGGGTAAATCACCGGCAAAATCAGACCGATGAAACGAAAAAGAAGACACCTGAGCGCCGAGTTCAAAGCCCGTGTCGCCGCCGAGGCGCTCAAGGGCGAGAAGAGCATCCTACAAATCGCCCAAGAGAACGACATTGCCCCTACCCAGGTTAGCTCTTGGAAAAAGGAGCTTGAGGATCACATGCCATCGATATTCGAGCGCAAAAACGCCGCTGACCACTCTGCCGAGAAACAGGAACGCCACACCTCACATCTGGAACGCAAGATCGGCCAACTCCTCATCGAGAAAGAATTCCTCGAAAAAAAGTGCGATCAGCTGGGAATCGATCTGAGCGAAAGGCCATGATCGATCCCAGCGACAAGAAGCTCTCCATCCGCAAACAGGCCAAATTGTTAGGAATCAACCGAAACCGACTCACCACCCGCCAGACCAAAAGTAAGCGCTCAACAGAGCACCTCTTGCAGTTTTGTCAGAGATCTGGCAGCTCTGGCTCCTATGCTATGCGGCTCTCGATGGTTTGAGAGGCGGCGGGGCGGGTTTTGACCCAGTGGGCTGGAAGGAGTTCTTCGAGCTGCCCGGAGGGCGGGTTGTGCATCAGTTTTTCAAACACCCACTCGAAGTAGGCGAAGGGATCGGCCCCATGGCGGCGGACTTGCTCAACGAAGGTGTAGAGGACCGCGCTGCGCCAGCCGGTGTGTTCGCCGCCAATGAACATCCAATTTTTGTGCCCGAGTTTGGTGGGGCGGATGGCATTTTCGGTGAGGTTGTTGTCGAACTCGATTTGTCCGTTGACGAAACACGGCTCGAGGTGCGGCCATTGGCTGATGGCATACGCGAGCGCTTGTCCCATCTTGCTGCGCGGCGTGATCCCGCCAAAGCGGTTGAGGCTGCGAAACAGCACGCCTAGTCGTTTGTAAATTTGTCGCGTTTCGAGCCAGCGCGCTTTGAGTCGATCAAGCGGCAATGCGTTCATCTCACGCAAGCGTTTCTCGATCTGATAAATGCTGCCGATGAGCAACAGGATACGCGCGGCGATGCGCGGGTGTTCGTCGCGCGATTCCTTGAACTTGCGGCTGATGTGAGCGAGGCAGGACACGGGCGTGATGGCCAAATCCGCGTGACGTTCGATGAACGTGCGGTAGGCGCGAAGGCCATCGCTTTGAAGGTGTCCGGCAAACGACGGTTCTCCATTTTTACCGATCAAGACGTGATCCAAGCAATGGTTGGCCCGGCTTTTGTGCCAATCGAATAGCACTCCGTGTTCGTCATGATGATAAACCCAGAAGTAGCCCAGCGCGGTCTTGCCCGTGCCGGGCTCAAGACATCGGATCGGAGTTTCGTCGATCTTGAGGTAGTCCGAATTTCGAAAGCGAGCGGCGAGGATTTGGTGAAGCGGCAGCAGCATGTCGGCAAGGTGGTCATGCCAGGAACACATGAGGTTGCGGGTCAGATCGATGCCGTGGGTGGCTTTGAGTTTCCATTGCTCGCGGTAAAACGGGCTATGATAGCAAAACTTCTGGGTGAGCAGGTAAGCTCCAAGCGACGGGGTGAGGACGGATCCGGGAAGTAGGCAGGGTTCAAGCGGTGCTGTGACAGGCACCGCATCCACTTCGTTTCTGCGCACATGGGTGAGGCGCTTGATGATTTCGAGGGTGAAGGCGGCGGGCTTGACGTGAAGGCGCTCGCTGGTTTCCTCGCCGATGAGGCGGAACTCTTCGGGTGCGGCGAGCACCTCTGGATGAACGATCTCGCGCACGATGGTCGGCAAGCCCTTGAGCGAGTCACTGAGCTTGTTGGTGCGACGCGCGCGGGGCTTGGGTTCAGCCGCCGGTCCTTGGTCTTCGGGAGCGGCGGCGACGGGCTTTTTTGCCTCTTCGTTCAAGAACAGCATGAGCAGCTGGTTGTGATCGAGCTTCTCGCTCTTGGCGCCGTAAAGCTTCTTGAGTAACTCGGCGACGAGGCCCTTTTGAATGGCGAGTTCGGCTTCGAGCGAAGCGACTTTCGCAGTGAGTTCTTCGATGAGTTGTTCGGGCGTCTTGATGGATGGATAAATAGCAAAATGCATGCCATTTTCCAGCGGAATTACGATATTTATCGTAGTTCGTACCAAGGTCTTTGCAGGCCGTCGCGCAGGTCGATGCCGTCGGTGAGCATGGCAAGCGCGGTGGGCTTGAGCACGAGCTTGCGGCGGTCGCCATCGATGTCCTTGGGCCAACTAAAAGTGCCTTTTTCAAGGCGCTTGGCCACCAGCCAGTAGCCGGTACCGTCGAAGTAGAGGATCTTGATGAGCCTGCGCGACTTGTTGGTGAAGAGGAAGGCCGCGCCGCTGAGCGGATCGAGGCCCAGATGATTGCGGGCGAGCGCGGCGAGGGTGTTGAAGCTTTTGCGCATGTCGCAGGGTTCGAGTGCGACATAGACCTTGAGGTTGCCGTTGAAGGTGAGCATGGCGGTGGCTTCAGGCAAGTTGACGCAGAAGGGCGGCGAGCAGGCGGATTTGTTCGGCGTCCGCAACACGGGCCAATGCCCCGCCTGGCAACTGAACTTCCAAGGCGCACGTGCCGGTTTGCTCCGATACTTCGGCAATGAGGAAGGCGGGCGTGTTCTTCCGTGAGGGTTTGGCCTTGCCACATCCGCGAGCGGCAACCCATGCGGCAAGCGTGGAATACTTGATGCCGCACTGCCGGGCAAAATCGGGAGCACTGAGGCTGCTGGATTCAAAGGCTGCAACGACTTCCTGCTTGTATTGCGAGGTGTAGCGGGCACGGCCGCAGTGGTCGGACTTGATGATGACGCCTGCTGTCTGATCGGTGTTGGTTGACATAGGCCACCACCCTACATCGAAACGAGCGGCGCAGGATAGAGGGGTTCTGTTGAGCGCTTACCATCGCTGTCTTTTGGGCTCGCTCGACATTGCTCAATCCGGGTTG
>JAPOLH010000112.1 GCA_029977225.1 Verrucomicrobiaceae bacterium | reverse complement strand
ACCACGATATCTCCCCCTTCGACAATGTCGATGCCCATTTCCCGCGCGAGATAACAGTGCTCGAAATACGCGCTGTTGTGGCAACCAGGCGTGAGCAGCACACACACCGGCTTATCGTCGCGGCGCGGTGAAATGTGATGCAACATGTCGAGCAAGTCGCTCGGATATGAATCGACCGGCCTTACTCCCATCGCATCGAAAATCCCTGGAAACGCGCGCTTCAAGGCATTGCGATTTTCCAAAAGATACGAAGCCCCCGACGGACAACGCCCGTTGTCCTCGAGCACATAGTACTGACCATCAGCACCCCGGATCAGGTCGCTGCCGCAAATGTGAATGTAGATGTCCGCCGGCACATCGACCCCACGAAACTCGGGCCGGTAGTGCTTGGCCTGCTCGATGTAAAAACGCGGGATAACCCCGTCCTTGAGAATCCGCTGATCGTGATAAATGTCGTGGAGAAACAGGTTGAGCGCCACGATCCGCTGGGTGAGCCCCGCCTCAAGGTGCTCCCACTCGCCCGCCGGCATGACCCGCGGAATCGGATCAAAGGGAAAAATCCGCTCGGTGCCGCGATCGTCGTGGTAGACATTGAAGGTGATTCCCTGACGCAGGAAATACAACTCAGAGCTGGCCTTGCGGGCGAGGAAATCACGCGGTTCGATGTCGCGAAAACGATCCTGCAAGAGGCAACAATGCCCGCGAACGCCACCATCGGCGGCGAACATTTCGTCGTAAAAACTTCCGGGATCGTAGCCCTCAAACAAATTCATGGGTTGCCTTTGTCGGGGAAATAGCACGAGGCGGGCCAAGTTTGCCCAATTGAGAAAAGAACACCCCCGCGCGCCCCTATTGCGCTTGCCCCTCGTCCGCAGCTTGGCTAGTGGAGCGCGGCAAATGACGCCTCCAGGCGCCATGCCAACACCCAAATCCCCAAACACCATGCCCATCGCCCGCGCCCTTCTCTCTGTTTCCGACAAGACCGGCCTCGCCGATTTTGCCCGCGAACTTCACAGCTTCGGAGTCGAACTGCTCTCAACTGGTGGCACCTCCAAGGCCCTGCGCGACGCCGGCCTCCCGGTGATTGATGTCTCAGAATTCACCGGCGCGCCCGAACTCTTCGATGGCCGCGTCAAAACCCTCCACCCGAAAGTCCACGGCGGCCTGCTCCATCGCCGTGACGACAAGGACCACCTCGAACAGGCAAAAAATCACGACATCCCGCCCATCGATCTGGTCGTCGTCAACCTCTACCCCTTCGAACAGACCGTCGCCAATCCCGATGTGACCATGGAAGACGCGATCGAGAACATCGACATTGGCGGACCCTCGATGTTGCGCAGCGCCGCGAAAAACCATTCGCATGTCACGGTCGTCGTCGACCCCGCCGATTACTCGCGCGTGATTGAAGAGATGAAAGCCCATCATGGCGACACGACCAAAGGCTTCCGCGAACAACTCGCCGTGAAGGTCTTCCTGCGCACCTCACAGTACGACGCGGCGATCACCAATTTCCTTGGCCAGTCACGCCGTGGCACCGGCTGCAATTTCACCCTCAGCCTGCCACTCGAACAGGAGCTCCGCTACGGCGACAATCCGCACCAGAAGTGCTCGCTCTATGGCAACTTCAACAAGTTCTTCACCCAGGTCCAAGGCAAGGAGCTTTCCTACACCAACATCCTCGACATCGAGGCCGCGGCCGACCTGATCCTCGATTTCGTGCGCCCGACCGTCGCGATCCTCAAGCACACCAACCCCTGCGGCGTCGGCCAAGACGATGAAGACTTGCGCGTCGCATGGCAGAAAGCCTTCGAAACCGATCGTCAGGCCCCCTTCGGCGGCGTGATCGTCTGCAACCGCCCGCTCAACATTGAGCTGGCCCGTGTGATCTCGGAAATTTTCACCGATGTCATCATCGCACCGGAATTCGACGCCGAGGCCCGCGCGCTTCTGCAGAAAAAGAAAAACCTGCGCCTCATGAAAATGAACGACGGGTACCTCATTGAGAAAAAATCCGCTGTCATCCGCTCATGCCCTGGCGGCATCATGGTGATGGACCGCGACCATACCGCTCTCGGCCTCGACCACCTCGAATCCAAAGTCGTCACCAAACGCCCGCCGACGGAAGAGGAAATGCGCGCAATGCGCTTTGGCTGGCGCATCGTGAAACATGTGAAATCCAACGCCATCGTTTACGCCACCACCGATCGCACTCTCGGCATCGGCGCCGGCCAGATGAGCCGTGTCGATTCTTCACGCATCGCGATTTGGAAAGCGAAGGAAGCCGGACTCGATCTCAAAGGCAGCATTGTCGCCTCCGACGCGATGTTCCCCTTCGCCGACGGCTTGCAGTCGGCCATCGACGCCGGTGCCACCGCCTGCATCCAGCCTGGTGGTTCTGTTCGCGATGAGGAAGTGATCGCCGCCGCCGACGCTGCCGGCATGGCCATGGTCTTCACCGGCCATCGCCACTTCAGGCATTGAGCCGCGCAAGGCCGACGGCGCGCTTCACAAAGCCTCCGCCAGTCTTCATGATGCCAATCGCACATGGGGGACATCACCGAAATTGACCGCGACGATTTCCGCAACCTGCTCGCCGAAATCTCTCGCGCCCACATGCCTTTCGGAAAATTCGGCATCAAGGCTCACCCGCCATCCGGCGTGCCGCTGATGGATCTCCCCGTTGAATACCTCGCATGGTTCAAGGAACGCGGATTCCCCAAAGGTCGCCTCGGCGAACTGATGGCACATGTGTACGAAATCAAGGAAGTCGGCATGGACTCGGTCTTCGATCCACTCCGCGATGCCCTAGGCGGGCGCTTCAAGCTCCAACCAAAACGGCCGCGCTCGTTTGATTTCGAGTGATTCGCTCAAGCGCCGCCGCCCGCTAGGATTCTTGCCTGATCGAAGTCAAACGGCGTGAGTTCGAGCAACAGCTCGTCGCCCACCGCAAAGGTCGCGGCCGCATCGGCGAGGTCCTTGGATAGGTGCGCCAGGATCACTTTGCCATTCGGCAACTCGACCCGATAGAGCACCGCACCCCGCGTCTCGAGCACCTTCCCGCGTGTTTGAATCGTGGCATCCGGCATGGCTACACGCTTTGAACCGCTTTCCGAGCCCAAGCGCAAGCCGGCGCATTGGGAAATTTTCGCCAGTTTCCCCAATTCACGGCAAGGACCTTGCTTGACGCCACGCCGATCCGTAGCATCATGACC
>JAPOLH010000111.1 GCA_029977225.1 Verrucomicrobiaceae bacterium | reverse complement strand
GGTTTTCATTTCCGGACCTGGCCTTGGCCTCGGATGAGGTATTTGTAGGTAGTCAATTCCTCGAGGCCCATGGGGCCGCGGGCGTGGAGTTTGTCGGTGGAGATGCCGATTTCGGCGCCGAAGCCGAATTCGCCGCCGTCGGCGAAGCGGTTGGAGACATTGTGGAAAACGCAGGCGGAGTCAACCGAGCGCAGGAAGCGTTCGGCGGTGGCTTGGTCTTCGGTGACAATGGTGTCGGTGTGATGCGAGCCGTGGGTGTTGATGTGATCGATGGCTTCATCGATCGAGCTCACGACTTTGATCGAAAGGATGAGATCGAGGTATTCCGTGTCCCAGTCCTCTTCGGTGGCGGGGATGCAATCGCTGATGATCGCACAGGTTTTTTCGCATCCGCGCAGCTCGACATGTTTCGCGCTCAGTGCGGCGGCGACCATTGGCAAAAATTTGGCGGCTACCGCTTCGTGCACGAGCAAGGTTTCGAGCGCGTTGCAAACTCCACACTTTTGGGTCTTGGCATCGACGGTGAGTTTCACCGCCATGTCGAGATTGGCAGCCTGATCGACAAACAGGTGGCAGATGCCGTCGTAATGTTTGATCACTGGCATGCGCGCGAGCGAGACGACGGTTTCGATGAGACCTTTGCCCCCGCGCGGAATGATCAGGTCGAGCCACTTGTCCATTTGCGCGAGAGCGGCGACGCTTTCTCGATCGGTGAAGGGGATGAGTTGGATCGCGTGCTCGGGCGCGCCGGCCGAGGCAAGGGCGGCGGCGATCGCGCGGTTTGAATGGATCGCCTCGCTACCACCGCGAAGGATCGTGGCGTTGCCGGTTTTGAAACAAAGCGCAGCTGCGTCGGCGGTGACATTCGGGCGGCTTTCGTAAATGATGCCGATGGTGCCGATCGGTACGCGCACTTGCTCGATGCGAATGCCGCTCGGGCGCTCCCAGGCATCCATCACTTGGCCGACCGGATCCGGCAGCGTGGCGACTTGATCGATACCGGCAGCCATCGCTTCGATGCGCGCCTCATCGAGCCGCAAGCGATCGAGCATCGCCGCGGAAAGGCCTTTCTCCACACCAGCAGCGAGATCCTTGTCGTTGGCCTGCATCAATGCAGCGGCGTTGGCGCGGATCGATGATGCCATCGCGCGGAGAATCGCGTTCTTCTCTTCGGAAGAAAGTTGCGCGAGACGATAGGCCGCCACGCGGGCCTGACGCCCCATTTGCAGAATGCTTTCCTCGATCGCGCTCATGATGAAATCGAATTGGCGGATGGCAAAAATTTCGTCGAAAGCCCTTGTCCCGCGATGATTTTTTCAAGGCGCTCCGGATGACGGCCGTGTGCGATGTGCGTCTCGATGCCCGCATCGACAGCAAACTTCACCGCTTCGAGTTTCGATGCCATGCCGCCCATTGAAAAGCGGCCTTTGTCATCGCGCACATGACGAAACACCGCGTCGATGTCGGCGACTTCGGAAATGAGTTGTTGATTCTCGGGATCGAGCAAGCCGTCGACGCTCGTGAGCAAAATCACGCGCTTGGCACCTGCGAGTTTCGCGACGCGCACCGAGAGCATGTCGTTGTCGCCAAATTTCAATTCCTCGACCGCGACCGAATCATTCTCGTTGATGATTGGCAAAATACGCGACTCGGAGAGCAGGCGCGTGAGCGTGTCGGAAACATAGGCCGCACGTTCGGGCGTGGCGAGATCGGCGGCAGTCAGCAAAACTTGTGCGACGGTGATGTCGAAGTTTGCAAAGAGGCTGCTGTAAGTTTGCATCAGGCGTGCCTGACCCACCGCAGCGCAGGCCTGGCGCGTAGCGGTATCGGTCGGATACTCGGCGAGGCCAAACGCGGACACGCCCGAACCGACCGCGCCGGATGAAACAAAGAGGCAGCGGTGGCCGGCTTGGACCAGGCCCGCGATCGCCGCGACCAAATGCACCAAGGCGGCGCGGTCGAGCGTGCCATCGGCGGATTTCGTGAGCACGCCGGTGCCGGCTTTGATGACGGTGAGATCGGGAATCATGACAGTTTCGCCCGCAGGCAAGGAGGACTTGATAAACCGAATCGACGCCTCATGCCAGCGCAAGATGGGGGGAAGAGATATTGGTTATTGGGGAAGAATAAGAGGAGGCCGATTTTAATGAGCGTGGGCATCTTGCCCGCTTCTTCAATCCTTGGTAGGGCGATGCGGCCTCGCAGCGCCGAGTCTTATGGAGTTGAAAGAGATGAGGAAGAAGGGCTTGGCTTGGAAATTGCGGAAACTAGATTGTGGTTTTTTCTTTCGCCATGTCGCTACGCTCCATTGCCGCCACGAGCCGCCACGAGCTCGGGCAGCTCGGAGAGGGACATGATGAAGGCATCAGCACCGGACTTTACTTTGGGGCGCACAGCGTAGCGCCCGAAGCCGATGACCATGTCGGCATCGCCCTTGACCTCGAGGTCACTTGCTCCATCGCCGACGAGAATCACAAATTCGGCATTCGTTTCCTCACGAAGTTGACGCACCACGGC
Source organism: Verrucomicrobiaceae bacterium (assembly GCA_029977225.1). Taxonomy (GTDB): domain Bacteria; phylum Verrucomicrobiota; class Verrucomicrobiia; order Verrucomicrobiales; family Akkermansiaceae; genus Luteolibacter. The sequence continues at coordinate 854 of JAPOLH010000111.1, read as the reverse complement.
ATTTTTGCCCTTCGTGCGCGAGGTCGGGCATGCTTCATTGAATCCGGCATAGCTGCCATCGTGGTCAAATTTTAATTCCACCGCCTCGACGCGATCGATGCCAAGGAAGTCGGCCAGCGGAAGAATCGCTTGGGTGAACCCACCGCTCACGATCGCAATTTGCCAACCAGCATTTTTGAGCGCATCGATCGTCACCAGCGCCGTCGGCTCGACCGTGTCGATGTACTGACGACCGATCGCTTCGAGCTCGGATTTGGTCGGGCAAATCATGTCGAGGCGCCGTGCGAAAATGGCCTCCATCGGCGTGCCCCCCTCCATCGCGGCGGTGGTCATTTCCTCAACCTCTCTGAAAACTTCGGGCCCGCGCAGGCGACCGAGTTCGTCGATGCCTTCGATCGCCGAAAGCGTGGAATCGCAGTCAAATAGAAGCAGTCGCGCAGCCATGCGTTTAGCTGAGTGGAAAGCAGCGGGCTTGTGAAGGTGAATTCGCCGCCTGTGGTGAAAAAGCGGTAGGGGGGGTGAGCTCACACGGGTTTCCCCGGCTGATCATCGCGTCTTTGCCTCCAATAGTCAGGACGGCGTCTGCCATGTGCAATAGCAGCGATCCATATGGCATTTGGAAGCTCCATGTAGAAGATCACAAAGGGGAAGCGATGGGTGAAACACTTGCGGAATTGAGTGCGCTTGTGGGGCGGCCACAACTCGGGGTTTCTCTGTATCCTATCAACGGCCTCCGCAACCATCAGTTGCAGGTCCAGGCCCAAGCCACTTGCGCGACTTTCGTAAAACGTCATTGCATCATCAAGCTCTGCCCGGGCAGCAGGATGAATGAAAACCGGTTTCACGAATGCTTG
>JAPOLH010000110.1 GCA_029977225.1 Verrucomicrobiaceae bacterium | reverse complement strand
GAGCAGGTCGTGCTTGGAATGCACATGGGCTACCATATGATACGGACCGTGAGCCCCCTCAGGCGCACTGAAAAAATCAAACGAATCTGCCGTGATCGGACCTCCCGTGTAACTCACCTTGTAGGTCAATTTGTCGCCAGCCGTGAAGCGGTTGATCCCGCCACCGCCATTTGATGTCGAAAAGGCCAATTTGATGTCAAATCTTCCATCTGGTCCGGCCTTGTACGAATCGGTTGCCAGATTGATCGTGGGCAAACTAAACGAACCGGTTTTGACCGCCGAACCGAAACTCAAATTATTCGGATCGAGTGCCGGATCAATGTTCATGTACCACTCATCGACATACTCAGTATTCGTAAGGCCGGACGCGAAAAAATCGAATTGCACCTTTCCCGCATCGGCGCCGCTCAGCGTGGTTGTGTTCAATGTCAGCCAAGGCTTGTTGCCTGCAGGAGCCACGGAGCCGGCACCAAAGGCTTCACTCAGTTGGTATGTAGCAGCCGACGCTCGATCGATTGTCGATGCGATGAGTATCGGAATGGCGGCGAGCGCCATGAATGTTGTTCTTCTTCTTTTCATGGAATTACGATTGTTGTTTCAACCGCATCCCAAGAGTCCTCGACTCACCGATCCACCCGGGCCCGCAAATTGTCGGCATCATGAAATGCCGACCAACATCGCCCCATGCGCCGCCCCCAACCATTGGCGGCCCCGTCACTTTGCCGCACGCATTCGGCTCTTACTCGCTACCTATGCGATTGCTCGCAAGGGCTTGCTGCAAAGCGTACGCACAAACACGGCAAACACCTACCCACAGCTGCGTAGAAATGATCACCCAAGCGCACTTGCGTAACCCATGTCATGCGCTTCGCCCGACACGTCACCGCGCTATCACACTTGAGCGCATCAGTGAACCTCCGCAGCGCCGAGCGTACGGTTTCACTCAATCGCCGGACTTCGCCGGTGACGGGGATGATCCACCCGAATCGCTTTTGGAAGCACCCCCACCATCGGCTTTGGCTCCGGCTTGATACGACGAGGATCGGTAATCAGTTTGATAAAAGCCTGAACCTTTGAAGATGATGCCACCACCGGTGCCGAGCAAACGCTTCAATTCACCGCCGCAGCCATCCACTCGGCAATCGGTCAGTTTGGCATCGTTCATGCTTTGAAACACCTCAAAGCGATCGCCGCATTTCTGGCATTCGTAATCGTAGTTCGGCATGGCTGGGCGGGTATGTAGCATTTTTCATGGGACGCGCAACCCCTTCTCCAGCGATTTATCGCCCAGCATCGATCGGAACACTCTTGGAATTTTTCGTGCTGCAGCCGCCCTACTATGCTTGCATGAACTCGATGCCAGCACGCCCCAAGACAGTCTCGTCGATCTCAACGGGTAAATTTTTCGAAAGCCACGCCAAGGCTCTCGACCTTGAGCTGCAGGGCGAGCGCATCGGCTTCGATCGCCCGATCAGCGAGCCCGCCATGAACCGCCCCGGTCTCGCACTCGCTGGATTCTTTTCCTACTTCGCCAAAAAACGCGTGCAGGTTCTCGGCAACTCCGAACTCTCTTACCTGCGAAAACTTCCGGAGGACGTTCGCATTGAACGCTTCGAACACATGTGCGAACGCGACATCCCCTGCATCGTGACCTCCCGTGGCTCCATCCTCGAGGACTCGCTCATGGCCGTGGCTCACAAACACTCAATTCCGGTTTTCCGCACCTCGCAGGTGACCATGAATTTCCTCAACGCGGCCACCATCCTGCTCGAACACGACTTCGCTCCCAGCATCACCCTCCACGGCTGCATGGTCGACATGCGCGGCGTCGGCGTGCTCATCATCGGCAAAAGCGGTTCGGGAAAATCGGAAACCGCCATCGGCCTTCTCGAGCGTGGCGCGTCGCTCGTCGCCGACGACATGGTGCGCATCAAACTCGTCGGCGGCGAACTCGTTGCCACCTCGCCCGACCTCTCTCGCGGCTACATGGAAATCCGCGGCATCGGCATCATCAATGTCGCCAACCTCTACGGCCTCGCATCAATCAGGCCGGACAAACGCCTCGATCTCGTCGTCACCCTCAAACCCCACGCCGACCTTAACGAAGTCGACCGCCTTGGCCTGCGCCAAAAAACCTACGAAATCCTCGGCCAGCATGTCACGCACGTGGAAATCCCCGTAGCGCCCGGCCGCGACACCGCGCGCATGGTCACCATCGCCGCACTCGACCAACAACTCCGTCGCCTCGGCTACAACATGGCCGATGAATTCAACCAACGCCTACTCGACCACATGGCCGAGCAGTGAGAAGACTCAAGCCGAAAGCCGCTCATCATCGCGCTCGGGGCGGATGAACTGGCCCCAACTTTCGTCCGCGAAACCATTTTCCTGAAGCCCGAAAAGAGGCCTCCAGCGCGGTGCAAACGGTTTGTTGCGCGGATGCATTCCCACCTCGTGCGGAAGCTTATTGGCCTTGCGCGTGTTGCAACGGAAGCATGATGTCACAATATTGTCCCAGCTCGTGCGCCCACCCTTGTCGCGTGGAGTGACATGATCGAGGTTGAGCTGGCTCTCCGGAAAAACCCTCGCGCAATACTGACAAGTGAACTTGTCGCGCAAGAACACATTGCGGCGACTGAACCGCACCTCAAGCCGCGGCACCCGCTCATACATCGAGAGCACCACTATCTTGGGCACCATCAACGCAATCCTTGCCCCGCGGATCATCGGCGCGCCAACCGCCATGGCCGAATGCCGGATCCAGCCAGCAAGGTCGTGGGTCTTGAATTTTTCCTCGCCATCGACCTGCACCACCTGCGCATGACCAATGCATAGCAGGTGCAAGGACCGCCTCACCGAACAGGTGTGCACCGGCTGCCAAAACCGGTTCAACACAAGCACAGGAGCCTCGAGCACGGAATTCATCTCATTTCCCAAATAATACGGTCACCCTACCGAATTGCCCATTCAGGGCAATCGAAAAAGCTTTAAAATACATCCATATCGTAGAAGATCGATCGCCAATAATTACTCAAAACAGTCAGATTTTCTTACCAGCCAAAAATGCCTACGGAAAAAGACATATCCAGATTGCGTCTCTACAAAATCATGAGTGCCATCCTAATTGCTGTGGCAATGGCGATGGCAGCTTTCAACACCACCATCGTAAATAAAAAGAGCACAGAGCTGCCAAGCAAAATAGAAAATGCAATAGTCAAAAAACCCGCGCCACCGGAGACCGAACGCCCGCAACCGCGTGACCAAAAATCACGAATCAGATCCGAAAATCATCAAGATAACCCGTCGATCGTCAATGCCCTTGAAAACATGCTCAGCAAGGAAGACTTTCCCGCGATTCTCGACCAGTTGGAAGTGT
>JAPOLH010000010.1 GCA_029977225.1 Verrucomicrobiaceae bacterium | reverse complement strand
ATTTGGCCAAATGCCGCGCACAATAGCCCCAGCAAACGCATGCATTTTAAATGATCAATATTCACCCATGAGCTCCACCATTCCTGTCGAACACAACGATCCGATCAACGCCGCCATTCTCGCGATTTCTGAAGACCTCGTCGCCGGATTTCAGCGTCAGCCATTTCATGTGATCGCTGAGAAATCCGGTGTGCCGCTCGAAACCGTGTTGGTACGCATCAGTGCGATGCTCAACGCCGGCGTGATCCGCCGCGTGCGTCAAACCCTACTCTCGACGAAGCTCGCGCACGGCGCGCTTGTGGCATGGAGAGTGCCGGAAGAAAAACTCAACGACGCCTTCGACTTCATGGCCAAAGAGGACCCGTTTTCGGGTCATGTCGTGATCCGCTCGACCGACACCGAAGTCTCCGGCTCTGGCTATCGGCTCTGGACGACGCTCAAGGTTCCTGTCGGCCAATCACTCGACCACCACGCGACCACACTGTTGCGGCTCACTGGCGCGACGGAATATTTGCTCATGCCCGCCAACGGAGTCTTTGCGCTCGGCGTTGGTCACACGCGTCGCAAAACCCTCGAGCCTGGCGACAAGTCCGACGAACCAGCGAAGATGATGACCACCGCCACAGTCGATCTCAGCCCGGAGGAATGGTCTGTCCTGCTCGCGCTGAAGGAAGAACTCACCGCAGACGAAATCACCGCCAATCCTTGGGACAAGCGCGCACAAATTGCCGGCGTCTCACTCGAGCGTTTCTGCGAAGTTGCCGAAACTCTGAACTCGAAAAAAGTCATCGGCCGCTTTTCGACCTTTCTCGAACATGTCAAACCCTCTGCCACTGGCCAGCGTGTCACCCGCTTCAACGGCCTCTTTCATTGGGCCGTGCCGAAAGGCCGCGAAATCGAGGGTGGCGCGGAAGTCGGTCGCCATTTTTGCATGACCCATTGCTACTGGCGCGAAGGCGGGCCCCAGTTCGGCAATGTCAACATCATGGGCGTCGTGCACGGCACGGAAAAAGACCGCGTGCTCGAACACAAGGCTGCCATCGATCGTCACCTTGCCGCTGTCGGCATCCCAGTCTCCTACACGAATGTGTTCTGGGGCGGACGTTCGGAAATCAAGCCCTCGGAAATTTCGCCGAAGGTCTATGCCGAATGGCACGCGAAACACGCGGAGGCTTGAAGGATTATCTAGCCAGCGCCCTAACCTCGCCGATCTCACGCAAACTTGGCACTTGGAAAGCAAGGCCATCGGCTCCATTCTGGTGCCATGAAAACAAAAGCTGTTTCATTGCTGCGCGAGCTCACCGAGGCGCATTCAGTGCCAGGTCACGAAGACGAAGTACGCGCGATCTTTGTCGATGAGCTCGGTGACAGCGGCGATCTCTACACCGATCGCATGGGTTCCGTGTTTTGCGATCTCGCCGGCGAAGGACCGCGCGTGCTGATCGCCGGCCACATGGATGAAATTGGCTTTCTGGTGCAAAACATCACACAAGATGGCTTTGTTCAATTCGTCGCCCTTGGCGGATGGTGGGAGCACAATCTGCTCGGCCAACGAGTCGAAATCTTAACCCGCTCAGGAGAAAAAATTCTCGGTGTGGTCGCATCACGGCCTCCTCATTTTCTGCCCGAGGCGCAACGTCGCCAAGTCCAGACCATAGAACAATTGTTCATCGATGTTGGCGCTGAGTCCCGCTTGCAGGCAATCGACGAGTTTGGCATTTCGCTCGGCGACCCGATCGCCCCGTGCTCGGCATTCACCGCGCTTTCACGCGAGGATCATTTCATGGCCAAGGCCTTCGATAACCGCGTTGGCATGGCGGCTGTGATTCAGGCAGGCCAAATCCTCGCCGCAACGGATCACCCCAACCACCTCGTGCTCTGCGGCACCGTGCAGGAAGAGGTCGGCCTGCGTGGAGCGAAAGCCGCCGCAGTCTTTGCCAAGCCCGATGTGGCCATTATCCTTGAAGGACCACCCGCTGACGATGGTCCAGGATTTAATCGCGCCGATTGCCAAGGGCGTCTCGGTGGAGGCGTGCAGATCCGCCTTTTCGACCCGACCGCCATCACCAACCCGCGCCTCGCCCGTCTTGCCATCGACACCGCTCGCGCCGAAGGCATTCCGCACCAAGTCACCGTCCGCCGCAGCGGCGGCACGGATGCCGGATCCTTCCATCAGGCAAACAGTGGTATTCCCAGCATTGTTCTGGGAGTGCCCGCACGCTACATCCACTCACACAATGCGATCATCGACATCAACGATCACCTTCACCTGATCGCACTCGTCACCGCGCTGGTCGGAAGACTCGACCAACACACGGTCGACGGCCTCACGACATACCTTTGACCGAAGAGCATTGCGTCTTTGCGCATGGCTTTTTCACTGGTCATCGTGGTGATGGCATGGTTGTTTGATGATCATGAACTTGATTCAAGTTGCCCCTGTCGCCACTTTCATATTTTGCGCGATCGCCAATGTGCAAACCGCCACGGCAGAGCTTCCATCGCTCACAAACAAGGAAGCGATGGGCCGCTTTGCCATGTCTGAAAACAGCAAGTACAGATTCCATATCGAATGCCGGGGGCGTTTCGAACTGCTGCCGGAAGGAGGCAGAAAGAAAAAAGTTAACGAGACTTCGGCAATCGTCATCGAACCCATCATCGAAGAGGTTTTGCCAGATGGCAGTTACAAATCGCGTGCTGTCATCAACAGCTCATTTGAGTCAAACGACCCCGCCACTGCCGAACTCGAAAAAACCACCATTCGCGGACAAGCGAACGGGGGAATTTCATTTGAAATGACGACCGAAATTCGCCAAGGCACGATTTTTTACAGCGGCAAAGTCATCAACCCAGGGCCCACCATCAAAAATCCGCTGCGCTTTGCCGTGCGCATCAAAATCCCCAGCCTTTATCAGGAACTAAACCTCAGAGGCCCCAAACAGGAGGAAGAGTTCAAAGAGACACTTAAAGACGATAAAGTATCCATCAAGTGGACCGATGGCGAGAAGGTGAAGGCAAACTTCGCAAAGAATGTTGATGCCTCGAGCGACGAAATCAATGGCCCCGGCATCACGAGCGTGGAGATTGATTCCGATGCGTATGCCGGAAAAAAAGTGACGATCTCCGCCGCGCCCAACTCTTCGTTCAAAATGTCCAACTCGGCCAGCGAACCCTTGCACAAAGGATTCGTCCTGATGTGGACAACCGACCCGACCAAAGACAAAGACCATAAGGCACAAATCGCCATCGAGGTGCGCTGATCCGCGAGCCTTCATCATTGACCGCGAATCACAAGCCGCATCTTGCTGACGAGTTTTTTTGCAACACGTAATCAGTACGAGGCATCTGCGTTCACCAGGCACTCGCGTTTTCATCCGTCTTACACGCGAGGCAAAACAAGCCACACGTAACATCGCATCACCGGGATGTTCGATATTGAATTTCGATAGTTGGATATCGGATTTTCAATTCCGATACCCAGTCTCGAATTGCCGATATCTTTCTGAATTACTTCTTCTTTTTGGACTCCAAGGCCTCGTTGACCTTGGTGGCGATTTCCTCGTAGAGCGCGGGATCTCCCTTGAGAAGCTCCTTGGCAGCATCGCGGCCTTGAGCCATTTGGTTGCCGTTGTGGGAGAACCATGAGCCGCGCTTCTGGACGATCTCGAGTTCGAGTGCGAGGTCGAGCAGCGAGCCAGTGGAGGAAATGCCCTCGTTGTACATGATGTCGAATTCCGCTTCAGTGAAGGGCGGCGCGACCTTGTTTTTGACGACCTTGATCTTGGTGCGGTTGCCGGTGACGGTGCCGTCAGTTGCCTTGATCTGACCAATGCGGCGAATGTCGACACGGACTGAGGCGAAGAACTTGAGTGCGCGACCACCAGGAGTGGTTTCAGGGTTGCCAAACATCACGCCGATTTTTTCGCGAATCTGGTTGGTGAAAATGCAGACCGTGTTGGCTTTGGAAATCAACGCCGTAAGTTTGCGCATCGCGGCGCTCATCAGGCGCGCTTGGGCTCCAACAGTCGAGTCACCAATTTCCCCATCGAGCTCTTGCTTGGTGACCAACGCGGCGACCGAGTCGAGCACGACCACATCGATCGCATTCGAGCGCACAAGTGCCTCGCAAATCTGAAGTGCCTCTTCACCGGAAGAAGGCTGGGAAACGAGCAGGTCATCGAGGTTCACGCCGAGTTTGCGGGCGTACTGGGGATCGAGCGCGTGCTCGACATCAATGAACGCTGCAAGGCCACCGCGCTTTTGAGCTTGGGCAATGGCTGTGAGGGTAAGTGTGGTTTTACCAGAGGACTCCGGACCGAAGACTTCGACGATCCGCCCGCGGGGAAAGCCACCCACGCCGAGCGCGCGGTCGATGAGCAGGTTGCCGGTCGGGATCACATCCACATCGCTGCGGCTCTCGTCACCGAGGCGCATGATGGCAGCTTCGCCAAATTCCTTTTGGATGTGGGAGATCGCAAGGTCGAGATTGCGCTTGCGGGCGTCTTGGAGCTTTTCTTGGGCGGATTCTTCTGCGGTTTGTTTGGCGGCCATGATGTTGGGGGTTGAGTGATGTTTGGACACTAGGAGCTAATTTCAGCCCACGCAAGAAAAAAGATGTTCGCTCGAACAAAAAAGTGACCGTTTTTTAAACCAATTCCATTTTTTACCGAAACTTACCGAAAAAAATCGTGCGTGGGCGGATTTTGTGTTTGGTTGTCGCTACGACGCGATTTTTCTGTATCGTTCACATCACGTTTCACACCCAATCCGATGACCCTCCCCCACCGCGCCGCCTTTGCATGGATGCCGATTGCCGCTCTCGCGTTTGGGGTGTCCATGGATGCGCAAACAATCGAAAGCACCGGTCCCGAACAACAGGGCATGGTCAGCATTCTCGATACCGATAACGACAGCATCGCAAACAGCATCGATCGCGACATCGATGGCGACGGCATTTCCAATGACGAAGACGTGGACATGGATGGGGATGACCTCGACAACCTGTTGGATGAGGACTTCGACTGCGACGGCATCATCGATCCGATTGATTTCACCAATGATGGTGGCTCTGGTGCATTTATCGACGAAGAGCACACGGGCTACATCACTGATTTCGTTTTCGGCATGCTTCGCGACCTATTCAGGTTTGATGAAGACTGCGAACTGAAAGTAGCCGTGCTCTCGACTTCCGAACCTAGGGGCACATGGAATCTCAAAACCAGTGACGGCATCAGCGTCAATGGTGTGTGGAGCTACCCGGCAAACAGGCCTGAAGAGTTCAAGCCTTTCGTAGCTGAGCTGGAAGACGAGTGCCGGATTGTCGCCCAATACCCCAACGGGTTCATCACACGCTACTCATGGATGCCAGGCGAGCCGGTCATTTTTTGCTTTGAGACAGGTAGTGAAGAGTCGACGGGCAAAATGACACCCGTCTACGATCTGCATGCGTATTTTTCCAGATTCCCTAACCCATACCCCAAGCACCCGCCAGAGGAAATCAGAGGCTTCCATCGCATCATGTTTTCAGGCGATTTGTGGGCATTCGACGGCATCGGCCCGATGGTGGATCAGCAGCGGGCGATTTTCAAAATCGTGACCGATTGGGAAAAAGTAAACTATCCGGCAGCCTCGAAGTAGGCTTTGGCCAGGGGTCAAATTCCCCGACAGCCGCACTTTGTCGTTTGCATGCGATGCCCGCTGCGCTCCAATGAGCGCGCCGGATTGCACGCCCGGCAATTTTCCGCCAACCTATTTCCCAGCAGCACCATGTGGCACGGCCGCTTCACGCAAGACACCTCCTCGCTCGTCCAACAATTTGGTGAATCGGTTTCGTATGATTGGCGGTTATTCCCGCACGACATCGCCGGCTCGATCGCCCATGCACGCGCGCAGCAAAATGCCGGACTCCTCACTGCCGATGAGTTCCAAAAAATCGAGAGTGGCCTGAGAGAAATCGAAAAAGAAATCCTCGACGGAAAATTCGAGTTCAAGACTTCGCTCGAAGACATCCACATGAACATCGAGGCGGAGCTCACCCGCCGCATCGGCCCGACCGGCGCCAAACTCCACGCGGCTCGTTCGCGCAACGACCAAGTCGCCACCGACACCCGTCTTTACTGCCGTACCCAGATCGGCGAAATCATGACCGCCGCCACCAAGCTGCAATACGCCCTGCTCGATCGCGCGGAGAAATTCGCCGCTTCGATGATGCCGGGCTACACGCACCTCCAACGCGGTCAACCGGTCACCGCCGGCCACCACTTCCTCGCCTACGTCGAAATGCTCGAGCGCGACAAATCCCGCCTCGCCGACTGCCTCAAACGCCTCAACATCTGCCCGCTCGGCTCTGGCGCACTGGCCGGATCGACGATCAACCTCGATCGCCAAGCGATCGCCGCCGAGCTCGGCTTTGACGGCGTCACGAGCAACTCGATGGATGCCATCGCCGACCGCGATTACATCGCCGAGCTGCTTTTCACGATCTCGCTCTGCGGCGCGCACCTTTCGCGCCTCAGCGAAGACCTGATTCTGTGGTGCACGGCGGAATTTTCCTTCGTCCAACTCTCCGACGCCCACACGACCGGCTCGTCGCTGATGCCGCAGAAAAAAAATCCCGATGTCTGCGAGCTCACCCGCGGCAAGACCGGACGCCTGATCGGCAACCTGCTCAACCTCCTCACCAATCTCAAAGGCCTGCCGCTCACCTACAACCGCGACCTGCAGGAGGACAAGCCGCCGCTCTTTGATTCGGTCGATACCCTCAAGCTCGTCCTCGCGGTCAATGCCGAGATGGTTGCAGCCCTCGAAATGAACGAGGAAAAATGCTGTGCCGCTGCTTCCGATCCGATGCTGCTGGCGACCGACTTAGCCGATTATCTGGTTCGCAAAGGCGTCCCTTTCCGCCAAGCCCACGAGCTCGTCGGCAAAGCCGTCGCCGAGTCGATTCGCACGAAAACCCCGCTCGATGCGCTCGACCTCGCCGCAATCGACCCAGCCTATGGACCCGACGCAGCAGAGGTTTTCTCGGTCGAACGCGCCCTAACCGCACGCACCAACCCCGGCGCCCCCTCGGTCGCCAATGTTCGCGCGGAAATTTCCCGCTGGCAGAAACAGCTCGCCTGAGCACACGGCATGTCGACCGCCCCGCCCGATTCAGCGCTCATTCGCCAAAACCGTGGCGGCCGTTGGTTTATGGCCTTCATCGGGCTCTCGCTCGCCATCATCGGCGGGCTCTTTGTATTCCTCATGGCGCGTAGCTTCACTCGGGCCAAGGAAATGCGCGATTGGCCCAAGGTCCCTTGCGTGATCCTCGCGTCTGAGCTCGATGAACGCCGGCACGATCCAAATTCCCCCATGGAATACCGCCACCGCGTCAGCTTCGGCTACGAATGGCAAGGCCAAGGCCTCCTAGGCGAAAAAACCACCCTGCGCGGCAACCCGTGGACCAATAAACGCAAGCTCGCCGAAGAACGCCTCGCGGAATTTTCCGTGGGAATGAACACCGAGTGCCTGGTCAATCCGCAAAACCCGGAGATTGCAGTCCTTAAGCCAGACTCGCTTGCGCCTGGTTATTCGATCTGGTTTCCCGCACTTTTCATGATCGCCGGCCTCGGCATCACCGTCAACGCACTGACTGGGCCGCGTCCATCGAGAGGTAAGGGCGCCTGAGGCGATCAGTTCCCGCAAGTCAAGCGGCGGAATCCCTGATGTTTTGATTGATTCATCAAAAAATCACGGCTTAGAATACCTCCCCCGTGAGCTGCGCACCCGAAGTGCCGCACAAAATTACCCTGCTCAGCCGAAAACGACCTCATCACCCAGCCGACAATGAATCCAGACCGCGCCACACTCAACTTTCTCAACAGCTTCCCCGAAGAATCGAGAAAACGCGGCGAATTGCTGCAAAAAGACGGTGCTGTAACACAGATTTTCGGCAATCACCTCTTCATCCAAGGCCGCGTCGAAGACGAATCCGGCACTTTCCGTACCAGCCTCCGCCTCCAAGGCAACCGCTGGTTCGGATCTTGCACCGCCGAGGACGAAATCGTCTCCGGTGCCTGCCAATACGCGACGATGATGGAGCGCATGCACCGCGGCGAAGACCTGCCCGAGTCGCCCAACGAATTCGACGACACGCCGGTCCTCGACATCATTGAGGAGAAACTCGGCCGCGAACTCGACGACAAGGAGGCGGACTTCGTCACAAAAATCGAAAAACGCTACCGCCGCTATGTGATCGAGGGCGAACTCCACGACCACGACATGGTCCGCATCAGCCCGCGTTGGGAAATCACTTCCTACGAGCCGCTCGAACTTTGGCCGATGCCGCCAGGCGACATCCTCGAGTTCTGGAACTACATCGCCTACGCCTTCTACAAACGCAAACTCCCCTACCCGGAGTTCATGAGCGTCATCACCGACCTCGGCCACGTGCAACGCAAAATGGCCGACTGGGAGCAAGAACGCGAGGTCGCCGCATGGTACGAGCGCATCGAGCAGGTCAACGAACGCCCGCCGCAAGAAGAACCGATCACCGTCAGCTTCCGCCTCGTCGCTACCATCAACGAGGCGCGCATGGAAGTGAAGGAATCGAAGTCATCCGTATGGATCCAGCTGCGCGAGAAAAATGAAATCGAGCATTATGTGAACCTTCACCACGAAGGCGCCCTCCTCATGGATGCCTCGAGCCAAACACTCTGGGAGCACTACCTCGCATTCTACCGCAAACACGGCGATACGACCCTCGATTTCGATCAGGAAGAATCATGCCGCTTCATGAACCGGGTTTTCCGCCAGCCCGCACTCAAAGGCTACATCGTCAACCTCGACGACAAGGACTTCAAAGTCGTCGCCGACGCGCTCCGCTGGGTCTGCGAGGACGATCCGTATGATGCAAAAAGTTTCGCACTCCAACTCGTCACCGCCGCCGGCGAAAATGTTTCGCACTCGGTACGCCTCCTGCCCGGACGCAAGGAACTCTACCAATCCGATGAAACGGTATTCCCCGGACCGCCACGCTGGCTCGAGGAAACCGATGTGATGCCGCGCTATCTCATCCCGCGCCGAGTGATCGATTCGCTCGAAGGCGTGGAGTTCCTTCGCAAGATCGGCGCCTCACTGCCCGAGTCACTCAAGAAACGTGTCGTCGATCTCGAACTCAAACCGAAGTTCGAGATGAAACTCATCGCCGGTCTCACCGCTGCGGAAACCGAGCACCTGGTCATCGATGTCACTGCGATCGAAACCAAAGGCCGCCGCACCGAACGCCTCACCAAGGACGGCTGGGAACTCGCCGAACAACAACCGGTCAAAGGCAAACAATTGCTCCGCTTCGCCCGCGAGGCACTCTACCCGGTCCCGCCGATCCTCGACGACATGGGCCTGTCCTATGACGAAAAACTTCTTTCGTTCAAATCGCGCATCACCAAGCAGTTCCCCGAAAAATTTGCGGAATGGATCAAGGCGATGCCCGAGGATATCGAACTCGACATCGACCTGCGCCTGAAGTCGATCCTCGCCGATCCGGTCACGGCCGCTGTCCGCTTCGAAGTCGTCGGCCAAGACATCGACTGGTTCGACCTTCGCATCGTGATCGACGTCCAAGGCGTCAATCTCTCGAAGGCGCAAATCCGCCAACTAGTCGCGGCACGCGGTGGCTATGTCCGCATGGAAGACGGCTCATGGATGCGCCTCGAAATCAAACTCGATGCCGACCAACGCGAGGCCGTCACCCGCCTCGGCCTCGACCCCTTCGACCTTTCCGGCGAGACTCACCGCATGCACGCCCTTCAGCTCGCCGATCCAAAGGCGGCCGAAGTTTTCGACCCGAAGGCATGGGAGCGCATCAAGAACCGCGCCGGCGACATTCAGATCGAGGTGAACCCCGATGTGCCCAGCACGCTCAACGCAACGCTGCGCCCGTACCAGATCGATGGCTTCAAATTCCTCGCCTACCTCGCCGTCAACAATTTCGGCGGCATTCTCGCCGATGACATGGGCCTCGGTAAAACCATTCAGTCGCTCACCTACCTGCTCTGGCTCTTCGAGGAGCAAAAGAAAAACAACGCTCCCAAGAAACCGGCACTCGTGGTCTGCCCGAAATCGGTGCTCGATGTCTGGGCCAGCGAAGCAAACAAATTTGCGCCCAACCTAGTCGTCAAAATTCTCAAGAACCGTGACGACATCAATGTCGACCACATTCAGAACAACATCGACATTCTCGTTCTAAACTACGCACAACTTCGCGTCTGTGGCGAAGAACTCAACGGCGTGAAGTGGCTCACGATCATCCTCGACGAAGGCCAGCAAATCAAAAACCCCGACTCCAAGGCTGCAAAGTGCGCACGCGAACTCGATTCGCAAAACCGCCTCGTGCTCACCGGTACGCCCATCGAAAACCGCCTGCTCGACATGTGGTCACTCATGGCTTTCGCGATGCCCGGTGTACTCGGCTCACGCGCTTATTTCAAAAAACGCTTCGACAAACGCAAAGACCCGCTCAGCCAGTCCCGTCTCGCATCGCGACTTCGCCCCTTCCTTCTCCGCCGCACCAAACTGCAAGTCGCCCAAGACCTGCCGCCACGTACCGAAGAGGAGGTCTACTCAAAGATGGAAGGCATTCAACTCGAACTCTACAAGGCTGAGCTGAAACGCATCCAAAAGGCGCTGCTCGGACTCGATTCGGACGAGGCGGTGAAGAAAAATTCCTTCGCCATCCTCCAAGGCCTCATGCGCCTGCGCCAAATCTGCTGCCATCCGGGCCTCATCGATCCGAAATACCTCAAGGAGGAATCGGCCAAGATGGAATCGCTGTTCTACCTGCTCGATCAGCTCCACGAGGAAGGCCACAAGGTACTGGTCTTCTCGCAGTTCGTTTCGATGCTCGACCTCATCAAGGCTCGTCTCGAATTGGAAAACCGCCCCTACAATTACCTCACCGGCCAAACCAAGGACCGCAAAGGTGAAATCGAACGCTTCCAGACGACCAAAGAACCTTCGGTTTTCATGCTCTCGCTCAAAGCAGGTGGCGCCGGTCTCAACCTGACCTCGGCCTCTTACGTGATCCTTTACGATCCATGGTGGAACCCGGCCGTGGAAAACCAGGCCATCGACCGAACCCACCGGATCGGCCAGAAAAACAAGGTCATCGCCTACCGTTTGCTCACCCGCGACACCGTCGAGGAAAAGATCCGCATCCTCCAACACCAGAAGACACAACTGGTCACCAATGTCCTTGGCGACGAAGGCTTCGCCTCCAACCTCGGCATCGACGACCTGCAGTTCATCCTCACGCACAACATCGACGAGGACGACGAGGAGAAAAAGATCTGACAACCAGCAGAGGTGAGAAATCAGATGAACGGAAAGCGGTTGGGCCTTCAGCGCGTGTCGGCAACTTTCGGGCAATTCAGGCTATCGTCCCTTACCTGCATTCGTTTTCTCATGATGGCAACATGCCTGGCATGCCATCCCGCGATGGCTGATGTGTCGCTCAACAACATGTTCGGCGATCACATGGTGCTTCAGCAAGGCATCAAAAACAAAGTCTGGGGCAAGGCCGATCCCGGTGAAGCGATCACTGTCACGCTTGGCGGTCAAAGCCACTCGACCACCGCTGCGTCGGACGGCGCCTGGCAGGTTTTTCTCGAACCCGTTCATGAATACGGGGGGCCTCACACGCTGATCGTGAATGGCAAAAACACCATCACCTTCAACGATGTGCTCATCGGTGAGGTGTGGATCTGCTCCGGACAATCGAACATGAGGTGGGAGATCAACAAATCAAACGACTCCGACCTCGAAAAAGCATCCGCACGATTTCCCCAAATCCGCCTGATGAATGTGCCGAATGTCGGCACGCAAGAACCCCAATGGAACTTTGAGGGGAAATGGGCGGTTTGCTCGCCCGATACCGTCGGCAATTTCTCAGCGGTTGGCTATTTCTTTGGCCGTCAGATCCATCAAACCCTCGGTGTGCCCGTCGGCCTCATCAACAACGCTTGGGGTGGCAGTGCCGCAGAGGCATGGGTAAGGCGCGACAAGATCGCCGAACATCCCACACTCAATACGATCCACGAAGAGTGGCTCAAAAGAGAAGCCGACAGCAAAAATGGCGAAGCCGCACACAAAAAGGAATTGGCCGAGTGGGAGGCGGCCACTCAAGCGGCAAAAAACTCAGGCTCCCCAATCCCTCCAAAACCTAAAAGCCCAAAGAACACCATGACGGAAAATGCCCGCCCCGGCAACATTCACTGCGGCGTGCTAAATCCCACAATCGGCTATGGAATCAAAGGTGTCATCTGGTACCAAGGCGAATCAAACAGCGCACGCGCCTATCAGTACCGCGAACTTTTTCCGCTTTTGATCAAGTCATGGCGCGACGAGTGGGCTCAGGGCGATTTCCCATTTTATTGGGTGCAGCTTGCCGACTTCAAAGCCGAGAAAGCTTCGCCCTCCGAGAGTGACTGGGCCGAACTCCGCGAAGCCCAAACCATGACGATGAAGTCCGTGCCAAATACCGGTGAGGCCGTCATCATCAATCTCGGGGAAAGCCAGGACATCCATCCCAAAAACAAACAGGGGGTGGCCAAACGACTCGCTCGCTGGGCACTTGCCGAAACTTACCACCAACAGGGAATCGCTTACCGTAGCCCGCTTTATAAAAGCATGGAAAAACAGGGAAACAAAATCCTGCTCACGATTGACCATGTGGCCAACAGCGACAAGGCGTGGCGCCCCTTCGATGTTTCCGAACCAATCGGCTTCACCATTGCTGGACCCGACCGCAAATTCATGCCAGCTAGAGCCACCATCCTCACCGATGGGCGACTCGAGGTTTCGAACGACCAAATCAATGATCCCATTGCTGTCCGTTACGCATGGGCCGACAACCCAGTTTGCAACATGTACACGGCCAATGGACTTCCTCTCACTCCATTCCGCACGGACGATTTCCCCGGAATTACAGCTCCTAAGCCCGTCAAATAACGAGCCAACTCCGGAGGCCAGATAAGTCTCATCCGCACATTGGTTTTTCAGATCCCTAATCAAAACCAAACCCGAATTTTTTGTCAGGCCCAGTTCAAGAAGAGGGTCGATCTTGAGCAAAGCACAATCGACCTCCCTCCCCCGATGAAGGTCGCCATCATTCACTACCACCTCGATTCTTCAGGCGTCGCACGCGTCATTGAACGAGCATCACGCGAACTCACTCAGCGAGGCATCGCGCATGTCATTCTTGTCGGTAAGTGCCCGCATGAATTGGACGACACACTGCCAATACGCGTGGTCGATGGACTCGCTTACAGCAATGCACCGCTCGATAAAACGGATGCCGAAAAAATTCTTCAGGCACTCCGCGCCACCGCGACTGATGCGCTTGGCGTGCCGCCCAATGTCTGGCATTTTCACAACCACTCGCTCGGCAAAAATCGTGCGGTCCCGCTAATCGTTTCAATGCTCGCTTCGCAACGCGAGCGACTCCTACTGCAAATCCACGATCTCGCGGAAGACGGCCGACCGGAAAACCGCGCAAATATCGCCGACTGCCCCAATCTTTACCCGCTGGCACCACAGATCCATTACGCGTTCATCAACTCACGCGACCGCAACCATTTCATCAAAGCCGGACTCTCCACCACCAACGCGCACTTATTACCGAATCCGGTTTTTGACGCAGACACAATTCCCCGCATCACATCGGAAACACCAAATACCGCGCCCTTGTTGCTCTGCCCTGCACGCGGCATCCGCCGCAAAAACATCGGCGAACTGATCTTGCTAACCCAACTCGCGCCCAAAGGCACACGCGCGGCAATCACACTCGCACCCGAAAATCCACAATCGCTTGCAATCTACGGCCGATGGGAAAATTTCTGCAGCGCAAACCATCTGCCTATCGAATTCGCTGTCGTCGATCGCATTGCGCCTACAACAAGTTCCGACGCATCATTCGAATCGTGGGTCTCACATGCAACCCACTTCATCACCTGCTCGATCTCCGAAGGCTTCGGTCTCGTTTTTCTCGAATCGCTTGCATACGGAAAGCCACTCATAGGCCGTAAGTTGCCATACATTTCAAACGATCTGGCGGAGCACGGTGTCGAACACACCAAGCTATACGAAAAAATCTTGATCCCTGCTGAATGGATTTCTTGCGAATCACTCAAGCGACATCTCGAAAGTTCAATCACACGACTGTGGCAGGCATGGAATTGCGAACCAGATGTCGATGCGATCAAATCCGCAATCACATCAATCGAACATGATGGTTATCTGGATTTTGGAAATCTTCCCGAAGTTCTTCAGGAAGGAGTGATACGAAAACTGCTCGCCCCTAGCCATCACTCCGCACCAAAGGTGCTGATTAATGGCAAAAGATTACCGCTCAAGACATGGCTTGATGATGTATTGATTCAGCATCACCAGTTAAAAAAACGGCAGTTTTTCAAAAGTCATTCCTCTGCCGCGCATGGAGAGGCGCTTGTCGGAATTCTGAACATGATCCTCGATCAAGCACCCTCCGCGGTGGGGGCGTTGATGCACAACCGAATTCTCAAAGAGCACCTCTCCGCGTCGATGTTTCATTTCCTCAAATCTCCTGCCGCACCACGCCTTCGATCTATCGACACCTCGCCATTTCGTGCTGCTATTTTCGATGTCTACGGCACGATGCTCGATGCTCCGGCGGGCGGCGTAAAACCCGACCCCGATGCTGACTCTGGGTTACGCCAAATCATCAAATCCTTTGGCTACAAGCCACCTGAATCGCCAAGTCACGCCTTGCATGCCGCCATTCGGCACTACCATCAACACTCGGCAGAAGAATTTCCCGAAGTCGACCTCTGCGAATTGTGGCGAGAAATCCTCAAGGCCCCCGAAGATTGCGATCTCAAAGATCTCATCATCAGCCTGGAAACATTCTGGCACCCATCCCGCATCATGCCTGGTCTGGAGCATTTTCTCAACGAGCTCCACGATTCTGGCGTCCTCCTTGGCATTCTCTCCAACGCGCAAATCAACACCCTTCCATCGCTCGGCCATCTCGCAAACCTCTTCGAGCCAGATCTCACTATTCTCTCCTACCGGCATCGCATCGCCAAACCTTCACCCGCACTTTTCTCACAACTCACAAAACGCCTCAAAGCTCGCGGCATCGCCCCCAAAAACGCTCTCTACATCGGCAACGATCCCAATCACGACATCATCCCCGCCAACCAACAAGGATTCCAAACCGCTTTTTTTACCACTCACGCCTCAGCCGCGGCCAATGCTTTCAACGCTAATGCTTACAATGATTATGCGAGCTATAAGTTAGTTGGCTGGCATCAATCATAGAGCCAAGACCCCATTTTCATCCGAAAATGGCATTTTAAATTTCATTGATAAAGAATTATAAAGGGACAGTCCTTTTATACGAATTCCTCTTGCCACCGGGCTTTGGCCAGCTACACTTCTCTCATGCGACAGGCTCGTTGGTTGGCGGAATGGCGAAATTCGCAGTCCAAACCCGTCTTTTACCACTGCTTTTCACGCGTCGTCGATCGGCGCCATGTCCTTGGGCCTCGGGAAAAGGAGAAATTCCGCGCCCTGATGCGCATCTACGAAAAGTTTTCCGGCTGCAGGGTCACCTCTTACTGTCTGATGGCCAATCACTTCCATCTCCTACTCGAGGTCCCGCCCATGCCACAAGACGGTCTGACCGATGCCGAACTCCTCCAGCGCCTCTCTGCTCTCTACAACCCGGCCTTTGTCGCCACCGTGGCCAAGGAACTCGCCGATGCGCGCCAGCTCGTGAAAGCCGGCCTCGCCGAGGAATCGATCGTCGTGGCACAGATCCATGAGCGCTTCACCTATCGCATGCACGACTTGGGCGAGTTCATGAAAGGCCTGCTGCAGCGCTACACCCAGTGGCACAACCGCGTCCACGAGCGCGGCGGCCGCCTTTGGGAGGATCGCTTCAAGAGCGTCATCGTCGAAGACGGTGTCGCGGCCCGCACCATGGCAGCCTACATCGACCTCAACCCCGTGCGCGCCGGCATCGTCACCGATCCTGCCGAGTACCGCTGGAGTAGCTATGGCGAAGCGATCGGTGGCGGGGCGAGAGGAAATGGAAAAACCGCGCGGGCGGGACTGGTTCGCGCGTGGGGCGCGCACAAGGGCATGTTGGCCGATGCCGCGTTGTGGTCGGGCGAAGTTTCACGCGCTTACCGCAAAATGCTGATGGCACATGCGGTGGAAAAAACTTCCGAGAGCATTGATCGCGATGGTTCTTTGGTGCGCAAGACAACGCGCAAGGGTATTGCCAAAGATCAAGTGGCCAAAGAGCAACGCGATGGCGAAATCCCTTTCGCCCGCATGCTACAGCATCGCATTCGCTACTTCACCGACGGCGCGGTGATCGGCAGTCGCATCTTTGTCGACGAAGCCTTCGCCAATTCCCGCTCGCGCTTCGGCCCGAGACGAAACTCCGGCGCCCGCAAGATGCGCGGCGACGCCTCTGCCGCAGGCCCTCTCCTCTGGAGCATGCGCGACCTGCGAAAGGGCATTGGCTGAACCCGCAGCGAACTGCGATCATCAGAACATTGCTCCCTCTTTGCGCTTTCCCGATGCCGCATTTCCATTCACATCCTCGTGCGTGTCTTTGCCTGTTTTTGAAATTGCCAACGCCTTGCGTGCCGCTGTTACTTTCAGCGATCGCGCGCGGGTGCTGCTGAAAGCTCCGACCGGTTCCGGCAAGTCGACGGAAGTGCCCGGCATGCTGCTTGATGCGGGTGTAGAGGGCATGATTCTCGTCATTGAGCCTCGACGCATGGCAGCGCGACTGCTTGCCGGATGGGTGGCAAAACAACGTGGCACGAGTGTTGGGCGCGAGGTTGGTCATGCGGTGCGCTTCGATTCGAAGTATGGAAATGAAACGAAAATTCTCTACCTCACCGACGGCGTGTTCCAGCGCTGGATCCAGGATGATCCGCAGCTTGATGGCATTGGCGCGGTGATATTCGATGAATTCCATGAGCGCCGTCTCGCGGTCGATGTCGCGCTCGCACGCTGTCTCAATCTGCAGGATGGTCCGCGCCCGGATTTGCGAGTGGTGGTGATGTCGGCCACGCTTGAAACTGCTGACTTGGCCGATTTTCTCGCGCCCGCTGTCACGCTCGAAGCCGGTGGCCGCACCTATCCGGTCGAGGTTTTTTATCGTCCGGAAAAAGCTTCGACCCATGACCGACGTGGTGGTCCGCCGCGTGAGATTCCCATCTGGGAAAAGATGGTCAGCGTGTGTCGCGAAGCCATGTCGATGAGCGATGTGGGAAACATCCTGATGTTTTTGCCGGGCACTCACGAAATTCGCAAAACCATCGAGCTGCTAGAGCAGGGATCGACCACGCGCGGATGGGATGTCTTTCCACTTTACAGCACCCTGTCGCCAGCCGCGCAAGAAGCGGCGATCCGCCCCGGTGACAAACCAAAAATCATTGTCGCCACGAATGTCGCGGAAACATCGCTTACCATCGAAGGCGTGAGAACAGTGATCGATTCAGGACAGGCACGCATCGCCTCGTTTGAACCGCGTCGTGGTATCAATACACTGCTTGTGAAAAAAATCTCACGCGCCGCTGCCGAGCAACGCGCAGGTCGTGCCGGGCGCACTGCTCCTGGTCGCGCATTCCGCCTGTGGAGCGAGGCCGATCACGCACGCCGCGCGGAGTTCGAATCGCCCGAAGTTCGACGCGTTGATCTCGCAGAAGCCGTACTCATGCTCAAAGCCGCGGGCGTGCATGAAATTCGAAATTTCCGCTGGTTCGACGCACCCACCGAAGAGTCACTCGTTCGTGCCGAGCACTTGCTTCACGACCTCGGTGCGCTTGATGAAATAGGCACGTTAACGGGCGAAGGGGAAAAAATGGCCGCCTTGCCACTCGAGCCGCGCTTTTCACGACTCATCCTTGCCGGCCACGAGCATGGATGCGTCGCCGAGACTGCCTTCATCGCCGCCGCCGTGCAGGGCGAAGGCGTTTTCACCAACAAGCGCGGTGGTGTCGGTCGCAAGGATTTCATCTTCGCCGATGACCACTCCGACTTCGCAGGCGAATGGCGCGCATTCGAATCGGCCGCCGCAATGAACTTCGATCCGCAGCGCTGCGGGCAAGTCGGCATCCTCGCGCGTGGCGCGAGAGAGACCGCGCAAGGCTTCGACCGCCTGCGCGCGATCGCCGAGAGTCACGGATGGAAATTTCATGCCATTGATTTCACAGCGCACCACGAATCGATCGGCAAAGCGATGCTGGCAAGCTTCAGTGACCAACTCGCGATACGCTTCAATCAAGGCACACTCGCCTGCCGCCTCATCGGCAATCGACGCGGAAAACTCGACGAGGAGTCCTGCACGAAAAATGCCGCGGCATTCGTCGCTGCAGAAATCACCGAAGTCGAAGCTCGCGAAGTCATTGTTCACCTGCGCCGAGCGACGGCGATCGACCCAGCCTGGCTTGCAGAGCTTTTTCCCGATGAAATTTCCAGCAGCAAAGGTGTCGCATGGGACGACTTACGCCGCCGTGTCATTTCGCGCGAGGAAACCCGCTTTCGCGATCTCGTACTCGAATCCAAGGAAAGTGATCATGGCGTGAACACCGATCTGGCCGCGGCCCTCCTTGCAAAGCATGTGCTGGAAGATGAGCTCACGCTCAAAAATTGGGATCACCAGGTCGAGCAATGGACCGCGCGATTGCAACTGCTCGGTCAGCACATGCCGGAGCTCGGCATGCCTGGATGGTCGGATGACGACCGAGCCGATGCGATCGCGCAAATCTGCCATGGCATGCTTGCCTACAAGGATGTGAAGGACGCGCCTGTCTGGCCGGTGCTGCGCGAATGGCTCAATCACAGCCAACGTGCGGCACTCGACTTGTATTGCCCGGAGCGCATCACGCTCGCCAATGGGCAATCGGTAAAAATCACCTATGAGGCCGACCGCGATCCTTTCATTGTAGTTCGCGTCTCACACCTTTTTGGTGTTTGGGAAACCCCCACCATTCTCAACGGACGTCTGCCGCTGCTCGTGCACATCCTCACGCCGGGACAAAAACCATGGCAAATGACCAAGGACCTGAAAGGTTTCTGGTCAAGCGGCTACGCGCAGATGAAAAAAGAAGTCGCCGGACGCTACCCGAGGCATCCGTGGCCCGACAACCCGCGAGATTACAAACCCGTGAAATGATTCGCTGCCGAGCGCCAAAACAATAAAGCCATGTTCCGCCTCTTGCTGTTCTTTTCGCTTCTTCCGCTCATACTGGCATTGATTGCCAATTGGTGGTTTGGCGCCCGCGTGCTCACCTCATATGGCAAGCGAATGTGCCGCTGCGACCTCAAGCTCTGGACGCCCGCACCGGGTGATGAAACTCTCGTTCATCGTGCGGAAGAAACAGCGGCGGAATTTGGAAATCAGCTTCGCCGTAAGGCTCTGAACGAGTGGAGGGAACTCGATCCGAAATCTGCCAATTCACGCGAGCATTCACGCCGCTTTGGCATGGCCGTGCCGCCACTCGGCGGCGTGGTGGCGGTACTTGCAGTGATCGCCGGAAAAATACCCGTGCTCGGAGCGATTGCGATTTTCATCGCCGCAGTCGCGCTCTCCGCCGTGTTGGGAATTCTTGCGCTTCCACCCGAGCTCAGTGCAATCGCCAGAAGCTCAAAGCGCATCCGTGATCAACGCGTATTTCCATCATTAGAAGACAACGAGGCAATCGTCCGCTGCGCCAGCGCACATGCTTGGCAACAGGCCCTGCCGCATGTGCTTCGCATGCTGCAAAAACGCTGAAAATTCATAACGCTTGAACCACACCCCGCGATGGCTTATGGGTTGGCTATGCAAGCAGAAGAAATCAACGCAGTGATCAACCGCAGAGGCTGGCTCAAATCGGCTGGACTTGTCGGCGCGGGGTCGTTTCTTGCCGGCACACACGCCACCGCAGCCGAGAAAAAATCGGTCAGGAAAAGCGTCCGAGGCGCGGTCAGGAAAAGCGTCCGAGGCGTAGTCTTCATGGTTTCCGATGGCATGAGCCCCGGCGTCCTCAGTCTCGCTGAGGCCTACTCGCAACTGACGCGTCAACGCACGACGCAATGGTGGCAATTGCTCAACAACCCATCCGCCGCGCGCGGCCTCATGGACACCGCGTCGGCCAATTCACTCGTCACAGACTCGGCGGCAGCCTCATCCGCATGGGGTGGCGGACAACGCGTCAACAACGGCTCGATCAATGTGAATCCGAACGGCAAGGAAATCACTCCCATCGCCGCGCTCTTGCGCAAAAAAAATGCGGCGATCGGTTTGGTCACTACTGCCACGGTCACCCATGCCACACCCGCAGGCTTCGCCGCGTCGATCGCATCACGAGGAGACGAGCAACTCATCGCGCCACAGTATCTTGACCGCGTCGACATCATCCTCGGCGGAGGCTCGGGCTACTTTGATCCCAAACAACGCAGCGACCGACGGGACCTCGCAGGCGATTTCAAAAAATCCGGCTACCAAGTGGTTTCCGATCGCTACGCATTACTCGCATCAAAAAGCCCGAAACTTCTCGGCACATTTTCCAAAGGCCACCTGCCCTTTTCCATCGATCGCGATCACGATGCAGCGATTGCCGCATCGGTGCCAAACCTGGCAGAAATGACCCAAGCTGCGCTCAGCCGTTTTCTCACCGACGACAAGCCCTTCCTGCTTCAAGTTGAAGGCGCGCGCATCGACCACGCCGCCCACCTCAATGACATTGGTGCCTTGCTCGGCGATCAACTCGCTTTCGACGATGCTGTCGCCGCCGTGCTCACTATGACCGCCAAGCACGACGACATTCTCGTGGTGGTTACCAGCGACCATGGAAATTCCAATCCCGGCCTCAATGGCATGGGCGATGGCTACAAGGAATCCAACCAGCATTTCAAAAACATCGCGCGCTTCAAGGCATCGCACGAACGCGTCTTTGGCGAATGGAATGCCAAGCCCAACGGCGATGCTGAAACCATCGGTTCGCTGGTCGCCGAGCACCTTGGATTCGACCTCAAAAAATCCGAAGCCGAGGCGCTCATTGCGATTCTGCACAAAGAGAATGTCGTCGAGTGGAATCAACAACTCGAGAAACCCGAAGGACTGCTCGGGCAGTTTGCCGGCAACCATACCGGCATCGGCTGGACAGGGACCACGCACACCTCCGACCCCACCCTGCTCTCGGCGATCGGCCCACAGGCGTCGCGTTTTTCCGGCATCATTCGCAACTCCGATGTCTTCGGGCACTTGATGGAGCTGCTCGGATGATGCATCGCTTGTGGGATGATGTTGCAAATCACCCGCCCATGCCTCAGGAAATGCACACATGACCGGCAAGGAAATCAAGGAGGCACTCGATCGCTTCAATGTGCTGCCCAGCAAACAGATGGGACAGAATTTCCTCATCGATCCGAACATGGCGCGATGGATTGTGTCGCAGCTCGAGATTGCGGAAAACGATACCGTCGTCGAAGTCGGCCCAGGTACGGGTGCGCTCACCGAACATATCGTCGGTGTCGCAAAGCGCGTGATTCTCATCGAGTTTGATGCCCGCCTCGCCGCTTTTCTCAAAGACCGCTTTGCCGGTGATGCCTCAGTCGAGGTCCACCATGCCGATGGCGCGCGCTTCGATGTACGGCAACTTTTTCCCCATCGCCCGCTCAAGTTTCTCGGCAACCTCCCGTATTCCTGCGGTGGCGCGATCCTCAAAAATTTGCTCAGCCGACCCCACCCCTTTCATCGCGCGGTGATCATGCTGCAAAAGGAAGTGATCGACCGCCTCGCGGCGACTCCCGGATCGAAGGACTATGGCATGCTTTCGCTTCGCACTCAGGTCGACTGGATCGTCGAGCCGCAACGCACCGTGCCACCCGAAGCATTTCACCCACGTCCTGCGATTGACTCGACGGTGGCGATCATGCGCCCACGGATGGAAGGTCTTCCCGCATTCGATCGACGACTCTTCGATGAATTGCTGCGTCGCGGGTTCGCCCAACGCCGCAAGCAGTTGAAAAAACAACTGCCCGAAGGCACCGACTGGGAAAAAATTTCACAGGAGCTTGGCGTCCCCACCACCGCTCGCGCGGAAGAACTCGATCTCGCCAAGTGGATCGCGCTCACCCGCGCCTGCGACACCCATCCGCTCAAAGACCTACCGCAGAAGTCGGGTGAAATTTTTGATGTCGTCGATGAACATGATGAGGTCACCGGCCAAGCCACCCGGGGCGAAGTGCACGCGCAAGGATTGCTGCACCGTGCGGTGCATGTCTTGGTTTTCAACAAGCGCGGCGATGTCCTGCTGCAGCAACGCTCGATGCTCAAGGACGCTCATCCGGGCGTGTGGGACTCGAGCGTCTCGGGCCATCTCGATGCCGGCGAAGCCTACGAAACAGCGGCCATTCGCGAGCTCGCCGAAGAAATGGGCATCGAGGCAAAATGCCCACCCACCGAAATCGCACGCCTCAAACCCTCCGCCGCCACCGGCTGGGAACACATCCGCCTCTACCGCTACGAACACCAAGGCAACATCCGCTTTCCCGCCGCGGAAATCGAATCCGCCATGTGGTTTCCTATTCCCGTGCTCGAAGCATGGATCAAGGCCCGCCCCGAAGATTTCGCATCCGGCTTCCTTGAATGCTGGAAGGCCTCGCAAAGGTAGGGCGATGCGGCCCGCAGCGCCCACTCCACCCCGCAGGGGCATTCTTCGGCGGACCGAGGCCGGTCCGCCCTACCGTTGATTTCCAAGACGCATATCAATCATGCGCAATGTCACGCGGATCGAAATATCAAGCGATTCGGGTGAAATGAGATTCAGGTTATCTCCCGCCGTGTGCCACCATCCGCTGCGGGTGAAATCACCGATGAGGTCGACGGTCGGAATGCCTGCAAAATTGAGCGGCACGTGATCGTCAACGATCGGCATAGCGGCCATGCCGAAATGGCCCTCAACACCTTCGTGCGTTGCGGCTGCAAAAACCAATCCCTTCAAATCATCCGGCGTGTCGCTGGGCAGG
The DNA here is from genome assembly GCA_029977225.1 of Verrucomicrobiaceae bacterium. Classification (GTDB taxonomy): domain Bacteria; phylum Verrucomicrobiota; class Verrucomicrobiia; order Verrucomicrobiales; family Akkermansiaceae; genus Luteolibacter. The sequence continues at coordinate 9,453 of JAPOLH010000010.1, read as the reverse complement.
CGGATCGACAAATCCTTGTGACCGACCATGTCGAGCAGGATCCCCCACTTCGGCTTGTCATCACGCGCGCGCCAGAAATTTGCATAGTGACGACTGCCATAAAGCCCGTCCTGCGGCGTGATGTTTTCCTCAAGCGCCTCCTCGCCATCGAAGAACACCAACTCCAGCGCCGCCGCTTGCTCCGGTTTTTTCTTCGCCAGAAATTCCGCCAGCACCACGATCGCCGCACAGGCCGAAGCCGCATCGTCGGCACCAAGGAAGACTTTGTCCTCGTACAGTTTCGAATCGATGTGCGCGCACAACAGTCCATCAATCCGGCGCTCCCATGGATCCGCCCCGCCCACCGCAAATCGCGCGCGCAGGTTTTCAAATCGAATCAAACCTTTCGGCGTTTGCCGCTCGAAGGCCTCGCGTCGAGTCACCCATCCGCTGGCCTGCAACTGCGCCGCAACATGCGCACGCACCTCGTCGAGTGCCTTCGACTGCGGTGGCCGCGGACCCTTGGCGAGGATCGTCCGAGTTTGTTCGTAAGCGGCCTCGCCCAAGTCCAGCGATCCACGCGTTTGCCACCACCAGGCAACCGCCAGCACGGCGATCAAGGCAATCGTGAGCGGAATCCGACGCGTTATCATCTCATGAAAAATTTGATCCAAACCGCTCGCGCTCCATTCATTTCGCGCGCAACAGACTTGCGCTCGCACGAAGGTAATTCCATCCCGACAGAAGCGTCAGACCCAGTGCCAACCACATCGATGGCTCACGAATCCAACCATACGGATGCGACAGCATGCGGAAAAATTCGGCCACCGCGCCCTGCGATTCACTTCGGCTTAGCGCCAACCAAACGAGACAGGTGATGCAAAAGGTCAGCTGCATCGTGGTCTTCCATTTTCCCCAGCCATCGGCGGCGATGACCTGCCCCGCCTCGACCGCAATCTGCCGCAGACCTGTCACAAGAAATTCGCGCGTAATGATCAGCACCGTCACCCAAACCGGGCATAGCCCTTGCTCGCTGAGGTATACAAATGCAGCGCACACCAAAACCTTGTCGGCCAAGGGATCCAGCAATTTGCCCATCGCCGTGACCAGGCCGAGTTTGCGGGCAAGCCAGCCGTCTACAAAATCAGTGATCGCCGCCGCCACGAAGGCCGCCAACGCGAGCCATGGGCCAAAGGCTGCATCCAACAAGGTGGCGCCAATGAACACCGCCGTCAGTACAAGCCGCGAAAGGGAAATGGCGTTGGGCAGGTTCACTGCAGGATTATGCGCAATTTGATCCCGCATGCAACAAGGGGTTGCATCAACACTCAATGCTCGTTAGACAGCCCAGCCGACCACAAACCCCGGCAATCATTGACATGAATCAAAGCGACTTCGGACTGATTGGACTGGCCGTCATGGGCCAAAATCTTGTGCTCAATGTGGAATCCCGCGGCTTCCAAGTCTCGGTGTACAACCGCACGACCTCGGTCACCGACGAATTTGTCGCTGCCCATCCGGGCAAAAAACTTGTGGGCGCAAAGAGCCTCGAGGACTTCGTCCAGTCGCTTGCCGCACCGCGCAAGATCATGATCATGGTCAAGGCCGGCGGACCCGTCGATGCGGTCATCGAGCAGCTCATCCCGCTGCTCGACAAGGGCGACATCATCATCGATGGCGGCAACTCACTTTACACTGACACCGAGCGCCGCGACCAATGGCTCGGCGACCTCGGCTTTCGCTTCATCGGTGCCGGTGTATCCGGTGGTGAAGAAGGCGCGCGCAAAGGCCCATCGATCATGCCCGGCGGCCCGGCCTCGACCTGGGATGTAATGAAGCCGATCTTCGAAAGCATCTCCGCCAAAGTCGATGGCGAGCCCTGCGTCACCCACATCGGCCCCGGCGGTGCGGGTCACTATGTGAAGATGATCCACAACGGCATCGAGTACGGCGACATGCAGTTGATTTGCGAAGCCTACAACATCTTCAAGGCCGCAGGCTTCAGCGCCGCCGAACTTGGCAGCGTCTTCAGCGATTGGTACGCGGGCGACCTCGAGAGCTACCTGATCCAGATCACTGCCGAAATTTTCAAGCAGGTCGATGCGGAAACCGGCAAGCCGCTTGTCGATGTGATTCTCGACACCGCCGGCCAAAAAGGCACCGGCAAATGGACGATCATGAACGCGGTCGAAAACACCGTTGTCATCTCAACCATCAACGCGGCAGTCGAAGCCCGCATCCTCTCCTCGATGAAGGACCGCCGCGTCGCCGCCAGCAAAGAGCTGCAAGGACCGAAAGCGGAAATCTCCGCGGAAAAAGCTGCACTCGTGAAAAAAGTCCACGACGCGCTCTACGCATCGAAGATCATTTCCTACGCCCAAGGCCTCGACCTCATCACTACGATGAGCAAGGAAAAGAACTGGAATCTCGACCTCTCGAAGATCGCCGCCATCTGGCGCGGCGGCTGCATCATCCGCGCCCGCTTCCTCAACCGCATCACCGATGCCTACCGCGAAAACCCCGCGCTCGACAACCTGATGCTTGCGCCGTTCTTCAAGGAAGTCCTCAACAGCTCGCAGCAAAACTGGCGCGAAGTGGTCTCGATGGCCACCCTTGCCGGCATTCCGGTGCCCGCATTCAGCGCCTCGCTTGGTTACTACGATAGTTATCGTAGTTCCGTGCTGCCCGCCAACCTACTGCAGGCCCAGCGCGACTTTTTCGGCGCCCATACCTACGAACGCACCGACAAGCCACGCGGCGAGATGTTCCATACCGATTGGCCTGAAGTCATCGGTTGAACCGCTCAGCTCCGCGCCGCAAGGCCGTGACGCACCTGCCCTCCATGATCGGGAGGCTAAATCGACCCTGTTAGGCTCGATTTTTTCTCGCAAACCCTTGCCATGCGGCGGGTGGTGGTTTACTTCCGCCCGCCTATGGCAACCTATCGCGTGCTGGTTTCGGACCCGATCTCGGAAAAGGGCGTGGACGCCCTTCGCAACGCCCCGGGCATTTCCGTCGATGTCAACACCGGCCTCAAGCCGGAGGAGTTGATCAAGATCATCGGCGACTACCACGGACTCGTGGTTCGCTCGCAAACGAAGGTGACCCCCGAAGTTTTCGCCGCCGCCACCAACCTCAAGGTCATCGGCCGCGCCGGCGTGGGCGTTGACAACATCGACCGCGCCGCCGCCACCGATCACGGCGTGGTGGTGATGAACACCCCCAGCGGCAACACGATTTCGACCGCTGAGCATGCTTTCACACTGATGCTTTCGCTGGCCCGCAACATTCCGCAGGCCCACGCCTCGATCATCGCCGGCAAGTGGGATCGCAAGTCCTTCGAAGGTGTCGAACTCAACGGCAAGCGCCTCGCCATTCTTGGCATGGGCCGCATTGGCACCGAGTTCGCCAAACGCGCGCAAGCCTTCGGCATGACTGTAGCCGCCTACGATCCCTTCCTCACCGCCGCCCGCGCACAATCGCTCAAGGTCGATCTCGCACAGAGCGCCGAAGAAGCACTCAGCGGCGCGGATGTCGTCACTCTCCACATCCCGCTCACGCCCGAGACGAATCACATTCTCAACGCGCAAAGCCTCGCCCGCATGAACCGCGGTGCCTTGGTCATCAACTGCGCCCGCGGCGGACTTGTCGATGAAGCCGCGGCCAAGGCCCACCTCGACTCCGGTCACCTTGCAGGCATCGCGCTCGATGTATTCGAGGTCGAACCCCCACCCGCCGACTTCGCCCTGCTTGGCACGAAAAAATGCGTCTTCACCCCACACCTCGGTGCCTCGACCGCCGAGGCTCAGGAAAATGTCGGCATCGAAGTTGCCCATCAGGTAAAAGACTTCCTCGTCACCGGCGAGATCCGCAACGCGGTCAACATGCCCAATCTCGACAGCCGCACGCTCGAAAGCGTTGGACCCTACCTCGACCTCGCCAACTCGCTCGGCAGACTCGTTTCCAAAATCGCTCCCGCTCAGTGCGACACGATCCGCGTTTCCTATCTCGGCGCCGTTTCGGAACTCGACACCGAGCTGATCACGCGCATGACCCTCACCGGCTACCTCTCCGCCGCGCACAACGACGCACAGGTCAACCTCGTCAATGCACCCGCCGTCGCCAAAGCCCTCGGCCTTCAAATCACCGAGTCGACTGTTGCTCTGGCCACCAACTGCACCGAACTGATCGAAGTCTCGGCCATCAAGGGCAACGAAGTCTGCACCGTCGCGGGTACCTTCTACGGCAAGTCCGCCCGCATCGTTCACATCGCAGGCCACAATGTGGAAACCAATCCAAAGGGCCGTTTGCTCTTCGTCGAAAACGACGACCGCCCAGGCATCGTCGGGTTGATCGGCACCAGCCTCGGCAGTGCCTCAGTCAACATCGCCAACATGGCCCTGAGCCGCTCGGCGGAAACCGGCCGGGCCGTCACCGTCATCGAGGTCGATACCGAGCCACCCGCCAGCCTGCTCGAAACCCTGCGCGGCACCCCCGGCATCATTCGCGTACTCAGCTTTGAACTGTAAAAATCCGCTCGTCCAACGGCTGATTTCGCCAAAGTTTCAAGTTGCGAGCCGATCCGCGTTCATTTAGAATAATTCCCGCATGAAAAAACTCTTCATCATTGTCGGTGCTCTTGCTGCCCTCAGCGGAATGGTCTGCGCCGACATCCAAGCTCCTCCGGGATCGACCTACACCTCGACCCGCAAGCTCGGCCGCGCCCTCAGCAATATCCTCTACGGCTTCATGGAAATCCCCGAGCAAGTCGTTCGCAAGAACGAGGCTTACGGACGCAAAGCCGGTTACACCTACGGCGCCGTCGACGGCTCACACCGTGCACTCCGCCGCCTCGGTTACGGATTCTACGAACTCTTCACCTTCACCTGCCCAACCTATCGCGGCACCTTCAAGCCCCCCTATGAGCGCTGCGGTGAAGACAATCGCATCGAAATGAACGTGCACGACGGCCTCTCGGAATTCCCCCCCGAACTCGGCTTCGAAACCTACTTCGACCACTCCAGATCTCAAAAGTACTGAGCCGGTCACAAGCCCATCTCAAAACCCGCCCTCGGCCCACCCGACGGCGGGTTTTTTGTTGGGCAAAGATGCAAGACTTCAAGAATGCAACGGTAGCTTCAGCGACCCGAAGTAGAAGCGAAGCCAAATTGGCATGGCCGCAACGAAGTGAAGGCAATCGAGATTCAAGATAGGAAGCCGCCTGTTCATTTTCTTCCAATTCAATTTTCGATGTTCGCTCCCCTAACTCCTCACCCTCGTCCCGTCCTTATCGCCAAAGCGCTTTTTCCACTCAGGCACCTTGGGTTTGAAGGTGGATTTCGGCAACTCGTCATCAAACTCCGATCGCTGATCGATGCCCGCCAGCAGTGCGGCGATCTCCTTGGCCTCCTCGAGCAGCGCGATCATGCGTTCGGCGGATAGCCCCGGCTCCTTGAGCGCGGACTTGATCGCCGCATCTCGCCGCTGCAAGACCAAACCCGAAAGCTGTGCCAGCGAAACTTCCGCCGCCTGCATGCCATCGTCCGTCGCACCACCCGTCGTGACCTCGGCGCTCAAGGCGATGCGATCTGCCTCGGGCAGGCCACTCAAAAATGCATTCACCGCCGCACTCGATGCCGGATCCGGCGCGGCCGCCAAAATTGCTTCAAGCAATGGCACACCCTCAACCCAGCGCGTCGCTTCGTGGATGGTTTCAAATTGCTCTCCAAGCAAATGCTGCGCCGGCGCGGAAGTCAGCGCGAGCTGACACAAAAACGCCACGATCCGATGCAGCGGCGTCGGCTCGACTGGCGCGATGACCTCATCATTCGTCGCGGCCGGTTCCTGATAACCGCGCGCCGGCTTCGACTTGGCCATGATTTTTGCAATGGCCTGTCGCAACACGGTCGACGATGCCTGCAAGTATCCTGCCACGATGTTGATCTGATTCTCGCGCGCAGCGAAATCGCTCATCAAGGCCAGCATCCCCGCGCAATCGGTCAGCGCCGCGGCGCGACCCGCCGCTTGATCGAGCAATCCATCTTCACGCGCCTTGCCGAGCTTGAAGTCAAAAAATTCCGCGGCTTCGGCCAGCAATCCGCGAAAAGCTTCGACGCCGTACTTTTTCAAATAAGTGTCCGGATCCTCACCGGCAGGCATCCGCACGACTCGCACCGCAAGACCCTCGGGAGCCAACTCGCGAAACACCCGCTCCGATGCGGCCAAACCCGCACGATCGGCATCATAACAAATCAACACACTCGTCGTGTAACGCCGCAAGAGCCGCGCATGATCGCGCGTAAAGGCCGTGCCCAAGGGCGCGATGGCATGATCAATCCCACCCTCGTGACACGAAATCACATCGAGCTGACCTTCACACAACAGCGCCGATTTCTCGCGAAGGATCGGTTTCTTCGCACGATCGAGCGCAAACAAGACCCTCGATTTTCGGAAGATCACCGTTTCGGGCGAGTTGACATACTTGCCGCTGTTCGGGTCCTCGCGAAGCTGACGCCCGCTAAAGGCAATGACATCGCCAATCTCGTTGCGGATCGCAAACATGAGGCGATCGCGAAAACGCACACGAATGCCCGATGCGGGATTGCCCTCCTCGCGCAGATAACAAATCCCCGAATCCACAAGCTCGCGCCCGGTGAACTTCCGCGACTTTGCCCAATCGAGAAACACCCGCGCGTTTTCCGGCATCCAGCCGACCGACCAATTCACCGCCATTTCGCGACCAAAGCCACGCGACTTGATGTATGCCCGCGCGTGCTCAGCCGCCGGATCCTTCATCAAGCGCTCGTGAAAAAATGCCGCCGCCTCGCGATGCAAATCCAGCAATCGCCCGCGACTGCGCCGACTGCGATCCGCCTCGGGATCGGCCTCTTCCTCGCGCACCTGGATCCCCGCCTGCTGCGCGAGTTTTCGCACCGCATCGGTGAAGGGCAGATTCTCGTACTCGCGCACAAACGCAATCGCATCCCCACCCTTGCCGCAGCCAAAACAATGAAAACTCTGCCGCGCCGGATTGATGAAAAACGACGGCGTCTTCTCGTGGTGAAACGGACAGTTCGCCTTGAAACTCGAACCCGCACGCTTGACCTGAATATACGAACTGATCAGCCCGACGATGTCCGTGGAGCTGAGAACCTGTTCGATACTTTCCTTGGGAATTTGAGCCACGGCGGGAAACGAAACCCACCATAACGCCCACCCGCCAGCGGACAACCCCGCAAAACGAAAATCCACCCCAGCCGCCGAAGTGCTTGCCAACACCAGCCCCCAAAATGCCACTCTCCCCGCCCGGTAGCGGCCAAAGCCGCCCACCCATCCCCCGCGCGCTTAGCTCAGTGGTAGAGCACATCCTTCACACGGATGGGGTCGCAGGTTCGAACCCTGCAGCGCGCACCATTTTTTTGGGGGGATCTACAGGTCTACACCAGTGTTTGGGGAATGGGACGATTTTTAGTTTTTGGTTCTGTTTGATTATCCGCACTGAGCGATGACTCGAAGTCATAATTAAGCACTCCCTACCACACCTCAAACTGGTCCCTCGGGCGCAGCACGGTCAGTTTGGGGATATGAAGAAAATGAGCATCATCGCTGAGCACTGCCGCACCGATGTTCAGTGCGCAGCTTGCGATCAATAGATCCTGCGCGGGCAGTGCGATGCCCTCTCGGTCGAGCTTCCATGCAAGGTCCGCTGCCGCTGACCAAACTTTTTCGCTTGTTGGCACATTGCGCATCACATCGAAAAAGCCGCCCATCAGTCGGCGCACTTTTGGTACGCGAATACCACGCTCAACCTCCAAACGCACCATGCCGCAGGTAGCAAGGTCGTTGTTTCCAATCCATTGACCGAGACATTTCACGGGGTCGACCCGCCGCCGCAAGAGCCCGATGTACACATTGCTGTCGACGAGGACGCAGAACCTATCGGCGCTTGGGTTTGCCATATTTCTTTGGGGTTTCCGCCACGCGCATGGTCAGCAAATCATATTCCGGCTCGACGGATTGAGCGAGCTGCACAGGCGTTAGCCCCATGCCCTTTTTCACCACGGTCATAAAGCGCGACCTTCGGTCCATCTCGCGCAAGGCCATCTCCACCGCCTCCGTCTTGCTGGAAAATCCGTGCGCTTTAATCACGCGATCAAGCAGATCTTCATCGATATGCATCGTCATTTTCATGCCATACTAGGTATGGCATTTTGATCAAAAGCACAACTGGATTTTGAAATCCGACGACCCACGGCCTTATCAGGATTCGGCGCTGCGGGCTGCATCGCCCTAACTGGGATTGAAAAGGTGGGCAAGATTCCCACGCTCCTTGAAGATGCGTCTTCTTCAAGCACTCCCAGTCACCAATTTCTCATGCGCCCATAGCCACCCTCGCCTCTTGCCCAGCGGTGGGAATCTGCTTTGATTGGTGCCTCGCGAATTTGGTTCGCAAAAAGACTTTCATTTCTCATGACCCATCATCTCGAAACCATCGCCCGCGAGAGCGGCATTTCACTTTCATCCGTCAGCTCCACCGCCAAATTGCTCGCCGAAGGCGCGACGGTTCCCTTCATCTCACGGTACCGCAAGGAACAGACGGGCTCGCTTGATGAGGTGCAGATCACAACCATTCGGGATCGCATGCTGCAGCTTGCCGAGCTCGACACGCGGCGCAGCGCGATTCTCAAGTCCCTAGAGGAGCGCAACCTGCTCACACCCGAGCTGAAGAAAAAAGTCGAGGCCGCAGCCACGCTCGCCACACTCGAAGATATCTTCGCGCCATTCCGCCCGAAGCGCCAGACGCGTGCAACCATCGCCATCGAACGCGGACTCACGCCATTGGCCGATTGGTTGCTCGATCATCAGTCCGAGGGTCCTGCCAACGAAGCGGCAAAATTTGTCGATGCGGAAAAACAAGTGGCCAACGCCAGCGACGCACTTGCCGGCGCAAGGGACATCATCGCCGAACGCGTGGCCGACGATGCAACGCTGCGCGGCAAGGTTCGCAAACTCTATGAGGAAGAAGCGACGGTTTCTTCCAAGATCATGTATGGCAAAAGTGAGGAGCCCGAAGCACAGAAATTCCGCGATTACTTCGAGTGGAGCGAGCCTTTCAAATCGATCCCATCGCACCGCATGCTCGCCATCCGCCGCGGCGAAAAGGACGGCTTTTTGCTGATGCGTGTGGAAGTGCCGCTCGAACGCGTGACATCGCTCGCGCTGCCCGATTGGGTGAAATCAAAGGGTGAGGCCGGCAACCAGGTGAGCCTCGCTGTCGAAGATGGATGCAAGCGCCTGCTGATGCCATCGATGGAAACCGAAGCGCGGCTCATTGCCAAAAAGCGCGCCGACGAAACCGCAATCGGAGTCTTTGCCGAAAACCTGCGCGAGCTCCTGCTGGCCTCGCCGCTCGGCGGCAAACGCCTGCTGGCAATCGACCCCGGCTTCCGCACCGGCTGCAAAACCGTGGTGCTC
>JAPOLH010000109.1 GCA_029977225.1 Verrucomicrobiaceae bacterium | reverse complement strand
ATGTCCTGTCCGGACAGGGCGATCACGCCTTCTTCGATGTTGGATCCGCCATAGACCCAGTGAGTTGGCGGCATGGCACTGGTGGTGGTCGCGTGTTGGATCCATTCGTTGGCGGCGTTGCGTTGGGCTTTGCCGTCCTTGGTCCATTCGACATCGATGCTGATGCGTGCGGCGGCTCGAATGTCTTCGGGTACTTCGGGGAAATTTCCCGACAGTCCGCCGGTTTCGTTGGGTAGTGCGTAGAGCTCGGGTGAAGGCTTGTAGCGGAGGAGTGTGATGGCGAGGTTGATGTCGCTTGGTGTGACATCGGTGGTGAGGAGCGACTCATGAATTTTGCCGTTTTCGTGAACGATGAGAAACTCGATCAGGCCCGTGTTCATGTTCACCTTGGCGGGAATGCGAATTTCGCGGGTGTTTGAGTTGAATTCAATTTTCCCGATGCGGTAGCGGGTGGCGTCGATTTTCTCGACTGTCGGTTTTTCCGCAGGTTTTTCTTCAGGCGGCGTGGTGGGCGCGTCGGGTTGGCCTGTGTTCTCGCTTGCGTGGAGGCAGGTGCTCAAGAGCAGGGGGAGGATCAGGCGCTGAAGCATGCGATTCACTGCGAGAAGATGGATGCGTATTGCGAGATGTGAAGCGGGAATTTTTCGGGTGCGGAGGCGCCCACAAAAAAGCCCCGGCCGATGAACGGGCGGGGCTTTTTTGGAAATGGTTTAGTTGGCTGGATCAGCCCGCGCTCTTGACGAGCAGGGCGCGCTTGCCGACGCGGCCGCGGAGGTAGTGTAGCTTGGCGCGGCGGACCTTGCCTTTGCTGATGACCTCGATCTTGGCGATGCGTGGGGTGTGAAGCGGGAACACGCGCTCGACGCCTTCACCGTAGGAGATTTTGCGGACGGTGAATGAGGCATTCACGCTGGCGCCTTTGCGGGCGATGACGAGTCCTTCGAAGATCTGGATACGCTCCTTGCCGCCTTCGACGACCCGGCAGTGGACCTTCACGGTATCGCCGACATTGAATGCGGCGACATCCTGTTTCAATTGTTCCTTTTCGATTTTGTTGATGATGTCCATGTGGTTCTCCTTGGCGGGAAATTCGTGTTTGGTTGCGTTTCGGCGGTGGGCCTTCGTGCGCGGGGGCGGATAGCTAGCGAATCTAGCGGGCAATTGCAACCGCGAAAATCTCCGAATTTCAGGGTTTTCCGTAGACTGCGGCTGGATCAAAGGATTTTCCCTCTTCGATCCATGTGAGTTTTGCGGATCCTGCCTCCTGGGAAACGAATATTTTCCGGTAAAAGCACGATTCGCGGCCGGTGTGGCAAGCGCCGGCGCCGGCTTGATCGACCATCAGGATGAGGGCGTCTTGGTCGCAGTCGGTGCGTATTTCGATGATCTTCTGGGTGTGGCCGGAGGTGGCACCCTTGTGCCAAAATTCCTGGCGCGAGCGCGACCAGTAGACCGCTTCGCCAAGCTCGAGAGTGCGGCGCAACGATTCGGCATTCATGTAGGCGAGCATGAGCGGTTCGCGGGTCTTGGCGTCCATGGCGAGTGCGGGGATAAGGCCATCGGCATCGAACTTCGGAGCAAAATCAGCGCCTTCTTCGACATCGGATTTGGCGCCTCGAGGTGCGAAAACGTAGGGTGGATTCATGCGCGGCATTTTGCCCGTGATGCGGCGGGTGTCGAGGTTGGATTGTGGTTTGGAAAATTTGCGAGATGTATGGAGGTGGTTTTTCGCGTGACCCGAATCGGTGATCGCGGCAGATTGCTCGCAGCAAAAATTAGGTGCCTATGGCAGATTTCAAACCATTCGAAAGCAAGATGAAGGCGGCCGGCATGGGCGATGCGGCGATTCGCGCATTTCATCGGAATTACGATGCCTTGCTGGCGAACGAAGACGGGATGATTGATGAGTCGAGCATCGAACCCGCGAGCAGTGTGAAGTCCATGAATGCGATCGGTGACGCGGTGGCTGACGCGGCATTGTTGGCGCAGGCGGTGGTCATCAAGCTCAACGGTGGCCTTGGCACGAGCATGGGCTTGCAGGGTCCGAAGAGTTTGCTCGAAGTGCGCGACGGAACGAACTTTCTTGATCTGATGGTGCGACAGGTTTTGTCGCTGCGCGAATCGGCGGGCGCTCCTGTGAGGTTGTTGTTGATGAACAGCTTCAGCACGAGCGAAGGGACCTTAGGGCATTTGCAAAAGTACCGTGCGCAGGGCATGGCCGATGCTGCTCAGGTTGAGTTGATGCAAAATCGCATTCCCAAGATTGATGCGGCGACGATGCAACCGGTTGAGTGGCCGGTCGACCGCGAGCTCGAGTGGTGTCCGCCGGGGCACGGTGATTTGTACCCCGCCTTGGTTGCAAGCGGGTGGCTCGACCGGCTTTTGGCCGAGGGGGTAAAATATGCCTTTGTTTCCAACTCCGATAATCTCGGTGCGGTGATGGATCCCAAGATCCTGCGATACTTTGCCGAGAGCGGTGTGCCGTTTTTGATGGAGGTTACGCGGCGCACGGCGGCGGATCGCAAGGGTGGGCATTTGGCGCGCCGCAAATCTGACGGTCGTCTCTTGCTGCGTGAGGTCGCGCAGTGCCCGGAGGCGGATCTCGAGGCGTTTCAAGACATCGAGAAGCACCGTTATTTCAACACCAACAGCCTTTGGTTGAGACTCGATTTGCTCAAGGAGCAACTTGCAGCGGATGCCGGCGTCTTGCCGCTGCCGATGATCCGCAACCTGAAAACTGTGGACCCACGCGACAAAAAATCGACGCCGGTGATCCAGCTCGAAGTCGCGATGGGTGCGGCGATCGAGTGCTTCGAAGGCGCTGCGGCGATCGAGGTGCCGAGAAGTCGCTTTGCGCCGGTTAAGACCACTGGGGATCTGTTCGCCTTGCGCTCGGATGCCTACGAGATTTTGCCTGACGGACAGGTGAGATTGCATGCGTCAAGGTTGGGTAAGCCGCCGCTGGTGATGTTGTCGGACGAGTACAAGATGGTGGATTCGCTCGAAGATTTGGGGGTGCCCAGCCTGCTGCGTTGCGAGTCTCTCACCATTTCCGGCCCGGTGAAATTTGTGCGCGGAGTTGTCATCGAGGGCAGAGTGGAGGTCCGCAACGGCAGTGGGGCGCTCAAGGAGGTGCCTGCAGGTTTGTATCGCGACCGGGTAGTGGAGCTTTGACTGCAATTTTGAAGGCTGGTTTTTAAAATGCCGTGCTTGCAATGGTCGGTCGAAGGATCTACTTCAACGCCGCCATGGCATCGATTGGACCCTTTGATTTTCCGACCGGCGAATTTGACGCCGTCGTCTTTGACTTCGACGGCACGCTTGCCGATTCGATGCCCGCGCACTTTGAAGCGTGGTGTGAGGCACTCGCGATTTATGGTGCCGGTGGAGTATTCAAGGAGGATGTGTTCTTCGCGATGGGTGGCAGGCCAACGCGGGACATCGTGGTTGAACTGAATGACGAATACGATTTGCATCTGGATC
>JAPOLH010000108.1 GCA_029977225.1 Verrucomicrobiaceae bacterium | reverse complement strand
GTATCCGGCAGGTCGGAGTCAGACCAAGTAGCCCAGACCCTTAGGCTAGATTCTAATCGGTTAGGCGGAAGTAGGAGAAAATGGCATCACGCAGAGCTGTGGAGGACAGGTTCACACCCACGGTGCCTTTGACTGCGGCGAGGATGCCTTGCCAATCCGTGGAGTCCGGTGGGAAGGCCTTCATGAAGCGGACAAGGTCCTTGCGGATTTCTTCCGCCAATTCGGGGCCCGGTTCGGCAGGAAGCGTAGCGGCAAGGCGAAAGACATCGGCGCGGTGTTTCTTGATCTTTTGTGAATCGATCTTTTCGCCTTCGGCCGTGCGGCGCTTCAAGTCGAGCCATGCGAAAGCCTTGAGTGGGATCAGGGAAGTAGCGTTGGCGAAGTGAAGTCCATCATGGATGTCGTGGTGAACGCGAATCAACTCATAGTATCTATCATCCAGAAGTATGGCAGACAGGCTGTGATAATCCTCATCAGTGATGACCGGCAAGGTTTCCCCAGGAGCGAGGTCGATGTTTTCCGGTCCACGACTGAACAGTTCGAGTTCTTTGGGGAAACGCGGGTCTTTGGGGTCGGCAAAGCGGTAGAGTTCAGGTTTGCCGTTGCTGCGGGCGCGAGTTTCATATTGGCCATCGCGGATGAAACGGCGGAGGGTTTCGATCGCTCCAGCACCGAGCAGCTCCACGATAAGGACGATGTCCAGATCCTGGGTGGCACGGAATTGGAGTGATTGGCGGGAGAACCAATCGTCGCAGGCCGCACCACCGATCAACACGATGGAGCCCTCATGCGGTTTCATGCGTTCGCGCAACAGGTCGAGTCCTCTTACCATGGGAATTGTTCGATGAGTGTTTCGAGTTGGTCCTGAACGCGCTCATTTGGATCGTGTCGCAGGCTGAGAAAGAGCGAAAGGGGATCCACCATTTCCTCGCGGATGGTGAGCAATCGCGGGTTGTAATTCCAAATTTCGAGTCGGGCCGTGGCATCGATGCGGTCGGCACAGATTTCGAAAGCATGGTCTTTGGATGCCTTGTGATGAAGGGCATACACGGGCGTGCGGTCATCGACGATCATCGTTGCGTGGCTGAGTGCTGTCATGCCAGCCATGAGGGCTTGCGTTGGTGGTTGTTCCCAACGGACCCAGTGGGTGGCGCGGACCGGCGAGGCCAGCCAAGGCAGGGCCTTTTGCCACAGTGCCCGACGCTCGACATGAAAGCGCAGGGTGACAACGCGGCCGTTGCGTACGGGATCGCAAAGTTCCGCTGCCTCCAGTTCGCGCTTCACTTTGATGAGCATGTTGGGCGAGTAGCCGACGGCTTCGGCCACCTTTTGCAGTGGCCAAGGATGGATGCTCTCTCGCTCCAGATGGTAGAGGAGGACGCATTGAGCCGCCGGGCTGAGTGTTTTCGCGGTGGGAAGTACGCCAGGTTGCCGCTCCCGCAGATCGATAATGGCGGTGGGCAGGAAGGTCTGACTGCCGGGAACGATGAACGGACGCCCCAAGCGGATGAGGCCTTGGCGAATGTGCGGGGCGAGGCCAGGTAGGACCAGAACGACTGAATCTCCCAGATGGCCACTCAAGCACTCGGTTAGATTGGCGTAGTTGACGGCGGATGGGTCTTGCTCGCCCCACCTGTCGATGGCGAAGATAAAGCTTCGACCAAAGATGTCTCCTTGGTGGAGTTGAAAGCGTTCACGCAGGAAAAGAGGTAGACTCCGAGGTTCGGCAGGTGCGAGGTCCACGGGGCTGCCGGTCAGCTTTTCAAGGTATTCTACCAGAGCTGGCAGAGTGCGCTTCATTGGGGATACACTATTATTCTTGGATACACTTTGCAAGTGTATTTTTCATTTTGAGTGTATCATTGAATTGCGCCGAACAGAATGAGACCGGTGGAGTGACGGTATGGAAGTCGAAATCTCGATGTCATTTTCGTCTTCGACATGGACGCGCATAGTTTTTCGTTACGAGGCTTTCCAGTCTTCTTAACCAGTTGCGGCTTGGTGCACCTCTCCAGCGACCTTCCACAGCATGCCCACCGGCACATCGTATTTCGTTGCTGTTTCCAGGATGAGCTTGGCATCGGCGGCCCTGCGTTCGATTTCCTCGCCGAAGTCAGCCCCCAGCTCTGCGTAGTGGTCGGATAAGGTTTTGAGCCCCATTTCCACATCGGCGCGGTTTTGTTGGGCCTCACGCCCGGCGTCCACGGTGACACGTTTTGGCGGGACCGTGGAAATCTTCCACCAGCCTTCCATTGGGGGGAGCAGTCCGCGGTTGATGGCATCGCCGATCACATAGGACCAAACGGGTCTGATCAGGCGGCGCTCGAGAATCATCTGTCGGAACGAAAAGCGGCGGTCTGCCTTGGCCACCACGAGTCTCACGCCAGCGCCACCGATCTTGCTTGAGTCAGCCGCGAACTCAAACGGGATCACGCCCAGTGCAGAATCCCTTCTGA
Organism: Verrucomicrobiaceae bacterium; assembly: GCA_029977225.1. Lineage (GTDB taxonomy): Bacteria > Verrucomicrobiota > Verrucomicrobiia > Verrucomicrobiales > Akkermansiaceae > Luteolibacter. The sequence goes on along the minus strand of JAPOLH010000108.1, from coordinate 1,098 downwards.
GGTGTTCCAAAAATCCCGTGAAAGTGGGGGACGGGCGGTTGGACTGGAAACTTTCGATCGATTCATCCGGTTTGAGCGCCACGAGCTTTCCGCCGACGATTCGCTGCAGTGACAATGGGTCGCTTTGCTCATTGCCGGTCACGCCATCGCCGACGACGAAGTCACCCGTATCATCGAGTTCGCCGCGTGCCGTTTTAAGCACCCTGGCCACATCGGCATTGTCTTTGACCGCGTGTTTTTCAAGGGCGAGCAATTCGATTTCATCGAGCACGTGATTGATGGAATGCTGGATGGTTGGATGGCACCTCACTCCGCCGGCCCATTCGGGTTCGTGAATGTGCAGCACCGCTTCGGACGGCAGGTCCCTGAAGTCACCATTGTCTTCGATAGCGCGGTAAAATACCGGTGCACCCCAGCCATCGAGGCCGACTCCATCCACGGTTTGGGTGGATCCGAGGCGGTCGCCGATTCGGTGTGATTCGATCAATTGGATGCGTGGCTCGCCTTGAGCGTTGCGCGTCTTATGGACGAAATACTCGCCGTCGATGTCCATGCCACGGCAGACAAGCGCTTGGCATTCCTCAAATGAGAACCGCCGGGTGACTTCACATCGGGCGGACCACAGGGCGAAGTATTCCTCGGCTGCGCGGTTCCAACCCGAATCCGGCGTCTGTGCTTGGGTCCTGATGCCATCGCCAGTTGAGTAGATCGCCATGTTGGCCACCAATTCCCGAGCGAATCCGCTGTTTTTGTGGAGGTACCTGGATTTGCGCACCAACTCGGTACGAACGCCCGGTGTGAGTTCATTGCGAGCGTCGGTGGGCATTGCGCCCGGCACAAATCCACGGCGTGGCGACCAATTGGCAGCCTCGTACGGCGATCCCCATGCCTTGGGTTGTAAAACCGGCGGGATGACGAGTTTGGCGATGGATCTGATGCGGCTCATTTGGCGAGGTATCCGGAGACGCTGGATGCGGCCACACGCTGGAATTTGCCATATGCGAATGGATCAAGGATTCGCAGGGCATGGGCGCATTCCTCCAGTACCTGGTCCACGGGCATGGTGAATTGTTGCATAGCCTTGCCAACCATTAGAAA
>JAPOLH010000107.1 GCA_029977225.1 Verrucomicrobiaceae bacterium | reverse complement strand
TCTGGCCACATGGTCACAGCCCTCGATTGTGCGGCCCCCAAGGAGGAACTGCCGCCTGGTGTGAGGTTCCACTTGTGCGACATCCGTGAAGGGCTTCTGCCCAACAAGACATTCGATGCCGTGGTGCATCTCGCTGCTTTGGCCGGCGTGCGACAATCGATCGATCGCAAGCTCGATTATGAGTTCACCAATGTCATTGGCACCATCCGCCTGCTGGAGCATTGCCGCCGCATCGGCATCCCCCACTTTGTCTTTGCCTCGTCATCGAGCGTTTACGGACCGGATGCTCCCCTGCCATTTTCTGAGGACGGCCCGACCAACCCACGCAGTCCATACGCTCTAACCAAACTCCACTGTGAGCATTGGGGGCAGCTCTACTCGAAGCTTCACGACATCCGCTTCATCGCGCTGCGATTCTTTTCGGTTTGGGGACCAGGACAACGCACGGACTTGGCCATGGAAGCATTCCGCCGCCGGATCGAAAAGGGACAGCCCATCATCATCAATGGAGACGGATCCCAGCGCCGTGATCTCACCCATGTTTTCGATGTGGTGCGTGCGGTCGAGTTGGCCATCCACTGGCAGGGAGAAGGTGCCACCGCGCTCAACATCGGCACGGGCAAAAATCACTCCGTCATGGACATGGCCAAGGCCGCGGCTGCTTTACAGTTTTCGGGGTCCAGCTTTACAGATTTTACACCTGCAGCTACCCACGAAAACCCCCACCCAGCCGACCTCCCAGAAACCCTTGCATCCCTGATAAACACTAGGAAAAATCTCAATTGGGAACCGGGCATTTTCTTCCCAATTGGCCCAGTTTCTTCATGCAAAAAAGTGTAAAGCGTCGAAAACTATTTTCACAGAATTTGAGTGAGGGTCTGGGGAACCAAGGACTTTGTCGCCACTCGAAATAGATTTCCTCCTCACAATCAATGGCTTGCATACGAGGCAAACGCTCGTCTTTTCACCACTTCTGCGGAAATCTGATGAGTGGACTAAAGCGGCCATGAACCTGTGACCCCACGCCATTTTTCTGCGTTGACGCAATCGGCCACCGGTTCTTTCAACGGCCTTCACCACTAAAACTAATTGCTAGCAGTCAGCATCGATCCTTCGAGAATCACCGCCTACCCTTGGAACCCAAAAGGTGGCAATTTATGTCCGCTTCTTGATGATCCAGACCTGTGGGCTACGGCATTCGCGTTTGAAGTCGCCGTAGTAACCGCACGGGTGCGGATTCCATTTTCGGTGACAATAGCATAAAACTAGAAAAGCCATATTTTCCAGGGGATTTAGCGACTATCGACCGCGTGCCCGATGGTACCAAACGCTGCCGAATTTGCCAAGAAGTGAAAAACCTCGCCGAATTCCGGACGCTGACCCACAAAGGCCGATCATGGCCATACTACGCATGCAACCCCTGTTCTAGGGAACTCCAACGCCTAACTTACCAGCGCCGGAAATCAAAAATCCATGAATTAAATCCCATCTCGGTGACTCACGGAAAACGTAAATCCCTCACTCCTTATCAGAAACCCACCTGAGCATTGGCATGAGGCATGCGTGAGGTTGGGGTGAGTTAAAAAACTTGCCATCGTCGAATTTTCGCTTAGAGGTTCCGGTGGTAATGCGAATTTTTGCTTCATTGGTGCTGGTAGTTGCTGTCTTCTTTGGACAGTACGCACGCCTCATGGCTCAAGATCCCTGTCAGGTGCTCGCATCCCAGTATCAGAACGATCATCCTGATCACCATCACGAAGAACACACGCCTTGTGATCCTTCACACGATGAAGATTGCCCGTCTCACCACCATCATCATTGTGGAACGGTTTGTCAGGTAGTTCCGCTCATTTCCGAGAATGAGATAAAGTGCGGCGCCCCTTGGCGCTTGTCCGACAATCTCCGACCCCGGCAAGAATCTGAATTGATGCCCGAGGATCCGTATTTGTCCTCGGAAAAGCCCCCGATCATCTGAGCGTCCTATTTTGACGCTCCGTCGCGCCCTTATGGCTCGGCGTTATCCCCAAGTCACCGCATGTTTGTGGACAGGGGTTTCGATGAATCCGTTTGAATTACCGCCATTTCTCCCGTGTTGGAGAGGGCATTTCACCTTAAAAATACCATGTCCAAATTTCACTTAATTGCCTTGTCAGTTTGCGCCCTAATGGCACACCCAGTATCAGCCGAGCCGTCGGTGATCGTCACACTGGAAAGTGTCGGCGGTCGAATACGCGCACAAAACCCCGACCTTGCCGCCGCGCGCTTGCGCATCAAGGAAGCGCTCGGGCGCATGAACCAAGCCGGTCGCCTATCGAATCCGGAAATCGAATCCGCCATCGAACACAACTCCCGCTTCCGCGAGGGGAAATTCGAAATCGGCCTTTCCCAACGTTTTCCGGTCACCGACCGCCTGCGTTTGGAAAAGGATGTCACACTCAGCGAGCTGAAAGCCTCCGAAGCGGAAGTCCGCGAAGTCGAGCGCCAGCTCGTTGGCCAGGCCCGCGTGTTGGTTGTGAAACTCCTGTCAACCCGCCAACGCCGAGAGCTTTTGCGGGAGCAGACCGCCGTTTCCAAGGAGTTCTCGGATTTCCTGTCCAACATCGTCGCGAAAGGCGAAGGCTCGGCACTCGATGCCGGCCAGGCGAAACTGGAGACGACCAGCCTTGCGATGGAAATCCGCCAGCTCGACGCCAGCGAAACCGCGCTCGCCGGGGAACTGAAACCCCTGCTCGGAATGAGGCCGGGGGAATCACTCAATGTCAGCGGTGTTCTGCCCGCTCCATTCCTCCGCGCGATCCCGGTCGATCCTTTCAATCGCCCGGATTTCCAAGCCGCCAAGCTCAATGCCCAAGTCGCCGCCCAAGGCGTTGCTCTCGAACAGGCCCGCCGCTACGATGACGTGGAAGGCGGGCTTTTCGCCGCCGCCGAACGCACCGAGGACGCCCCCGATGGCTACGAAAACGAGGCGATCATCGGCCTGCGTTTCAAAATGGCCCTGCCATTCTGGAACAAGAACGAAGGCAACATCCAGGAAGCGGAAGCCCGCAAGGATCGCAAGGAAATGGAGGTCGTCGCCCTCGGGCGCGGCATCCACCTCGAAGCCGAAGCCGCGCGCGCCGAAATGGCGGAATGGAAACGCCTGATCGACGAGATCGACGAAACCCTCCTGCCCCTCGCCGCCGAGCAAACAAAGCTCGCCGAAGACTCCTACCGCAACGGCCAGGGCGAGATCCAATCCGTCCTGCGCTCCCGTGAAAAACGTCTCCAACTCTCCGCCGCAAAGCTCGATGCTTTGCGCGAATTCCACCTCGCCCGCGTGCGACTCGAAACCTCCCTCGGACAATAACCAAACCTTTCGCTCATCTAACATATGAAACCAATCATCTACACACTCATCGCAGCCCTGCTGCCTTCTATCGCCTTCTCAGCAGCTCCGGTCATTGAGCCGGTCATCCTCACCGAACAAGGCGTCAAAAACCTCGGCATCGAAACCGCCGTCGTCGAGGAAGCAGACTTCGAACTTACCACCTTCGCACTGGGGCGCACCGAAGTAATACCCGA
>JAPOLH010000106.1 GCA_029977225.1 Verrucomicrobiaceae bacterium | reverse complement strand
CGGATGTCGGGGGATCCGGCGAGGTCGGAGAGGGGGCGGGCGACTTTGAGGATGCGGTCGTGGGCGCGGGCGGAGAAGTTCATTTCCTGCATGGCGTGTTCGAGGTAGGCGTTGGCTTCGGCGTTTGTTTTGCAGTGGATTTTCATTTGCCGCGGGTTCATGGCGGCGTTGGTGGTGTTGCGGTCTTTGCGGAAGCGCTCGGATTGGATGAGGCGTGCTTGGGTGACCCGTTCGCGTATGGTGGCGGAGTTTTCGCCGCCGGTTTCGGATGATGAGAGGTCTTTGAAATCGACGAGTGGGACTTCGACATGCAGGTCGATGCGGTCGAGGAGCGGGCCAGAGATGCGTTGACGGTAGTTTTCGATCTGGCGCGACGAGCAACGGCATTCGCGTTTCGGGTCGCCGTAAAATCCACAGGGGCATGGGTTCATCGCGGCGACGAGCATGAAGCGTGCGGGGAAGGTGAGAGATCCGGCGGCGCGTGAGATCGTGACATCGCCGTCTTCGAGCGGTTGGCGCAGCACTTCGAGCGTCTGGCGGCGAAATTCGGGGAGTTCGTCGAGAAAGAGGAGTCCGTGATGGGCGAGCGAGACTTCCCCGGGGCCGGGATTGGTGCCGCCGCCGAGCAAGCCGGCATCGGAGATCGTGTGGTGCGGCGAGCGAAAGGGGCGGATCGTGAGAAATGACTTCATCGGATCGAGCGTGCCGGCGATCGAGTGGATGCGGGTGGTCTCGATTGCTTCGTGTTCGGTCATGCCCGGCATGATCGTGGGGATGCGTTTGGCGAGCATCGACTTGCCGGTGCCTGGTGGGCCGATCATCAAGATGTTGTGACCGCCGGCGGCGGCGACTTCGAGGGCGCGTTTCACATGGTGCTGGCCTTTCACTTCTTCGAAATCGAGGTCGTAGGATTTTTGCGAACTGAAGAACGCACGGCGGTCGAGCTTGAAGGGTGGGATCGCGATGTTGCCTTCGAGAAATTCCCATGCGTCGCGAAGTGAGCGGATCGGGTAGACCTCGATGCCATCGATCACCGCGGCTTCGGGTGCATTGGCTTCGGGCACGAGCAGGCGTGTGCGGCCGCGGCGTTTTGCTTCGAGTGCGATCGAGAGCACGCCCTTCACCGGGCGGACCGCGCCATCGAGTCCGAGTTCGCCGACCACGCAGCAGTCGTCGGCATTGAAGGGCTTGGTACGGCTGGCGGCGATCATCGCCAGCGCGATGGGCAGATCGAAAGAGGGTCCTTCTTTTTTCAGATCGGCGGGCGCGAGGTTCACGGTTTTCACACCATCGTCGAGAAACAGCGCGGAGGCGCCGATCGCCGAGGTCACGCGTTGGGATGACTCGCGAACGGCAGCATCGGGCAGGCCGACGATGATCACTTGCGGTTTGTCGGCGCCGCGGGCATTGACCTCGACTTCGACCTCCACGGCATCGATGCCGCGGAGCGTGGCTGAAAACATTTTGGTAATCATTTGAACACTGGTAGAGTCGGATTGAAAATTGAGTGTCGCAAGCGGAAAAAGCACCTTTGGCAAATTTGCTTTTTTGAGGTCATGCCTTGATCTCCCTGCTTCCGATGGTTGCTTGCCAATGGGTGGCGTGTAGAATGACGGCTGTGGCTGGTGTTTCATTCACATTTCTTGGCACGGGAACATCCGTGGGGGTTCCGGTGATCGGGTGTGGCTGCGCGGTTTGCACTTCGGAGGATCCGCGCAATCACCGGTTGAGGTCATCGGTCTTGGTGCGTGCCGGCGGCACGACGGTGTTGGTGGATTCCGGGCCAGACCTTCGCCTGCAGGCCTTGCGTGAGGGCATTCGGGAAATTGATGCGGTCGTTTACACTCACGCACATCTCGATCATGTCGCGGGCTTTGACGAGTTGCGGGCTTTTTGCTGGCGGCGTGATGAGCCATTGCCCTTGCATGCCACTGAAGAATGTCTGGGCACGCTCAAGCAGATGTATGGCTGGGCTTTTTCTGAAGACAACCATTACCGCGGCTATGTGAGGCCCGATGCGAGAGTGATCGACGGGCCTTTCGTGATCGGTGATTTGCGGATCACGCCTTTGCCGGTCGAGCATGCGGCGCTCGAGACCGTGGGGTATCTGTTTGAATATCCTGGTGCGCGGAGTCTTGCCTATGTGCCTGATGTAAAACGCATTCCAAGCGACACCTATGATTTGATTCGTGGCGCGGATGTGTTGGTGGTCGATGCCTTGAGGCCGGGGGATCATCCGACGCATTTCTCGTTGGCCGAGGCCTTGGAGGCGGTCGAGCGCAGCGGAGTGGGCGAGGCATGGCTCACGCATTTGGGTCATGAGAACGATCATGCTGCGCTGGATGGCTCGCTGCCTGATGGCGTTCGTGTGGCGTGGGATGGCTTGCGAATCGGGCTATGAGCGTTGGGGTGTGCTTGCATCGGCAGAATGGGTGATTCATGGTGTGTAGCACTGGATGCTTATGGGTGCTTGCCGGCGCGTTTGCAGCGATGAGTCTGCTGGCGGTGGCGAAGCCGGCGGTCGATGGCGTGGCGGTGTTGTACAACTCTGCGATCCCCGACTCGGCCAAGCTCGCTGAAATTTATCGTCGCGCGCGTGGAATTCCGGAGGAAAACCTCATCGGTCTCGACATGCCTCAGGTGCCCGACATTTCGCGGGCGGATTACGATGCAAAGATCGCCGGGCCACTGCGTGCGGAGTTCGATCGTCGTGGTTGGTGGCAGAGAGTGCGCGATCGCGATGGCTTGACGCTGCCGCGCATCAACAAGATCCGCGTGTTGGTGACGATGCGCGGTGTGCCTTTGCGGATCCAGCCAACGCCGAAGTCCGCGCCGCCGGCAGACAAGGCGCCAGAAAAACCTGCGGCCAATCCGATCGGCAAGGAAGCCCATCCATTTCTCGGTCGTGATGATGCGGCAGTCGACTCCGAGCTGGCGATGGTTGGCATCGATGGCCTGCCGATGGAAGGCGGTTTGGCCAACAAATATTACCGATCGGAAAAATCGTGGAGTCAGGTCGACTTGCCGTTCATGATGCTGACCTCGCGCATCGACGCCTCGTCTTACGGCATTTGCGACCGCATGATCAAAGACGCGATCGAGGCAGAAAAAATCGGCCTTTGGGGCATGGCCTATGTGGATATTGCCAACAAGTTTCCGCAGGGGGATCAGTGGCTTGAGACGGTGGTGAAATCCTGCAATGGCGTGGGGATTCCGACGGTGGTCGATCGATTCAACGAAACGCTGCCGCGTAACTACCCGATGAACGATGCGGCGTTGTATTGCGGTTGGTACGATTGGAATGTTAGCGGAGCTTTGTTGAATCCGCGTTTCAAATTCCGTCGCGGCGCGGTGGCGGTGCATTTGCATTCGTACAGCGCCGAGCAACTTGGCAATGCGTCGAAGAACTGGTGCGCGCCGTTGTTAGCTCGCGGTGCGACGGTGACCGTGGGAAATGTTTACGAGCCTTATCTGCACCTCACGCATGATTTGGGATTGGTTTTGCAGCGATTGTTGGATGGTCACACTTGGGTCGAGGCCTGTTGGATGGCGATGCCGGTGACTTCGTGGCAGGGGGTGGTGTTGGGCGATCCATTGTACCGCCCGTTTGCGAGACTAGATGG
>JAPOLH010000105.1 GCA_029977225.1 Verrucomicrobiaceae bacterium | reverse complement strand
ACAAAGTCACAGACGGTCTTAAATTCCCCGATTGGGATCCCGATTACCTGCTTTTTCCCATCAAAACAGCCTTCGTGGCCGAGGTCACCTCAAAGCGCCCTGAGCCAGTGCCTTTAACGGGTTCGCCCTCTTTGGCCTGATACTCGAACACTTTGATGGGTTTGACTCCGGGCACTTGGGACATTAGGTAGACGCGAATGCTGAGGGCTTCCTTGCCGGATGAGCCTTCCAGACGGCGGATCGTGAATTGAACTTCATTGAGCCCGTCGAGTGCGCCACCGATGATGATTTCGGCCTCCTGGACGTTGGTAAACCGATGCCGGCTGATCCTGTTGATTTGGGCATTCACTTCACGGCCCGGGCAGAACACATAGACTTTGGCGATGGTTTTGGCGGGTTGAGCCTCGATCGGTATCGACGGAACGACACCCGATGGGCGCGCCTCTGGCGTTTCCTTGAGGTATTTCAAATTTCCGGCGGCCAGCTCTTTGCGGACCTCTGGCAAGGACGCCAGATTCACCACATCGGCACGGTCGTAGAGCCAGATCCCCTTCCCACGCACGAATGAAAGCACCAGCAGGTTGTCGGACGATTTGCCGCCGACGCCGAAATCGACCTTGCCGAAATAGGATGCCTTCGCGGTCGCACCATTTTGGGTGGCTTCGAGAAACTTCATGCCATCGATTTTTGGCGGCGCCGCTGGAAGATCGAAAACAGCTGCAGGAAACGACCGTTTTTCCGACAAAATGCGATTCTTGATTTCGATTTGCCGATGTGGCGCGGTCACTTGCCTCCATGTGATGGAGTCCTTGCGTAGCATCGCTTCACGCCACGCACGGTAGGTTTGCTCCAAGGGGGGCTGCAAATTTTGCTGTCCGTGAGAGATCGGGATTAGGGCAAAAGTGAGTGAAATCAGGCATGCAAGTGACTTCATGTGCGAAACGATTGGACAAGCAGGCCTGTTTCACAACAAACAAATCGCAGCGGCCGTTGAATGATCGTATTTGTCGCTTCGAGCTATGTCGGAAAATTTGAATCGAGGGGTGCCGATCGGCGAAGAACGGGACCGTGAAATGCTCAAGGGAGCGACCACCTACACCTATCGCGAGCGCCCTCAGGGCGAGGTACAGGCCCATGTGTTTTTCCCGAAAAAACCCTCCGAAGATCTGCGGACGCTGGTTGTTTTCTTTCATGGCGGATTCTGGGAAAGCCCCTCTCCTGCTCAATTTGTCCCCCACTGCCTACACTTTGCCGATCGCGGTGCGGTGGCCGTGGCGGCTGAAACACGGACGGCATCGCGTCACGGCACGGGCGCGCTTGAAGCCATCGAGGATGCGCGTGATTTGATCCGTTGGCTACGCTACAACGCGGCGACCTTTGGGATCGACCCCGACCGCGTTGTCGTATGCGGCGCAGCAGGCGGAGCATTGTTGTCTTTGATGACCACCCTGCCAAAGGGGCAGGATTTGGCACCGGTTGATGGCCTTGATTGTCGGGCGCAAGCCTTGATCCTCTTCAGTGCGTTGGTCGACGCTGGTGCTGGCAGTGCTGCTTTTTCAAAATTCCCCGAAGAGATCAGTGCCAAGAAAAGCTCACCTCTGCGGCTAGTACGCCGTCATATGCCGCCGATGATTTTTTTCCATGGCAAGGCCGACCGCATCGCACCCTTCGCGAAAGTCGCTTCATTTTGCCGCAAAGCCCGTTGGCGTGGAAATTTCTGCGAACTCGTCGATTACGAAAAAGCCGAGCATGGTTTTTTCAACTTCAATTTGAGTCACCACAACTTCGAGCTCACCATCGGCGCAGCCGATAGGTTTTTGGTCGAGCGAGGATTGTTAAAAGCGGCCGAAGAAGATATTCCCGCGATTTATTGAGCATTTTCATAAATTGAGTAGCCGCCACGACTCACCGAAAAGCTGCCCATTAGATCCGCAGGAAATTTTCCAAGAGCCGCTTGCCATCCTGCGTGAGGATCGACTCGGGATGGAACTGCACGCCATGCACCGGGTGCTGTTTGTGCATCAGCCCCATGATTTCCCCTTCTTCGGTCCATGCGGTGATTTCCAAACAATCCGGAAGCGTCTCGCGTTTGACGATGAGCGAATGATAGCGCGTCGCTTCAAAGGGATCGGGCATGCCGGCAAAAACGCTTTGGCCCTTGTGGTGGATCGGCGAGGTCTTGCCGTGCATGAGGCGATCGGCACGCACGACTTCGCCGCCGTAGACTTGCCCGATCGACTGATGGCCAAGGCATACGCCAAGAATCGGTGTGCTAGCACCGAATGTTTTGATCAGATCGCAGGAAATTCCCGCCTCGTTCGGCGTGCATGGCCCCGGAGAAATGCAAATGCGCTCGGGTTTCATCGCGCGCACTTCGTCGACGGATACGGCGTCGTTGCGAAACACTCGCATGTCGGCACCAAGCTCGCCGAAGTACTGGACGAGGTTGTAGGTGAACGAGTCGTAATTATCGATGATCAGGAGCATCGTGCGGATCTTTCGGGTGGATTCATTCCTGCAGGGTACGGGCCAAGGCCACGGCACGCAGCATGCCTTTGGCCTTGTTCACCGTTTCGTTGTATTCGTAGGTCGGATCGCTGTCGGCGACAACCCCCGCACCCGATTGCACATAGGCCTTGCCGTTCTTGAGCAGACAGGTGCGCAGCGTGATGCAGGAATCATGCGAACCATCGAAACCAAAATAACCCACCGCACCGGCGTAGGCGCAGCGTTTGTTTTTCTCGAGCGAATTGATGATCTGCATCGCGCGGATCTTTGGCGCGCCGCTCACGGTGCCAGCAGGAAATGTCGCGCGCAGCACATCATAAGCACTGTGTTGCGGGTCGAGCTCACCACTCACGTTCGAGACGATGTGCATCACATGGCTGTAACGCTCGATGATCATGAAGTCGTCGACCTTTACCGCGCCATGCTTGGCGATGCGGCCGACATCGTTTCTTGCGAGATCGACGAGCATCAAATGTTCGGCGCGCTCTTTGGGATCGCCTAGCAAGTCGGCAGCCAAGGCATCATCCTCTTCCGGCGTTTTGCCTCTCCAGCGCGTGCCGGCGATCGGGCGGATGTCGATGCGGCCCGCGATCGAGCGCACATGAACCTCGGGCGAACTGCCGACGAGCGAGAAGTCCCCCATCTCGAGGATGAACATATAGGGCGATGGATTGACCAAGCGCAGCGCGCGGTAGAGGTCGACAGGCGACTGAGTAAAGTCGGCTTCAAAGCGCTGACTCGGCACAAACTGAAAGATGTCTCCGGCGGCGATGAATTCCTTGCCCGCGCGCACCATCGCTTCGAATTCCTCCTGCGTCGTGTTGCTCTTGGCATCGATTTCGCCGATCGCGGAAAGCCCGTTGAGTGCCGGCACATGCAGCGAACGGTTGAGCGCTGCGACTGTGGCATCGATTCTTTTGCGAGCATCGTCGTAGGCGGCATCGGGTGAATCAAATTCGTCGATGAACGCGTTGGCGATGATCTGCAAACGTCGCAGGCGGTGATCAAAAACCAGCAGCGTGTCGGCCAGCACAAAGACCGCATCGGGAATGCCCAGCGCGTCGGGCGGCGGATCGCCAAGGGTTGGCTCAAATTGCCGCACCGCATCGTAGGAAAGATAGCCGACCATGCCACCGGTGAAGACTGGCAAGCCTTCGTGACCAGCCTGACGGTAGCCGGCCATTTCCTTCTCAAGCGCGCTG
>JAPOLH010000104.1 GCA_029977225.1 Verrucomicrobiaceae bacterium | reverse complement strand
GATTTCGAAAATCACCTGGGACAACGCCGCTCTTATCGCGCCCAAAACTGCCAAGGAACTCGGCATCTACGACATCATCGTCAGCCCCGAGCCGGTCACCAAAGTCCTCGGCGTCGAGAGCAAATACGCCGATGTCGGACCCGACGGCGAGGCCAACCACCGCAAGCATCCGGTCATTTCGATCACCCTCAACGGCCGCAGCATCGAGATCCCCGTGATGATCTCTTTCGGTCAGGCGGAAAACACGATCATCATCCCGCTCGGTTACGGCCAAGGCACCGACAAGGACGACCAACTCGGCCGCGCACCCAGCAATACCTCGCATGTCGGCCTCGTCGGCATCAACCGCGGCGTGAACGCCTACCCGCTGCGCGACGCATCCACGAGCTACTTCGCCACCGGTGCCAGCATCGCCATCACCGGCAAACGCTACCCGATCGCCGTCACCCAAGAACACAGCGCGATGTACGGCCGCGCCCTCGCCCGCGAGGTTTCCACGATCGATTCGCACGACGACAAAGGCGGGTTCAAGCAACAACTCGCCAATGTCAAAAAGCAGGGCAACGATTCGCACGCCCCGCCGAATGTCTATCTCTACAAGCCGGAAGACCGCAAAGGCGAGGCACTGATCAACGATCCACTCCATCAGTGGGGCATGTCGATCGACCTCTCGTCCTGCATGGGCTGCAACGCCTGTCTCGTCTCCTGCCAATCGGAAAACAACATCCCGATCGTTGGCAAGGAGCAGGTCGCACGCGGCCGCGAAATGCACTGGATCCGCATGGATCGCTATTTCGCCACCCAAAAGGACAACGATTTCGATGCCGACAATCCGGCACTCGTTCCACAACCGGTCGCTTGCGTTCACTGCGAATCCGCCCCCTGCGAAGTGGTCTGCCCGGTCAACGCCACAGTCCACACCGAAGACGGACTCAACGCGATGGCCTACAACCGCTGCATCGGCACCCGCTACTGCGCAAACAACTGCCCCTACAAGGCACGCCGCTTCAATTTCTTCGATTACAACAAGCGCAACCCGCTCATCAGCCACAACCTCTACCACGGCCCATTCGGCAAGAAAGCGGTCGGCGATCCGGACCATCTCCAAAAGAACCCAAATGTCACCGTCCGCATGCGCGGCGTGATGGAAAAATGCACCTACTGCGTGCAGCGCCTCAAGGATTCGGTCATCCGCCAAAAGCGCGGACAAAAACAAGAAGCCCTCGTCGCTGGCAAGCCCTCAACCGAAATGCAGGTCTCGACCTCGACCCTGCGCATCCCGGTCGATTCGGTAAAAACCGCCTGCCAAGACGCCTGCCCCGCCAACGCGATCACCTTCGGCAACCTGCTCGACGCGGAAAAATCCGCTCTCGGTCGCAGCAAGAACATCGAACGCAACTACGACCTCCTCAACTACATCGGCACCCGCCCGCGCACGAGCTACCTGGCAAGGGTCAAAAACCCGAACCCAGAAATGCCCGATGCGAAGTTCGTCGGCAAGGCCACCATCCACATGGTTTGATTTGAGCATCTCAGCGTTTCACCATTTCAGCATTTACCCAACATGGCCTCCTCAACCCCAGCCGCGAACGGAACTCAACCGGAGATCAAACTCCCGGTGCTCGAACGCGAACAGCTCATCCTCAACAACCGCTCCTACAACTGGATCACCGAGCGGATCTGCGGCGTTCTTGAAAACCGGCAACCGCTCCTCTGGTGGCTGCTCTTCATCCCATCCGCCCTCATCGCCCTCATCGGCGTCGGCGGTGGCCTCACCTACCTCGTCGCCAGCGGCGTCGGCGTCTGGGGCATGACCAACCGCGTCTTCTGGGGCTGGGACATCACCAACTTCGTGTTCTGGATCGGTATCGGCCACGCCGGCACGCTGATCTCCGCCGTGCTCTTCCTCACCCGCCAAAATTGGCGCACCTCGATCAACCGCGCCGCCGAGGCGATGACGATCTTCGCGGTGATGTGTGCCGGCATTTTCCCAGCTTTCCACGTTGGCCGCGTTTGGTTCGCGTGGTTCCTCGCACCGATCCCGAACGCCAACGCGATCTGGCAAAACTTTAAATCCCCTCTGCTCTGGGACGTCTTCGCCGTCTCGACCTATTTCACGATCTCCCTGATCTTCTGGTACCTCGGCATGGTCCCCGACCTCGCCACGATTCGCGACCGCTGCAAACCCGGCCTGCGCAAATTCCTCTACGGCATCTTCGCCATGGGCTGGCGCGGCGGCAACCGCCAGTGGAGCCACTATGAAATGGCCTACCTCCTGCTCGCCGCTCTCTCGACCCCACTCGTGCTCTCGGTGCACTCGGTGGTGTCCTTCGACTTCGCCACCTCGGTCGTCCCAGGTTGGCACACGACAATCTTCCCACCCTACTTCGTCGCTGGCGCGATCTTCGGCGGCTTCGCGATGGTGCTCACCATCATGGTCCCCGCACGCTTCATCTATGGCCTGCAGGACCTGATCACGATGAAGCACATCGACAACATGGCCAAGATCATCCTGCTCACCGGCACGATCGTCGGCTATGCCTACCTGATGGAGCTCTTCGTCGCATTCTACTCGGGTGCGATCTACGAAATGGACGCCTTCAAGTTCCGCATCGCTGGTCCTTACTGGTGGGCCTATGCCGCGATGATGTCGCTCAATGTGCTCTCGCCACAGCTCTTCTGGTTCAAAGCCTGCCGCGAAAACCTCTGGGTCATCATGGCCGTCGCGATGTGCGTCAACGTCGGCATGTGGTTCGAACGCTTCGTCATCATCGTCACCACCCTCGCCCGCATGTGGTTACCCGGCGACTGGAAAACCTACAGCCCTAGCGGCGTGGAAATGATGACCTTTGTCGGCACGATCGGCATGTTCCTCGCCCTCTTCATGCTGTTCCTCAAATTCCTCCCCTGCATCAACATCGCCGAGGTGAAATGGACGCTTCCACAGGCTGACCCGCACCACGACGACAAGGAACACCACCCAGACCACGGCACCGTCAACGAAGCCGCCTATCAGAAGGAATTGGTCTCCTCGAAATAAGTTTCACCCAACCATCAACCACTCTTCCCACCCGTGAGCACCACCCGCAAAC
This sequence comes from Verrucomicrobiaceae bacterium, assembly GCA_029977225.1. Lineage (GTDB taxonomy): Bacteria > Verrucomicrobiota > Verrucomicrobiia > Verrucomicrobiales > Akkermansiaceae > Luteolibacter. The sequence goes on along the minus strand of JAPOLH010000104.1, from coordinate 708 downwards.
GCGTCTACGGCTACCTCGCCGAGTTCAAGAGCGCCTCCGCCCTCTACAAGGCGGCGGAAAAAATCCGCGACTCCGGTTTTCGGAAATGGGACTGCTACTCGCCCTACCCAATCCACGGCCTTGATGGCGCGATGGGCATGAAACGCTCGATCCTTCCATGGTTTGTCTTCTTTGGCGGCATGACCGGTACCGCCACCGCCTTTGCCCTCGCTTACTCGACGCAGGTGGTGATCTACCCGACGATCGTCCAAGCAAAGCCCGCCAACATCTTCACCATCCCGGCCTTCTTCCCGGTGATGTTCGAGCTGACCATTCTCTTCTCCGGCTTCACGGTGCTCTTCGGCCTGCTCGCGCTGATCCAACTTCCGCGCCTCAACCACCCGCTCTTCGCCAGCAAACAATTTCACCGCGCCACCGACGATGGCTTCTTCATCGCCATCGAAGCACGCGACCCGAAATTCAACCCGGAAAAAACCCGCAGCCTCCTCGCCGAAATCGGCGGCGACAACATCGAACTCGTCGAAGAAGAGGATGCCTGATGGCCAAAGCCGGTAATCTGAAACCTTGAATCCAACAACCTTCTCCTGATGCGCTATTTCTTCCTAGCCTACGCGATCATCGCGCTCCTCGTTGTCGGCATCTTCGGCATCCGCGGCCAGAAGTTCACATCAGGCATGTCCAGGACCTTAGAAGCCGATCTTTCCTCTC
>JAPOLH010000103.1 GCA_029977225.1 Verrucomicrobiaceae bacterium | reverse complement strand
AGCGATTGCTGCCGCCTCATACACCGCAACCGGCCTCAATGCCGCATCACCGGATCCCGCCGAAAGGAGGATGAACTGCTACTCGATGGGGAAATTGAGAGGCACGGCAACATGAATGAAAAACAAACATCACTCACCACCCATCTCGATGGCACCAACACTGGTGAAATGCTGTCCGCCGCAGGTTCGCTGACCCGCTTTCAAAAACGCATCAACCTTCATGCTTCGCAGGAGAACGGCTACGGTTGGCTCGCATTGCCGCCTGATGGCAACCCACGCGACAACATGGCCTACTTTGTTTACAGCCCCTCGCGCAAACCGCTCACACTCATTGTTTCCACTCCCGGCGAAACCGCGAACTATCTCGCACTTGCGGCAGCCCCACCTGGCACGAACATGGAAGGGCAAATCGTTTCCCCTGAACGAGCGCTGCAAAAAATCTCACCGGAGTTTTCCGCCATCCTTTGGGCATCCCCCATGCCCGAAGGACCGACCGCCGAAGCCATGCAGCGCTTCTTCGCTTCCGGCGGCCATGCCTGTTTCTTTGCACCCGGCACGCGATCGCTCAAACCGTTCAGCCAACTCGCTTGGTGCGAAACCGAGATCGCGCCCAAGGATAAATTTTTTGTCCTCGGAGATTGGAATCGCAGCGACGGACCTCTTTGCGACGGACTCGATGGCACGCCGGTCGCCGCCCAACGACTCAAAGCCCTGCGACGCCAAATTCCCCAAGGCGACATTACGACCCTCGCGCACTGGAAAAATGGCGAACCGGCCCTGGCGCGCCGCATCTATGATCAAGGCACGGCATGGATGTTCGGCACCAAGCCGGATTATTCATGGTCCAATCTCGGCGATGCCGATGTTTTGCTTCCGCTCGTCCAACGCATCATCAACCAAGGTCACGAGCGCTTCAATAAATCGCAGGCAATCACCATCGGATCCGACATGGCACGCGCCCAACCCGGCGGATCCCGCATGCACATCAAAATTCCCGGCGACGAACAAACCCCCAAAGAATATCTCGCCGGTGTGGAAAAATCCGACAGCGGTCTCATTGCAATCAACCGCTCTCCCAGCGAAGACAACATCGATTCACTCGATAGCGATGCGATCGACTCCTTGCTCAAAGGTACTCGTCACACATTGCTCGACCGTGCTGGCGAAAACAACGACTCCGCCGCCTCCGTCGAGGCATGGCGGCTATTCCTTTTTGCCATGCTTTTTTTCCTGATCGCAGAGGCGATCCTCTGTCTCAGTCCGAATTCATATCGCAATCAGTCTGCCGCGCCTCGCGCCCGACGCAAATGAATCATTTTCTTTGGTAATCTTCACTTTGCTCCACTTCTCACCAACACCCACAAGCCTCTGGATCGGCATCACCGCCCTGATCCTCGTTGCGGCATTATCGAGTCTCACCATCGCACGATCATCGCAGCGCAGGCGCACCACTCTGCTCGAGGGCATGCGCATGCTCGCGATCGCTATGGTCGTAGCCCTGCTATGGCAACCGGAGTGGCAAAAAATCATTCAACCCGAGAGCAAACCACAAATTGTCATCTTGCACGACGCTTCAAAATCCATGGAAACGATCGATGCCAGCAACACTTCGGACATGGGTCCAAAAGTACTCTCGCGTGCCGAGGCTGCGACCAAGATCCTCGCATCGGACGACTGGCGCACGCTTGAATCCAATGGCAAAAACGAAGTGACGCGCATTTCATTTGCCAAGGCCGCACCCGACACGATTGCCGGCACCGACATCAACGCCGCGCTCACCGACGCACTCAAGCGTCACGACAACCTCCGCGCCGTGATCATGCTCAGCGACGGCGACCATAACATCGGCACATCACCCATCACCGCCGCACAAAAAATGCGCATGCGAGACATCCCTCACTTTGCAATACCGGTCGGCAGCACCAAACGCCTTCCCGACATCGAGATCCTCACCGTCGCGGCACCAGGATATGGCATCGTTGGCGAAAACGTGCAGATCCCATTCACGATCCGATCATCACTTGATCGCCAAGTTCGGACAGTCGTTCGCATGCGCGATGAAAGCGGCCTCGAACAATCAAAAAACATCACCATCGCACCCAACTCGGAAACCTACGAATCGATGCTCTGGCGCATCCGCCAGGAAGGCTCCTCAACACTCCAAATCTCACTCCCTGTCCACGAAGGCGAACTCATCGCCGCGAACAACACACACAAGTTTTCCATCGCCGGCCGACCAGAAAAAATCCGAGTGCTCATCGTCGAAAGCCTCCCGCGCTGGGAATACCGCTTCCTTCGCAACGCGCTTTCACGCGACCCCGGTGTCGAGCTCTCATGCCTGCTCTTCCACCCGACACTCGGACCCGGTGGCGGCCCCCACTACATTTCCGCTTTCCCCTCAAAACCCGAAGACCTCGCACCCTACGATGTAATTTTCCTCGGCGATGTCGGTATCGGCAACAATCAGCTCACCAAGGAACAATGCACACTCATCCGCGGGCTTGTGGAAAATCAAGCATCCGGCGTGGTCTTCCTCCCCGGCAGCAAGGGTAACCAATTTTCCCTGCTCGATACCGACCTCGCCGACTTGATGCCAGTCGTGCTCGACGACAAACAACGCAAGGGCATCCGCGACCCGCTTGCCGCACCACTCACGCTCACCTCGGAGGGCCGCTCGTCGTTGCTCACGCTCCTCGGCGAGAACGAAGAGGAAAATCCCGAAATCTGGCGACAACTTCCCGGCTTCCATTGGCACGCCCTCGTCATCAAAGCCAAGGCGGGTGCCGAAGTTCTTGCCGTCCATGGCAACAGCCGCGGCAAGTTTGGAGCCACGCCACTGCTCGTCACGAAATCCGCCGGCAACGGCAAGGTGCTTTTCATGGGCATCGACTCGGCATGGCGTTGGCGCCGCGGCGTGGAAGACCTCTACCACTACCGCTTCTGGGGCCAAGTCGCACGCTGGATGTCCTACCAGCGCAACATGGCCGCCGGCAAACGCGTGCGCGTATTTTTCAACCCGGAACGCCCGCAACTCAGCGATACGGTCACGCTCAACGCCAACGCCTTCGAGCCCGATGGCTCCCCCTGCGCGATGGCGCGGTGTCGGTCGATCTCACTTCACCCGACGGACGCAGCCAACGCCTCAGCCTCGAAAAATTGGAATCCACCTGGGGCTCTTTCAGCGGACGCTTCAAAGTCGACCAACCCGGCAACTGGAAACTCCGCGTCACCAATCACAACGACGAATCCAACCCGCTCGAAACAAGCCTCATCGCCCAAGGATCGGAAATCGAAAAAACCGGACAACCCGCACGCCCGGAAGTCCTCGAAGAAATCACCCGCATCACCCGAGGCCGCATCATCCAGCCCGATCAGATCCCCTCACTCATCAATGAAATCAACGCCCTCCCCCAACCACGCCCCCTTGTTGCAAGCACCCCTCTCTGGTCCCACTGGGTCACCCTCACCGCCCTCATCGCACTCCTCGCCACCTTCTGGACCGCCCGCAAACTCAGCGGCCAATTCTAAATAAGAACTCCTGCCATACCGCCCGCAAATCTCTTCCTCTTCTATTGATTCTGGCTGCTTGCCTCTTACTTCTCAACTCTGGCCATAATCCACAAAAGGTCGGCAACTCGATTGAGAAAAATCCGTACCTCCTCCGGCACCTGCTCGCCCGATTCATGCAAGGCCAGCACACAGCGCTCGGCACGACGCGACAGCGATCGCGCAAAATCCATTCCCGCACGCGCCAAACTTCCCTCCGCACCCGGCCGCGCCCATCCAGTGAATCGAACCCCCATGCCTTCA
>JAPOLH010000102.1 GCA_029977225.1 Verrucomicrobiaceae bacterium | reverse complement strand
GTGATGTCGCCTTCCGGGGCATTCAAAATCAGGATGTAGCGGCAACTCGCATAATTAAACTGATTCTTAAATCGTTCTATGCCGCTGCCCCGACAGAGATACTCGCTGATTTGACTGAAATGGTTCATCGTCGGCAACTCGCCAGGCTTATTGCCCGGCGTGTAGGCATCACCAAACTGCATGGTCACGACCCGCCCCTTCTCCCCTTGAGGGAAGGTGATGTCGAAGGTGCCGGTCATCGCTTTGCCCATATCGACCAACCAGTTCGAGCTCCGCCCTCCGATCGTCGCAAAGATACAGTCCGCGTGCTCGTTGAGATTTAGAGCGATCTCTTTACCATTCAGAATGTATTCCAGCACGAGCTGCTTCGCCCTTCCCGGAGCGGGATCTTTTCCGGCCAGTGCATTGGTTATGTGAAAATGATATTTCTTGGCGTCTGCCAAGGCCTGCAGCTTTTCGCTGATATCGATCTGAGAGGAGGATTCTCCTGGAATGCCATAAAGCGCTTTCTTGATCGAGATGTCGATCTTCTCACCCGCGGCGATCCGGTTTGGGCTCGTTAAAGTATCTTCCGGTAGCTTGGTCACCTTGATGGGATGGATGGTCTCGACCACACGACTGCGCTGAAGCATCTCAGCAGAAACCATGGTGTCGGGGACTTTGGCCATCGTTGCCATTGACCACCCGCTGTCATCAAAGTCGGCATCCGCCCAGTCAGATTCCTCCAAGGCGCCGTCGTGAACTTCACCCCCGAAGCGATTCCAACCCCAGTGGCCACGGTAGGACATGCAACTATTCTTCGCACGCCAACTATCGTCCGTGACGAAAGTCATGATTTCACCTTTCGTATCGGCTATTTCGAGTTGCGCCCGCACCGCAGGGCTGGGCAAGCGCGGGCTGCCATGGATATCCGTATGACCGCTCCACCCCTGCCCCAACCACAGGCCGATGGCATTGCGATCTTCCACAAGATAGTCCGTCACATCGTAAGTAAGACAGAAGCTGCGCTTATCGGGTTGGCTCACATGAGGGGTGAATTGATCCGCACCGACCCGTTTGCCGTTGATGAAGAGCTGAAAAAAACCGACGGCATTGACATAGATATGCGCTCGGACCGGTTTCGCCTTGAGCTCTAAAGACTTTCGCAGCCAGGGAGAGCTAGCCGGGTGCGTGATCCACTTGGCCTGCCAATCCTTTGTCGCCGACATGTCAAAATAGGACCACGCGGCGAGAGGAGCCCATGGAGAAGGTGTTCCCTTTTCATCCCAAATGCGCACCGTCCAGTAATGGGGGACGCCTCGCACAGGCTTTTTTCCCGCGTAGCTGATCTGCCGAGAATCATCGCCGGCAACCTTCCCCGAATCCCACAAGTCCGCCGAGCCCTCTTTGAGCAAATCGGGCGCGGTTGCACACAGGATCCGATACGCCGTCTGGGAAGCCCCTTGATGATCTGAACGCATTTGCCAACTCAGCCGCGGCTTCAGAACATCGATCCCGATGGGGTCGACAAGATCCTCGCAACGAAGATTGAGAGCCGCTAAACCAGCCGACTCCGTTGCCTGCATGCAGGCCACCATCAGCAGCAGACAGAATGCCTGGATGATTCGTTTAGGTCTCATCGAAATCATTTTTTCATCAAATACACATCGCCCCAGATGACATGTGCTTCTTTATCTGAGGCGGACACTCATTCCACCGCGAGCAGCGAAATTTTGGTCGGTTGATATCGTTCTAGCTTGAGCCAGACGATGAGGTTGGTGCCGTCGATGGTCTGACGGTGGCCGAGACGAAAATCCTTTCCACGAGGAATCTCTTTGCCGTCGATGAGTAGTTTCGCATCCTTCTTGCCCCAGTTTTTCACCACAAAAGCCGGGTGGAAAAGCGGTGAGCCGGCGCTGGCAGCGAGGGTGAATTCCAGCGCGCTGGCGGCGTTCGATTTCTTTGCAGTGAAGACAAAGGCGCGTTCGGATTTCTCGAAAGTTCCCCCATCAAACCCTTGGCTTTGCAGCGTGAGGGCCGGGGCGTAGTTCCACGATTTTTCGAGAGGCACAAGATTTGTGATCGGCTGGTTCGTCAAGCCATAGAGCCAGGTTGCGGACGCGCCCTTCTCATTCCGGTGCACGCGTGTGACCGATGTCGACAGACTAAAATGTGAAGGTCGGTCCGAAACGATCGCCTTGCGTCCGTCGTTGGGCAACTGAGCGACAGGCCAGTGGTTCCAGCACGGAAAATTCGAGTAGTCCTTGCTCGCAGGAATTCCAAACCCCTGAATCTTGGGCTCCGGCTCGAAGATGATGAAGGGTTTCCACTGCGAGCGGAAATTGACTAGCTGGATATTCGCATTTGCAGGCTTGGGAAACATCCGCTCTTCGAGAACTCGACTCCATTTGATCGGCGGGCCGTTTTCCCATGAATAGGTATGAGACTCACCCTGCGTGTTCGCGAGAGTGAAGGCGTTGATATCAACCGTGTCTTCAGGCCGTGAACCAGGTTGATTAAAGAGGATGGTTTCCTGCCATTGGCCGCCGCCGTTATGCAAAGGCGCCTCCACATGGCGCACGGCCACACCATCAGGATAAATCGAAAAATATTCGTCGGCCCAGATACCCCAACGGGTGTCGGGGTCGGGTGCAAGAAACGAGCCGTCGATGCCGGTGCAAGCGTAGCGGGCGTGGACGACCACCCGGGCGTCATTGCTCTCGATGATGCGGGCATGCGAGCGCTCGCAATGCTTGTCGCCCATGTGCTCGAAGCACCCCTTCTCGGCACTGTTCACTTCAAGGCTCTGGTCGCCGGCCCAGAGGCCGTTCTCCGAGACATAGCAGGCGCCATAGTTCATCCCGCGCCAGAAAATGATCTTGGTCGGATTATCGTCGAAGCGGACGAGGATGTCGGCCGTGTCGCCGACCCTCCAGTAACGCTCCCACTCTGGGGCATAATTGAGCCGGGTGTAAACCGCGCCGAAATCCGCAGGGCCGTCCGGACCGGCAGGGAAACGGCGGTATTGCAGCGGTTGCTCCACGGCAGGCTTTACCGATGCGAATGCCGCCGAGGCCTCCCCATCGCTCAGCGCATGGGTGAAAATTTTCACTTCATCAATCAAACCGTCGAAGACCATCGGTGAAAGGAAGGTCTTGCTGAAGCGGCGCTCGGTGCGGACCGGAAAGGATTTGGTGTGACTCCTGCCGATCCACAGCGCTTGCCCGGCAGCCTGCGTGATCGACCCTTTCGTATCGATTTTCCCTTCAAGCTTTCCATTCACATAAACCTTCAAGCCGGATGCGGGATCGTACGATCCCATCACATGACTCCACTTGAGCAAAGGCAATGGGGTCTTTGAATTGCACTCGATCCACTTCCCATCCTTGGCCACATGCATCCCGACGCGTCCGTTATGGCCGACTCCGAAAAACCAACCTTCCTTATGATCACGCTCCTGGTTGGCAATCGCCGCCCAGTCCCAGGGATACACTTGCGGAGCCACCCAAGCTTCAATGGTGAATGCTCCGTCAAGTTTCGGAGCTTGCTCGGGCTTTACTGAAACCACCGAAGTGAACCCATCGAAATTCATCGACTTGCCAACCACGCCAGGTGCGGTGTGGGCTTGATTTTCGAGCGGCCATGAGGCCGCCGGCTTGAGCGAAGACGAATTGCTCTGAGCTAAAAGGGAATGGATAGCCAAGGCGTAGATGGCAACTGGTATTGCTTTAATCATCGTAGTGTTAAGTTGAGATTTTAGTGGGATGTTTTGGAGGAAACGGCTCAGAAATTCGGATCGTAAGGAAAGCGGTTCACGAATTCATTTCGGGATTCGG
>JAPOLH010000101.1 GCA_029977225.1 Verrucomicrobiaceae bacterium | reverse complement strand
TGCGATTGAAGCTTTCCTCGACGCATTCCAGCACGGACTTGCGCAAACATGCGCTTGGCAGGTTGGCATCGGTGGTGATGAAGCAAAGCATCGTCGCCATGCTTGGAGAAATCATGCCCGCACCTTTCACGCATCCGCCGATGCGGACGCGGTGTTCGCCGAGGTCGAATGAAATCGCGATTTCTTTCGCTCGCGTGTCGCTGGTCATGATCGCAGCCGCGACATCGGGTCCGTTTTTCGGGCCGAGTTTTGAAACGAGTTCTTCCGCGCGCGGCGTGATGCGCGTCATCGGCATCGGCAGGCCGATCACGCCGGTCGAGCACACGCCGATTTGCGAACGCTTGAGGCCCAATGGAACAGCGACCGCATCGCACATCGCGTTGGCATCCTCGATGCCTTGCACGCCGGTGCAGGCGTTGGCATTGCCGGAGTTGGCGACGATCGCGCGGAGTTCACCTTTGCGCAGGTGAGATTGTGAAACGCGCACGGGTGCGGCCTTCACGCGGTTGGTGGTGAAAGTGCCGGCCGAGGCGCAGGGCTTTTCCGAATAGATTAGCGCAAGGTCGAGCCGGCTGGCCTCGGGGTTCTTGATCCCGCAGCTCACGGCACTGGTCAGAAATCCCTGTGGCGCGCCCACGCCACCTTTGATGCGGGTGAATGGAAAGTCCATGATCGGAAAGGAAAGGAGGGGGATCCTGCGCCGCGATCAGAAACTTTGCAACCCGGCAGTTTCGCTGAGCCCGAACATGAGGTTGAAACTTTGGATCGCCTGACCGCCGGCGCCTTTCCCGAGGTTGTCTTCGGCGCTCATCAGGATCACGCGACCGGTGCGCGGATCGTGCTGCCAACCGATGTCGACAAAGTTTGTGCGCGTCACCTGTTTGGTATCGGCGCAAGCACCGCGGCCAAGCAAACGCACGAAGGGCTTGCCCTCGTACGCATTCTCGAGCGCCACGCCGATCGCTTCGGGCGCGATGCCTTTGCGAAGTATCGCCGTGGTGGTCGTGACGATGCCGGCATTCACCGGAATGAGATGCGGGATGAAACTGATCACCACTTTTTCACCTGCGGCGATGCCGAGTTCCTGCTCGATTTCCGAAAGGTGGCGATGCTTGGGCACGCCGTAAGCGCGAGCGCTTTCGTTGCACTCGCAGAACAATAGCGACAGCTCGGCCTTGCGCCCGGCACCACTCACGCCGCTCATCGAATTCGCCACGATGCTGTCGGTTTCGATCAAGCCCTCACGCAGCAAGGGCAGCAGTGGCAACAAGATACTCGTCGGATAACAGCCAGGCGACGCGATCAAACGCGCTTTGGAAATTTCATCCGCACGCAATTCCGGCAAACCATAAACCGCCTCGGCGAGGAGGTCCGGCGCCGGGTGCGGATGACCGTAAAACTCTTTGTACACCGTCGCATCACGCAGGCGGAAGTCCGCGCTCAAGTCGATCACCTTCACGCCCCTCTCAAGCAAAGCGCGGGCGATTTCCGCCGCGACTCCGTGGGGCAGGGCAAGGAAAGCCACCTGCGCGCCGCTGGCAGCGATCTTGTCAGCATCGGGCTCGATGAAATGGAGGTCATGCGTCCATGCCGACTGGAAGCGTGGGAAAACTACGCTCAGTGGCCGACCTGCCTCCTGACGCGATGTCACTGCTACCAGATCCGCGGATGGATGACTCAACAACAAGCGCAGCAGTTCCATGCCGGAATAGCCGCTGGCACCCACGATAGCAGTTTTGATGCGATTCATGCGGCCCATCTGATCTCACGATTTTCCGTGCTTGCCAATCCGCATTTCCCTTGCCTGCCTTCTTGCCCGTTCACAAAGCGGGCTGTAGCGCAGACTGGTAGCGCACTTGCCTAGGGGGCAAGGGGTCGTGGGTTCGAATGCAGTTAGCCGTTTGTAATGGCGACCGGAAAACTGCGAGCGCAGCGAGCGAAATTGGCATGGCCGGAGCGCAGCGGAGGCAATCCCGCCAGCCCGACTTTCTGGGTAAGGCGATGACGGACTTGATGCCCCTCATTCGACCTGTTCCATCACGAGATTTTCCGTGCTTGCCAATCCGCATTTCCCTTGCTTGCCTTCTCGCCCGTTCACAAAGCGGGCTGTAGCGCAGTCTGGTAGCGCACTTGCCTGGGGGGCAAGGGGTCGTGGGTTCGAATCCCGCCAGCCCGACCACTTAAACGCCGATAGCAAATTGAGCGTCGAATGTTTACCAAAGCGTTACGCTTCATTCGACGGGCTGGCGGGATGAGAACCCCTCCGAAGCGAAGCGGAGGACTGGGTTTGAAAGCGGCGGGAGCTGTAGCGTCATTCATTGCCGAAGGTCAAACTGGTATTGCCTGCGCTGCGCTTCGGCCATGCCAAGATGGCTCGCGTTGCTCGCATGATTTAATTTGGTTGCTAAAGCTTCCGCTGCATTCAAACCCACTCCGTGGGTTCTTCATCTCGCCGCCAAAAAAGCCTCCCGTTGGGGAGGCTTTTTTGGTCGGGGCGGCGGGATTCGAACCCACGGCCTCCTCGTCCCGAACGAGGCGCGCTACCAGGCTGCGCCACGCCCCGACAGATAGATCATGCGCGGGGATTTCTTATGACTGAGTTCATGGGCGGGCAAGTGGAAATTCCGTCAGCGCGGCGGGATTGCCTGCGCTCCGCTCCGGCCAAGCGGTGAGCAAGGCCCTCCTCCGGGCCTTGTAGAAAAAGATGGCTCGGAGCTTCCGACAGGGGAGGGCTTACAGATTTCCGGCCATGCGATTCTCGATAAACTTCATCACATCGCCTCGACCCTCGCGTGAGACTGCCGAGCTGATCAAAATTTCCGGCGTGATACCGATGCGGGCGGCGACATGCTCGCGGAAAACTGCGGCGTTGGCGCGTGTTTTTCCGGCGGACTGTTTGTCGGTTTTGGTGAAAACGATCACGAACGGCACGCCCGTGCCGTTGAGCCATTCGATGAAGTCCATGTCGATGCGCTGCGGCGGGTGGCGCGAATCGATCAACACCAGCACGCAGCGCAAGCATTCCCGGCGACCGATGTAATTGCCCGAGCGTTCGTTGAAAGCGTGGGATTCTTCCTTTGCAACCTTCGCAAATCCATAGCCCGGCAGATCGACGAGACTCCATTGCTGGTTGATCAGGAAAAAATTCATCAACCGCGTTTTGCCCGGGGTTGCCGAAACTTTGGCCAAGCCCTTGCGATTGGTGAGCAAATTGATCAGCGACGATTTACCGACATTCGAGCGGCCGATGAGCGCGAATTCCGGCCGATCCCAATCCGGGCATCCGCCCAGATCGCTTGCGCTGGTGACCAGGTCGGCGGATCGAATCTGCATGCCGCGTAGAATCGGCCGCGCAAAGATAGTTTCAAGGTTCAAGTGGGGCAGAAGACTTGAAGTCACAAGTCGGAAGAGGAAAAGCGGCTTCTTCTGTATCCCCAATAACCAATCACAAATCACCAATAACTCTTCCCCTCGGCGTCTCGAACGGCTTTGCTTGGGTCAATCGATGCGTGACGAAAAGACATTTAAAAATTTTTTCACTGCCTGCATGGCCGCGCTATGCATTGCGGGTTTGCCTGCGTGTTCGTTGTTGAAGTTCAAAGCCAAGGAGCCCGAGCCGGAGAAATCTGACGAGGCAAGCAAACTTACTGAGGCCGTGCCTGTGGCAACGATTGTGCCCGAGCCTTCAGCAGAGCCATCGAAGCCAACAAAGCCCGCGATGCCAGATGATGGATTGCGGCTGCCCGACATGCTCACGATGCCGCAGGATAACGAACTCAAAGCTTCTGCATCGGCAACGCCTGCGAATGCACCTAAGCCTGCACCCGTTGTCGCGCGGCCACC
>JAPOLH010000100.1 GCA_029977225.1 Verrucomicrobiaceae bacterium | reverse complement strand
GCGTTCAAACATTGCGATCCAAGGCCGATCGATTCTTTTTTCGCAAAAATCGTCAGGAGCTTCCAATACGAATTCGGCATCACGGGTGGAAGATTCGACCTCGTCGAGGGCCCGCGCGCCACTGCACTCGCAGACGAAATGATTGCATCGGTGCTCAACCGCAAACTGGATGCCAGCAAACAGGACCTTCAATTCCTCCACGCATTCCGTCGCGCAACCATGGGACGCGAAAGCCAGTCGGTACTCAGCGCACTCCGCGAATTCGTCGCCAAGTGGCACGAGGAATATCGAAATTCGAACGACCAAGAGTGGGGCCCTCCCGCACTCGAGCATGCGGACGTCGATGATTGGGAAAAGGAAAAACACGCGCTAGCCCTAGCAGCTCTCAACGGAATTCGTACACTCACTTTCACTCATAAAAACCAGGAACCTGCGCTGCAGGCAGCCATCGAAACATTGCGCAATCACACCATTGGCAGCGGCAGCCTTGGCAAAAGCAATTTGAACAGCCTCACCAAAAACCTGCTCGAGGCGGTCATCACTCAAACACCACCACTCGAAGTCAAATGTCATAAAAATTTCATCCTCGATGGAGCAACGGGCGATGCGCTCCACAAAATGGTCATGCTGGCCGCATGCTGCGAGCTCACCGCGGCACTCCAAAGAACCCGCGCGATTCGCGAGGTCGTGCAGACTTACGACTCGCTTTGCGAATCGCAACTTCGAAAAAAGGGACTCCTTGGTTTCAGCGATGTGAAATACCTCATGGGCGCCTGGGCTCACAGTGAACATGCAAGGATCAAGCGCGATGCAGTCGATTTTCGCATCGATTCTCGTTACGACCACTGGCTGCTCGACGAGTTCCAAGATACCAGTCGCGCGGACTGGAACGGCCTTTACCCCCTGATCAACGAGGCTGTTTCCGATGAGCATTCCAAAAGCTTTTTCTTGGTCGGCGATCGCAAGCAGGCGATTTACGGATGGCGTGGTGGAGATGTGAATCTCTTCGACGAGGTTCGCACTAACTACGAGGGCGGCATCACCACCGCTCCCATGTATGAATCTTTTCGCTCGTGCCCTCAAGTGCTCGACCTTGTCAATACGGTGTGCGGAGATTCCGAGACCATCCACAGACTCTTCGGCAATCCGACTCCGGCATGGCAGTGGGATAAGCATTTTTCCGCTGCTCACCTCAAGGCAGACAAAATGCGCGGCCATGCCCGCGTGGAGCTGGTCAAGGACGAGGAACACGAGCTCTCCCGCCTAGTCGAAATCCTGAATGATCTCGAAATCGGCAAACGCCAAATGACCTGCGGCATCTTGTTGCGCAGCAATGACGAGGTCACCAAGGTCGCCGAATACCTCCGAAGCCATCATTTCGATGTGATCGAAGAAGGGAGGCGCAAGCCCGCAACAGACAATCAACCCGGCATTGTCATCACCCATCTCCTGGAATGGCTCGCTAATCCATCCAGCGGTTTCGCGCGCGGCATCATAGAAATGTCGCCCATCGCGACAGTATTGCGCGACGATCACGGCAATGATTGGAATATTATTTGGGAAAATCTGACTCGTGAAATTTCCGCTGTAGGTTTTTCAAGATCAATCGCGCCTATCATTACACCCGCGGCTTCGGCTTGGTCGGAGTTTGGCCGTCGGCGGGCAGACGATTTGCTTGCCGCACTTGCGGATTTTGATGCCACGGGATGCTATTCTGCTCGCCAAGCGGCCGATTGGATCAAACGCCTCGAAATCGCGCAAAACCCCGGTGTCGCTGCCGTCCAGGTCATGACCATTCACAAATCCAAAGGCCTCGGATTCGATGTGGTGGTGCTTCCTCACATACCCGACGAAATCACGCCCGCGACGCAAAAATTCAACATTGCACGCGGTGACGGATGGGTCACCGAAACGCCCCCCGCCTGGGCCCGAAATATCATCCAAGCAATGCGCGAAGCGGAAGATCGTTGGGGAGACTCACAACGCTATGAGGCTATCTGCATGCTATATGTCGCTCTTACGCGAGCCAAGCGTGGCCTCTATGTCATGCTTAAGCAGCCTAGCAAAGATTCCAACCCCGACAAAGCCAGCCTGGCCAACTGGATCCTCTGCTCGGCAGGCAAAAACTCCCCCAACGAGGAAACCATCTTTGAATCAGGCAATGCCGACTGGTTTCAGCTCGTTGACCTGTTGCCCCTCGCCGAGGATCAACCCGCCCCCACTCAACTGCTTACACCGACCCACAAACGCGCGAGTCTCACTCCGAGCAAAGCTAAAAACAAAAACAATGCGCCCGTTCACTCGCCAACCGGCATGAAGTTCGGAGCCGACGTCCATGCCCTCATGGAAGATATCAGCTGGATCGATGAGACCCTCATCCAGCTGCCTCAAAACGATGCGGGCAAAGCAGTCGCACGGCTTATTGAATCACCCACCGTCGCAACACTGCTCAAACGCGAAAACAAACCCATCGATCTCTATCGCGAGCAGCCAATTGTTGCCCATATTGATGGCAGATTGATGACCGGCGTCATCGACCGCATGCACATCCATCGCGACAAATCAGGTGAAGTCACTCGCGTAGAAATCATCGATTACAAAACTGATGCGGTGGCGGCCGCGCATGAATTAATTGATCGCTACTCCGGCCAAATGCAGGCCTATCAATCCACCCTTCAAAAAATCCACCCTCACGCCGAGGTGGCGACGATCCTCATCTCCGTCAAACATGCGGAGCTCGTTTATTTGTGATCTCCACACGCATCGGACCTGTTCCGCAAATTTGGCGAAATCGCCTCAAGCATTGAATGGAGCAAAAAAAGAGCCCGGTACAATGCGATGAAGCAAAGTACCGGGCATATACCTGGCGACGACCTACTCTCACAGGACCTATCGTCCCACTACCATTGGCGCTGTGGCGTTTCACTTCCGGGTTCGGAATGGGACCGGGTGGTTCCACCACGCTCTGGTCACCAGAGGTCAATTCTCTTTGATGAGAACTGGGGCTCTGGGGGCCTGAGGGAGGTAAATGCTTAAATTCTGAAAAGCTGAAAAATTGTTTGTTTTCTATTTCAGCATTTCAGGTTTTTAGCTTTTCAGCTTTTACCTGCTGCCCGCTCTCTGGCATCCATATGGAGTGATTTTCTGATATGACTGGCTGCGATTATTGGTTGCAGCACCGTTTCTGCGGTTTCCTTGGCATTTCTGATTCCAAAAACAGGAATCAAGCCAAACGGATGATTAGTACTTCTCGGCTAAACATGTTACCACGCTTGCACCTAAAGCCTATCAACGTCGTAGTCTTCGACGATCCTTCAGGGAAAATTCATCTTGGGAGGAGCTTGGCGCTTAGATGCTTTCAGCGCTTATCTCTTCCGCACTTAGCTACCCGGCCATGCCGTTGACACGACAACCGGTGCACCAGAGGTGCGTCGATTCCGGTCCTCTCGTACTAGGAACCGAACCCCTCAATTTTCCTGCGCCCACAGAGGATAGAGGACCGAACTGTCTCGCGACGTTCTGAACCCAGCTCGCGTGCCGCTTTAACCGGCGAACAGCCGGACCCTTGGGACCTTCTCCAGCCCCAGGATGCGACGAGCCGACATCGAGGTGCCAAACTTCATCGTCGATATGAACTCTTGGATGAAATCAGCCTGTTATCCCTAAGGTACCTTTTATCCGTTGAGCGACGGCAATTCCACATTCAACCGCCGGATCACTTGGGCCTGCTTTCGCATCTGCTCGACTTGTAGGTCTCACAGTTAGGCGGGTTTATGCCCATGCACTCGACACACGGTTACCAACCGTGCTGAACCCACCTTCGCGCTCCTCCGTTACTCTTTGGGAGGATACCGCCC